>CAZUXV010000029.1:0-21397 GCA_964624445.1 uncultured Oscillospiraceae bacterium | reverse complement strand
GTGTTCATCTCAACGCCTGATCAGGAAGCTGCTGAAAAGGCCCGTCACATCATTGAAGGCATTGCCAAGGATATCGAAGTCGGCGATGTGTACACCGGAAAAGTTGTGCGTATCATGAATTTCGGTGCTTTTGTGGAACTCGCTCCCGGTAAGGACGGTATGATTCATATTTCTAAGCTTGATACCAAACGTGTGGAAAAAGTGGAAGATGTTGTGAATATTGGTGATGAACTGGAAGTGAAAGTCAGCGAGATTGATGCCCAGGGACGTATCAACCTGATCAGGAATGATATAGAATATACAGCGGGTTCAGACGCGCCCCGTCGTGATGGCAATCGCCGTCCTCCCCGCCGTTCAAGCAACCACGACTGATAACGGTGCGCCTCCGGATTGTCTTCATCTTGAATCCGGAGGCTTGCTTATCTGATGATCCATATGAATGATCGAATTGTTTGTCTCGATATCGGTGATGCACGGATCGGCGTAGCTGTTTCCGACCCGACGGGAATGATCGCCATGCCAGTTGAGGTGATCCGCCGGATCGGATGGGGTCCTGACACAAAAAAGATCAAACAGATCTGCAGTTCTTACGGTACGGACAGGATCCTATCAGGATTACCGCTGAACATGGATGGATCGGAAGGCTTTCAGGCACAAAAAGTACGTGATTTCTGTCATCAGCTTGAAAAAGCCGGCCTTGTCGTGGTTTATCAGGACGAACGGCTTTCTACGGTCTCCGCGGAAGAGATCCTGATCGAAGGCGGTTTATCCCGCGGTGACCGTAAACAGGTAGTTGATAAAGTAGCTGCCACATTTATTTTACAGCAATGGCTGGATTCTCAATCCCATAAGGAGGAATGAACATGAGTGACGAAATGAATGGCAATCCTGAATCTTTTGATCAGGAGGAAGAACTGAACAGCCTGGTGGAAGGCGATATCATTGAAATGATCGGTGATGATGGAGAGACCGTATCCTTCATTTTTGTCGATGCCCTCGAATATGAAGGAGATATTTATCTTGCACTGGCTGAGCCTGAAGAGGATGATGCTGTTTTCTTCCTGAAGGTTGAACAGGATGAAGAAGGAAACGATGTATATAATGCACCTGATGAAGAACTTGAGGACATCCTTTTCCAAAGGTTCTCTGAAATGCGCGGTGAAAACGAATAATCATGACCTGATCATGCATTAGAAAACCGAAGCCCTAATATGGCTTCGGTTTTGTTATTGTGCCGTATCAGTTATAATATCATCTTTTCGTCTGCCGTATTTCCTTCTGTTTTTATCTGCATACATCGATCGGTCAGCCATTGTCATAAAGATATCGATATTGTCTTCTTTCCGGGGCACGGCTGCGTATATACCGATGCTTGCGCTGATATCACAGATCCACGGGTCTTCTTCATTGATCCTTTTCAGTTCCTCGTTCACGTGTGAAATCATATTTCTCGCTTCTTGAGGTTCATTGACAATTCCGTATGCGAGGAACTCGTCGCCGCTGATATGAACCGGCGTAATTCCGTTTTTTTCAAGACATCTGAGCGCCTTCCCCATTCGACATATCGCTTCATCTCCCGACAGATGTCCGTACCTGTCGTTGATTTCCTTCATATGATCCATGTCGGCACTGAGAAGCGCAAAAACCTTCCCTTCTGTCTTTGCCTGTTCCAGCAAAATCGGTGCTCTTTCCATGTATCCTCTTCGGTTCAGCATCCCGGTCATAATATCTTCAATTGCCATTCGTTCAATGGTGGCGGCAGATCTTTTGATATTTGTCTGAAGATACAGGCTCATCAGAGCACCATTCAGCAGCATCAGCACAGGATAAAGCGCAGACCCGATTCCGTTTCCTAGGTCCATTGCGACATATCCCAGACTCCTGTCACGATAATAAAGCGGGCAAAACACAAGACATACCGCGCTTTTTCGCATTTCCTGCAAAACAGGTGACAGATCCCTGGTCTGAATCATCTGATAATCATAATGTTTACCCGGCCTGATGCCGTAAAGCAAAAGCATCTCTTCTGGATAACCCGACCCGCTTGAAATGATTTCTGTTTCCCGGCAGATGGAAGGATCAACGCACAGATAAAATTCCCGTATATTCCAGTTTTTGACAAAATCCTGGATTTTTTCATGTGTTTCCGTTTCGTCACCTACACCGGCCATGGTGCCTGAGAACATACTTACGCGCGTAAGTGTCGCTTCCATATTCCATCTGTCGGAGCCCAGCGCCCTGAGCTTTTCGTTGATATGTTCCATACTCTGGGTGCAACCGCAGCTGTCGCCGAAGATCGGAATCGTTGAAAGAATATATGTTTTCTCAGCAGGTTCTTCTCCTTCGATCCAATTGTGCAGAATCTCAATGGCTTTTCTTGCTGATCTGTCAATCGGCCTGCAAACGGTGGTGAGTCCGCGCATAATCGCTTCACGCAATGCGTCGAATCCTGTAACAGCAATATCTTTCGGGACGCGTATTCCATGCTCATTCATGCATTCGATAACGCTCAGAGCCATATCGTCGTTACCGCATATGATTGCGTCAGGCAGTTCACCACCGATTTCAAGCAGTTTTTCAGCAGCTGTTCTGCCTCCGATACGCGTCCATTGCCCGTCAAAGATCAGATTGTCATCTAATGTAAGACTATGGCGTTTTAAAACATTCCTGCATGCTTCAATACGTTCCGTTGCCACACTGGAGTTCAGCGGTCCGCTGACAAAAGCGATCTTCCTGGCGCCGTGTTCAGAGATCATATGTTCGGTTATTTCTTCTACACTGATTCGGTCATTGAACTGAATTGTTACGGCGCCTTCCTGGGGAACGTCAATCGAAACATGCGGTTTCCCCTTTAACGGAGAGAGAACTTCGTAGAGTTTTTTGATCGCAATATCGCTGCCCATGGTAGCAGGCATGGAAATGATCCCGTCGAAATCATTCAGATCGGCAAGATCATAGATCATGCTTTCTCCGACCTCACTGGTGGAGATTGCCACGTTCATATGTCCCTGGCTGTTAAAGATGCATATATCCATGCCGAGTTTTGACCCAGCAGCAGCAAGTCCGGATGCAAAGTCCTGCTGATATTCGCGGTCAATACTCGCCATCAGTACTGCAATCTTTTTGCGATGCATATATTATCTGTTCCTTCCCTGTGTGAATCTTCTTTTATATTACCATGCCCCTTCGTTTCCCGCAAGACAGCGTGAAAAAGAGCTGACAATACGTCAGCCCTTTGACTTTTTTTGTAAAATATGATTATGCCTGTTTTTTACTGAATGTATTGATACCGAAAAGTGTCAGCAGCATTAGTGCGATAGCAATGGGAAGCGCAATGACCCAGTTCGGTACAAATCCTGCAACAATATATGCTACAAAAGATACGCCTGCACACGTAATTGCATAAGGAAGCTGTGTATTTACATGATTCACATGGTCACACTGAGCGCCCGCAGAAGACATTATCGTCGTATCGGAAATCGGCGAACAATGGTCTCCACAGACAGCACCTGCCATACATGCGGAAATACATACGATCGCCAGCGGGTTGTCCATCGCAAAAACACTCTGCACGATCGGAATCAACATGCCGAAAGTACCCCAGCTGGTGCCTGTGGCGAAACTCAGCAGACATGCGATCGCAAATATTATTGCCGGCAGGAAGTTCTGGAAAGAACCTGCACTGTTCTGGACAATGTCATGTACATAAACTTTGGCGCCGAGTTCAATCGTGATGTCTTTCAGTGTCCATGCAAAGATTAGGATCAGGATGGCGGGAACCATCGCCTTGAACCCGTTAGGCAGACAATCCATCATATCTTTAAAACTCATGGCTCTTGTGATCAGATAATAGATCATGGTGAACACAATTGCAAAGAAGGAACCGAGCATAAGTCCGATAGAGGCATCAGAGTTGGAGAAGGCTGTGATGAAATTCTCGCCGCTGAAGAAGCCGCCGGTATAAAGCATGCCAAGTGTACAGAAGATAATCAGGATAATAACGGGTAATACCAGGAAAGATATTTTCCCTTTACCGTTTTCGGCGTTATATTCTTCTTCTGCTGTTGCATACGGATTTTTTCCGGAGAAAAGATCGTTCTTTTCCACAGCGTTCATTTCAAAACGTTTCATGGGGCCGTATTCTTTTTTCATCGCGACCATGCCGATCATCATAACGATGGTCAGAAGCGCATAGAAGTTGTATGGAATTGCGTTGATAAAGAGCTGCAGACCGACACCGTCGTCTGCAAAAGCTGCAACTGCAGCCGCCCATGAGCTGATCGGAGCAATGATACAGACAGGCGCTGCTGTCGCATCGATCAGATAGGCAAGTTTTGCACGGGAAATTTTATGCTTGTCTGTAACAGGACGCATTACACTGCCGACTGTAAGGCAGTTGAAATAGTCATCAATGAATATCAGTACGCCCAGCGCAATGGTGGCAAGCTGCGCACCGACACGGCTCCTGATGTGTGTCTGCGCCCAGCGTCCGAAAGCGGCGCTTCCGCCTGCTTTGTTCATCAGAGAAACCATCATGCCCAGCAGCACCAGGAAAACCAGGATACCGATGTTATATGCATCTGTAACGGAAACAATGAACCCACCGGAGAACAAACGGTTCATGGAATTTTCAAGATGGAAATTGTTCAGCAGGAGGGCGCCTGCCGCAATACCGATAAACAGGGATGAATAAACTTCTTTTGTGATTAATGCCAGTATGATGGCGATGATCGGAGGCACAAGTGCCCAGAAAGAATTCTGGAAAGGACTCAGAGCCGCAGCCTCCTCTGCGCCTTCCGCCGCTTCTTCGGCAAGACAGGGAATGCACACTGCAGCGATCGCCATAAGCATGCAAAGAAGTATAACAATGACATGCCTTTTTTTCATCTTTCTCCCTCCAAATATAAACTTCCTTAGGTTTCATTATTATATTATATTCAAGAAATATGAAGAACAAGTTTTTTTCGTGTACACAAATAAATGCTTTTCCTTGTCAGGAAGATGATTTTGGAGAAAATGCTTTCTTTTTTGCTTCACGTCTGAGGATAATCTTCTCAAGCAGGATCGTGAACACGCCGACGATCAGATAAAGATAATAGGTGAAAAAACGCCAGATCAATAAAGCCAGTCCGATGGTGCCGTTTTTGAAAATATCCCTGAAATACAGCAGAAAGCCGCCTTCCTGAGCGCCGCTTGCGCCCGGAAGCGGCGTATAACTGGCGCTTACAAACAGCAGACAACTGATGGTCAGCACATGATACCACGGTGTGCCGGTCATCCCGAATGCATAATAGACGAATACCGTTGTACCGAATAAAGCCAGCAGGCCGACGGTTGAGCAGGCAAACTGCAGCAGGATTTGTCCGGGTGAATGCATCAGATCAAGAAGTGCTGTATGGTAAGTATCCAGTACTTCAGTGACTTTGGAGACAGCTGCCTCTTTATTCCGAAGCAGATGGATTCTTTCCAGAAACCGTATCATCATCTCGGCAAGTTTCTGGATCCAGTTGCGTTTGAAGGCTGCAAGAAGGACAAGCGGAACCGCTGCAAAATTGATCAGCCATCCGATACGGACCAGCCAGATCGCGCCGGCAAGCTGCCGCTGAACAAAGTCCCTGTTGATCAGGTATAGAACGAGCGCGATGACGGACGTCATCGTCTGGTTTGTGATAAATCGGATCGTAACCGCCATGGTGCCATATCCGACAGGGATGCCGGCTTTCCTCATGGAATTGACCTGCATCGGCTGACCACCGGCTGAGCTGGGCGTGATGTTGCAGTAATAAAAGCCGATCAGCGCTACGTTTACGGCACGGCCGATACTGATTTTGAATCCCTGTCCGCGAAGATAGAACCAGTAATTCATCCCGTCGCACACGGTATAAACGAGCCAGCATCCGAGAATACCTGCAAGCCAGAAAAGATTCATCTGTTTGATGGCATCCCAGGCATTGGTCAGATCTTCATTGCTGAATGCGATAAAGAATACGACTGTAATGGAGAGAGCGATGAAGAGAAAGCTCAGGATTTTCTTGAGTCCGGAACTCATACGCTCCTCCTTTCACCGCTTCATTGCGATTTCAGCATATCTGATTAATTTTATCTTATTATACTTCTTCTGTCCAGTTTTCACATCTTTGAAACCGGAATGAATCAAAATCAAAAGAGCTTCCCGGAAGAAACACAAAAGAAACTGTGCAGTTTCCGTCAGGTACGTTTACCCTGAACTGCTGTATGCCGTCCCGTTTGCCGTCAAATTCAGCAATGGAAACGATCTCTTTCCCCTGTTGGTTTCTGATCCGGATGCTGATCGTATTAACCGTCAGTTTCGTTCTGCCCTCAATCTCCAGTAAAACTGCTCCTTCACCGCCAAAGTCCATATCGTTCCAGATAAGCGTTACATTGTTGCCGATCTCATTCACTGCTTCCCCTGCGCGGCTGAAGCTGTCTCCGTATATAGAGTCGGCGCTTCCGGCGCTGTGCCGGATAAATGCATTCTGCTGTTTTTCAAAAATAAATCCTTTCATATGGATTTTTTCAGTCATAGTAAAAAACAGGGACTGAATACCGGTCAGTCTTTCCGGCAGGCGCCACGTTTCAGGCTGGTATACATTCCATATGCTCGGTTTCTGATAATGAAGCATACCGATCCGTCTTTTTTCCTTCCCGGAAGATGACGCGCTGAGTTCAATATCATATGCGTCTCCGTTCAGCGCAAAGATATCTGCAGTGATCGTATCGGAGCCTGTTTTTCCGAAATCAACGCAGCTGAAACCGACCATGCTCCTGCCGTCTCTCGAAAAAGCGATTCCTTTTTCGTTTCCTGCTCCGATATCCCCTTCATGACAATCGTAAAGTCCGGCAGAGATATATTGATATGGATCAAGTGCCGGCGAACCCATCCCGGATGCACTGAACTCAATCTGGCTGATAAATGCGCAGTATTGATTTTCAATACAAAGGGCACGAAGATAATATGCTCCGTCCCCATAAGCACGGACAGTTACGATACCGTTTTCTTCCGCGATTCGGACATAAGGTGATTCGATGCCTGCCGCGTTCGTAACCTGCCATGCAACTGAATAATCTGTCGCGTTCTCCGGAAGCACTGTCCAGCGGAAACGGCATTCAGGTGCTTTTGAATTCAGTACAGTCGGATCAAGCGGTTCGATCATGATCTTTCTGGCATGAACTGTACTCGATAAAGGCTTACAAATCGATTGCTGCAGGAATGATATCCCCGGTTTTTGCATTGCGTTCCGGACCGGGATGGTCAGATCGTATGAATCCCCGTCTGTTCTGCTTAAACGGACAGAAACATCCTCCTGCTTTCCGTTTGAAGCAATCATCAGTAAAAGTCTGCCTGAAAAAAGCCTTCTGCAGTCAGCTTTGTAGCTGTCCGGATCTGTAGAGTCGCCGTTATCCGTACCGATCAGCCTTCCGCCGCCGGATACGCTGATCTTTACGCGATCTCTTGCATTTTCCACCGGATTTCCGGATTGGTCTGCTGCATAAACATCAACAAAAACAAGATCCCATCCATCTGACAGCAGATACGGATCTTCACAGGTCAGGACCAGATGATCTGTTTCTCCGGGCGTTACCCTTTTTATTTCACAAACCGGTTTGCCGCAGCCGTCGTATCCGACAGCACGGATTTCCCCGGGCAGAAAAGGAACTTTCCAGACCGGAACACATCGTTCGGAATCTGTCCGATCGATATCCTTTTGTCCCAAAGACCTTCCGTTCAGAAACAGTTCGGCTGTATCGCAGTTCGTAATGACCGGAATATCGATCATCTGCCCTGGATTCCAGTCCCAGCTGACCCCGATGTGAATCATTTTGTTTTCGTTCCAGAATCTCTGAAACAAGTAATATGAATCCTTCGGAAAGCAGGCGGTATCGGCCTGGCCGAAGTAGCATGACCTTGTATGATACGGAGTCGGTTCCCCGATATAATCAATTCCGCTCCAGATAAACTGTCCCATACTGAAAGCATTCTTTTCATCATCAATCAGGATTTTGACGAGGCTTTCAGCTCCCCAGCTGGTATTGCTGTTTCCCAGCGCCGAGCATTGTCTGTCTGCTTCACTCATAATGCTCTGTTCAATCGGAAAATGGTAAATACCCCTGCTGGAAAGAACACTGGCTGTTTCACTTCCGTAAATGACCCAGTCTGAATGCACTGCATGATGATCTTCATACAGTTTTTCACCGTAATTATATCCGACTGCGTCCACGATCTCGGCGCATCGCTGGCCTCCTTCCCACGGCATATAGTTACATCCGAATGTTGTATAGGCATGGAAAAGCGGATCATGAATGCGTACTTCATCGCAAAGCAATTGTGTGATCTCTTTTCCCTTTTGATCTGCGTGTATGTCATAAATCTCATTTCCGATTGACCACATGATAACGGATGGGTGTATTCTGTCACGTCTGATCCAGGAAGCAACGTCTTTGCTGTACCATTCATTGAAAAACCTGGCATAATCAAATTCAGTTTTCGGTCTTTCCCACATATCAAACGCTTCATCAACAACCAGAAAACCCATTTCATCACAAAGATCAAGAAATGCCGAAGCAGGTGGATTGTGACTTGTCCGGACGGCGTTTGCCCCCATTTTTTTCATCAGATTGAGCTGACGCCTGGCAGCCTTCGGGTGAAATGCGGAACCCAATGCGCCCAGATCATGGTGAAGACAGACGCCTTTCAGTTTGATTTGTCTTCCGTTCAGCAGCAATCCCCTGTTCGGATCAAGCAAAACAGACCGAAGTCCGATTTGATAACATTCACTGTGTGTTCCATATCTTACTTCAAGACAATACAGATAGGGAGTCTCCGGAGACCAGGCCTTTCCTTCCGGTATCATCAGCGATACCTTTGCCGTGCCGTTGAAACAGTATCCTTCGGCTTCGGTGACCAGCCGTCCTTCCCGGTCCTTGACCGAACAGAAGAAGCGCTGTTCCGTATTTCCTGCCGTTTTTACGGCAACATCAAGTTCCCAGTTATCCCCTGCCTGTTTTTCAGCAAGATAGAGGCTGTCCGGTATCATATAGTTGTCAGGCAGCATGACCAGAAACACATCCCGGAAGATCCCGCTCCCGGAATACCATCTGGAATTGGGGCTTTGATGCCGGATATGAACTGTCAGCTGATTCTTCCCTTTTCTGATTCTTCCTGTCAGCGGAACGTCGAAAGCGGTATATCCGTAAGGATGTGAGTATAACAATTCACCGTTCAGAAAAACATCGCAATCCATATAGACACCGTCAAATCGGATGAATACATTCGGTTCATGTCCTGCCGGCAGTTCGATTGTACGCCTGTACCATGCGTCTGCGCTCTGATAGAGATCATCCTCTTGCCAGATCAGCCAGTCATGGGGCAGATCCACAGGATTGAAACCGGCATGATCGCCATCAGCAAACACACTGCCGGAAGGAAGTTTTACAAAAGACCATCCGTCATTCATCAAAATCTGCATATTGATATCCCTGCCTGTATATTATTCTGTCTTGAGACTTCTGTTCATCAGTTTCCTGACAACGTCAGAAGGCTGCGCATGATCAATGACAACCGAGCGTACAGCGTTAATCAGAGGCATATCCATATGAAACTTTTCACACAAAGCAATCGCAGCAGGCAGCGCATTCATTCCCTCCACAACCATACCGATTTCCCTGACTGCTTCTTCGACAGTTTTACCTTGTCCGATCAGGTATCCGGCCCGGTTGTTTCTGGAATGCTGACTGGTTGCCGTGACGATCAGGTCACCGATTCCGGCCAGACCGAAAAACGTTTTTTCTCTGCAGCCCATTGCCAGACCGAGACGCCTGATTTCTTCCATCCCTCTGGTAATCATCGCAGCGCATGTATTGTCACCGTATCCGAGTCCCCTTGCAATACCGACCGCGAGCGCTTCAACATTTTTCAGTGCACCGCAGATCTGCACGCCGCGGGCGTCGGGATTCACATACGGTCTTATGCACGTGCCGTCAAACAGTTGCTGAACTTTGACAGCTGCATCAGTATCTTCGCAGGCGCAGACAATCAGAGTCGGCAGATCTCTTGCCACTTCTTCCGCATGAGTCGGTCCGCTGAGTGCGACGACCGTATTCTTTTTTCCGGCCTGATCCAGTTCGTCGCTGATCACTTCTGATAGCGTCATCAGTGTCGTACTTTCAATTCCCTTGGCGGCACTGATCAGGATCGTCTGCTGCTCGATATGCGGGGCAAAGTCTTTCATTGTGTCTCTTGTATAAACAGACGGGACAACCATGATCAGATAATCCGCTTCTGAGGCCGCAGTGCTGATTTCGGATGTAAAGGAAACAGAATCGGGAATCACCGCGCCGGCAAGATTCGGATGTTTTCTGGTGCTGCTCAGAAGATCAATTTCTTTCTGAAACCGGCTCCAGATACAGACATCCAGCCCTTTCATCGCGAGAATCCTTCCGAGCGCCGTACCCCATGTGCCTGCTCCCACGACAGTAATCTTCATGATTCAGTTCTCCTTTTCCCCGCTCCTTTTGCTTTTTTCCGCCTTATATTCCAGGTGGAGCTCATTGGTGGATGCATAGTTTCCCTGAATATTGAGCTGGTATTTCAGATGGATATTCCCTTCCGAAATGCCGAATTTACAGTCCGCTTCTTTTGTAAAAACAGCCATGTCCATTTCGCCGTAAGGTGTATGATACACTCCTTCGAATCGCTGTCCCTTTGAAAAGACCATTGTGTTGGCAAATTCCCCTTTTCGTTCCATCGTGATCCTTCCGTCACGAAGGGACAGGGAGATATCCGATTTTAAGATCTCTCCTGTTTCTTCATCCTGCTGGGATTCCACATATTGAAGCAGCGCCTCATTCGGATTGGCGTAACTGAGTTTCCCGACTGTCATGAACTGGATGGGATAATCAGGCATATGATCGTATTTCGCGATAGCCAGAAGATTGATAAAAACCAGCGTATGACTGTTCACCCTGTTCTGACTCCTTTCTGATGATAGATTCAGTTTACATCTGAAATCCTTGGTTTGCAAGTCAGCGGCCTTCACCCTCCGTCTGAAGGCGGTTCTTGCGTTTTCTTCTTTGCGGCTGTATCATGCTCTTATCAGTTTGGACGGAGGAAATCATGATTCTTGAAGCATATGCCAAGATCAACTGGTCGCTTGATATAACCGGATTGAGAGATGACGGCTATCATCTGATGGATATGATTATGCAGCCTGTATCGCTCTCAGATGAGATCACGCTTACGCCTTCTTCTTTCCTGGGCATTACGACCGGCGGATGGCCCCCCTCCCGTGCCGATGCAACAAATCTTGCCTACCGTGCGGCACTGGCCCTGAAAAACATGACCGGGTATTCCGGAGGCGCTCAGATCCATGTGCACAAAAATATTCCGATCGGTGCCGGTATGGGCGGCGGGAGCACCGATGCTTCAGCCGTGCTCATTGGTCTGAATCGTCTTTGGAAAACAAATCTTTCGTCTTCAGAACTGGAAAAAATCGGCCTTTCGCTTGGTGCTGATGTCCCTTTTTTTGTTCGGGGAGGTTTAACCAGAACACGCGGAATCGGCGAAGTGCTTGAAAATCATGATTGTAAATATAATTATTGGCTCGTTGTGATTCAACCCTGTCCCGGGTTAAGCACCACACAGGTATTCAGTCTTTGGCACAGGAATGAACCTTCACGGCGACCCGATACGGAAAAGGCGCTGTTTGCGCTTGAAACAGGAGAACTTATCAGCCTCTGCAATCATCTTGGCAACGTGCTTCAGCCTGTATCGGAATCCCTTCGTCCGGAAATCGTGCATGCATGTGAAAATCTGTTGTCACAGGGGGCTGTTTTTTCCTGTATGACAGGAAGCGGAAGTGCTGTTTTCGGAGTTTTCCGTTCATCCACTGCCGCAACAAAAGCCTATCGGGCACTTTGTCACACTTATAAAACAATCTTCCTTTGCCATACTCAGCACGACAGTATTCGGATAAAGGAGGAATAATGGTCTGCTTATGAAGAAAACGCTTGGCTGTCTGCGAAAGGCTGATCAGGATTTCAGGATGATTGATCCCGGTGACAGGATTGTTATCGGTGTCTCCGGCGGCAAAGATTCACTTCTCCTGCTTCATGCTCTCAGTCTCTACCGGAAATTTTCCCATAAAGATTTTTCTTTGCTGGCCGTAACGGTTACGATGGGTCTGGAACCGTTTGATCTGTCACCAGTCAAATCCCTTTGTGATCAGTTGGAGATCGAATATCTCATACGGGAAACAGAGATTGGTAAAATCATTTTTGATTACCGCAGGGAGAAAAACCCATGCGCCCTGTGTTCCAAAATGCGCAGAGCCGTTCTGGCCAATACGTGTGTTGAGAAAGGATTCAACAAACTCGCACTCGGTCATCATCGGGAGGATGCAATCGAAACGCTGTTGATGTCTCTCTTTTATGAAGGTCGGTTCCATACGTTTCATCCCAGAACTGCGATGAGCCGAACCGGTATCACTGTGATCAGGCCCCTGATATATCTTCCTGAAAGCCATGTAAAGCATATGACACGCCTGCTGGAACTGCCCGTTGTTACATCGCCATGCCCCGCAAACGGCGAGACCCGGCGGGCGGAAATGAAAGATCTGATGCGCCGCCTGAGACAGATTTATCCTGATGCGAATGAGCGGTTTCTTCACGCCCTTCAGCAGGACCATTATGATCTGTGGCAAAAGGAATAATTTCGCTTGTATCATGATTTGTCCACTGCGATTTCTTAGCGTTTTTTAATCGGTTTTTTCTTTCTTTTACATGTTTGATGTGATATAATATTTGTCGATTTACAGGCAAGGAGTCAGAGACGTAAGTGAGCAGCAAGAATCCCAACAGCAATAAAAAATCCGGCGGAGCCGGGTTCATCATTACACTTCTTATTCTTTCATCCCTGAGCGGTTTTTCTTTCGGAGGTATTATCGCCGGTGTTCTCCTCGGTCTCGGAATCGGCAAGATTACGAGTATCATGGGCAGCGGGCTTGATACAACCACCCATAACCGTCGCGATCGTGAAAGACAGGCCGTTGAAGAGGCGAACGCCCGCAAGCAGGCGGAAGAACAGGCCCGGCAGCTTGCTGCTCAGGCAGAAGAAAAAAAGCGCGCAGATGCAAACCGCATCCCTCTTACCGGCGATAAAATCGCCGATCAGGTGATCACGACCGGTCAGGATATGATCGCTACCATTAAAAAAGAAAATGCAGCGATCCCGGATCAGGAACTGACCGAGCAGATGAACAACCTCAGCATCAAATGTGAGCAGATCTTCCGGACTGTTTCCGAAACCCCTTCCAAAGCCCCTCAGGTCCGGAAATTCATGAACTATTATTTACCAACAACACTGAAGATGCTTGCAAACTACCGTACAATGCAGCAGCGCGGCGTTTCATACGGTGAAATGAAAGAGGCCAGGGAAACAACCGTTCACGGTATGAACCTGATCCTGACTGCCTGCCAGAAGCAGATTGACAATCTGCATCGGGAAAATATGCTCGATATCTCCACAGATATTGACGTCCTGGAGCAGATGCTTAAAAGAGACGGTTTTACCGAGAACGAAATCGTGGAAAATGCGCGAACGGCTGCCGAAGCTCAGATGAGATACTCTTCTGCCCCTGTTATGAATTTTCCGATTGAATCATCGTCCGAAGAAGCAGCAACGGGCACAGAATCGTCTATTCAGCAGGAATAACCATTTTTATCGAACCTTATTAAGGAGGAAAAGAACATGTCAGAATCCAATCCTATGCCTCAGCTTTCCCTTGCTCCCAGTGCTCCAGTTCCGGAACCTGAAACTTCTGCCGCCGAGAGCATTCAGCAGACCGCTGCCCCGGTTGAAGAACAGGCTCCCGGTCTTGATGAAAGCCAGCTGACTGACGCCGAAAGAAAAGCGATTGATGAATTCATCAGCAAAGTGGACGTCGGCAATCCTGATCATGTCCTTCTCTTCGGCGCCGATGCGCAAAAGAAGATCGCTGATTTTTCCCAGACTGCGCTTGACGCCGTTAAAACGCAGGAAACCGGCGAAGTCGGCAATATGCTGGTCAATCTTGTCTCCGAACTGAAAGGATTCAAAAAAGACACGGAGGAACCCAAGGGCCTCGCGAAGATTTTTGGCAAAGCAGAGGACAAGATTGTCCGTATGCAGGCCCGCTATAACAAAGTGTCCGTCAATGTTGAAAACATCGCTTCATCCCTTGAAGGATATCAGGCGCAGCTGCTCAAGGATGTCGCTATGTTCGACCGTCTGTACGACCAGAACAGCGATTATTTCCATCAGCTGACGCTGTACATTATTGCCGGGGACAAAAAGCTCAAACAGATTCGGGAGACCGAACTGAAAGAGCTGCTTGACAAAGCGGCTGCCAGCGGCGACGCTATGGACGCTCAGAAAGCCAACGATCTCGCAGCGCAGTGCGACCGTTTTGAAAAGAAACTGTACGATCTCAAGCTGACCCGTCAGGTTGCGATTCAGATGGCGCCGCAGATCAGGCTCCTTCAGAATAATGACAGTCTGCTGGTTGAACGTATTCAGTCTACCCTTTCCAATACGCTTCCCCTGTGGAAGAGCCAGATGGTGCTTGCGCTCGGTATGCATCATTCCCAGGAAGCGCTTAAAGCGCAGACTGCCGTAACCGATATGACAAATGAGCTGCTCAAGCAAAATGCCCAGGCTTTGAAAGTCGGTACGATCCAGACCGCCAAAGAAGCCGAGCGCGGCATCATTGATATCGAAACACTGATCCAGACAAATCAGGATCTGATCGATACCATCAATGAAGTGATGGAAATTCAGTCCCAGGGTCATGCAAAACGGATCGAAGCGGAAAAAACGCTGTACTCCATGGAAGCCGAACTGAAAAAGAAACTGCTTTCAACCAGGATCTGATTGTTATCTGTCCCGGCACGGCTTGTATCGCAATGCCGTGCCGCTTTTACGTTTCGGAAAGGAAAAGAACAACATGCGCCTGATCGGCATCACGGGAAGCATCGCGTGTGGCAAATCAACCGTTAGCCGGGAATTGATCCGTAAAGGATATCCGGTCATAGACGGAGATATGCTTTCCAGGGAGCTCACCGGACCGGGCGGTATGGCGATGAATGATATCCAGGCTGTTTTCGGTGATCACTATCTCCTTCCGAACGGATCCCTGAACCGCAGGGAAATGGGCCGTCTCGTATTTTCCGAGCCGCTGGCCCGTGATCGGCTTGACCGGATCATGGCTCCTCATCTTAAATCTCTGACGCTGAAAAGGATTGAAGAGATCAGGTCTTCGGGCGCTGTGCTTTGTTTCCTGGATTTCCCGCTTCTGTTCGAAAAAGGATATGATCAGTACTGTGATTCGGTCTGGTGTGTCTGGCTTCCGGAAGATCTTCAGCTTCAACGTCTGATGGAACGCGACGGGTATTCCCGGGATGAAGCGATGAGCCGGATTCGGGCAGTCATGTCTTCCGATGAGAAAGCAAATCGATCTGCTGTCGTAATTGACAATTCAGGTCCGGTGGAAGATACGCTCCAGCAGGTTGAAGATCAGCTGAATGTCGAGCTTTCGCGCATTCATTCCATTTCCCGCCGTCGCAGAAATGTCGGTTCTTTTCCCATGCAGGATTCTGCACCGTCACGCAATGAATCCGGTCAGCGTTCCCTGTCGTCTCCTGTTCCGTTTACTGTCCCGGACATGGGCTTTGACCGACCGGATTCCGCGCGAAAAAAGCAATCAGACAGGAAATCATCCTGGACATTGCCGGGATGGGTCAGGATCTCACTGATAAGCCTTGCGTTCCTGCTTGCTGTATCTTTTACGGTTCAGATGCTGATGAACGCTTATCTGGCCAGAAGGCGTGAAACACACGCTGCAGAGCAGCGTACAATCGATGAACAGTATCCTTTAATGTACAGGGATTCAATCACGTCTATCGCTGCAGAATACAATCTGGCGCCTTCCCTGATTGCTTCTGTCATTATGAACGAAAGTTCTTTCCGGCCTGCTGCTGAATCTTCGGTCGGCGCCCGGGGCCTGATGCAGGTTATGCCCGATACTGCTGAATGGATCGCCCATAAACTGCGCATGGATGATTATCGTCTTGATCAGCTGTATGATCCTGATACAAACATCCGCTTCGGATGCTGGTATCTGAATTATCTCAGCACATTGTTCAACGGTGACCCGTTATGTGTTGTATGTGCATACCATGCCGGTCAGGGAGAGATCTCTTCCTGGTTGTCCAACCCGGCATACAGCAGTGACGGCCTCACGCTGAATCTGAGCAGTCTGCCTGAAGGCCCAACAAAACTATACGCAGGGAGAGTAACAAGAGATTATGGAATTTATAAGGCGAAATATTTTGATCAGAGTGATCTCGTTTCTCCTCTTGATGATCCTGCTGTTTCCGAATAATTATTCTTTTGCCGAACAGATCGGAACCAGCATCACCATTGGAATTCAAAGCACAAAGACTTTAACGGTTCGTCCTTTTGAGCCCTTGGAAAGAGATATGCTGTCTGTTTATCGGCAGATTTATGAGGGTCTTCTTTTCATTGATGATGATTACCGGCCTCAGGGTTGCATTGCTGAAAGCTGGGAAGAAAGTTCTGCCGGAAAATACTGGACTTTCCACCTCCGGCATGATGTCCGTTTCTCTGACGGAACGCCTTTGACCGCCGCTGATGTTGTCGCTTCAGCAAACTACATTCTTGAAAAAGCACAGGATGAAAACATAACTGATCACGGTTTCTACAGCAATCTGAAGTATTTTGTAAGCAATATTTCCGCAAAAGATGATTATACTGTAGTCGTAACTGCCACTTCATCCAAATCTGATAAATCCCCTACCAGGACCTGTTTCGGCCTGCTTTATGAGATGACTTTCCCGATTGTTCCTGCTGCTCAGGTTGCAGCTGATTTCCCTGTTGGCAGCGGACCCTATACCGTCACGAATTTTTCTGCCGGCGACTACATGACGCTGCAGGCAAATGCTAACTGGTGGAAACTGCAGCCTTATGTCCAGCAGATCATGATTTCATTTCATGATTCTCCGAGAGACGTCATAGACAGTTATGAGTACAACCGTGTAGATGCGATCTTTACACGATCGATTGCCGGCGCCCAATACAAAACGGGCACAATTTCCGTTTCTATGGGTTATCGTACCAGCCAGCTCGAATGTCTTCTCACCAACAATCAGGCCAGCGAGCTGACGCCTGAGGTTCGCAGGGCGATCCGCTATGTGATTGATCGGCAGAAGATCATCAACAGTATTTATTCCGGAATGGCTGTCCTGACCAATTTCCCCTTTTACCCCGGTACATGGATGTACAACGACAGTCTGGATTCACAGTTTACGATCAATCTCGATGAAGCCAGAAGGCTCCTGGAAGAGGCCGGATGGGAAGATTCCGACGAAAACGGTGTGCTGGACCGTGTCACGTCTGAAGGTAAGCAAAGAGACCTGAGCCTCCGCTTTTATGTGTACGAAGAACCGGACAATGATGTACGTCTGGAAACAGCCAACCTGATTGCCGAACAGCTTGCCCAGGTAGGGATTGAATGCCGGATTGAACCGATGACATATGCAAATGTCAAGGAAAAGTTGTCAGCCGGTTCGTTCGACCTGGCGCTTGTTTCCTTTTCCCTGGACGTCTGTCCCGATCCAGGTTTTCTGCTGATGAAAGGAAATTCCGGTAATTATGTCAGATACAAGAGCGACCGGATGACAACGCTCTGTAAAGAACTTCGAAAAGAAGTGTCCCAGGAAGGTTACAGACAGAAACTGATGGAAATACAGTCCCTTTTCGCTGAAGATTGTCCTTTCATCTGTCTCTGTTTCAGAACCGGTTTTGTCATTACGCGAAGCATGTATACAACATGCAGGGATGTACGTGAATATGAGCTTCTCCGCGGAATCGAAAGCTTTTCTCCCTGAGTGTTGAAAGGAGTATTGTTATGGATTGGGTGGAACTGATTGTCCATACGACCACGGAAGGTTCTGACAGTGTTTCAGGCATTTTCATGGATTGCGGTGCAGCCGGAACAATGATTGAAGACAGGGCTGATATTCCCGATCCCGATCAACCCCACGGGATCTGGGAAATCATTGATCCCGCGCTTCTCGAAAGCATGCCTGCGGATGTACTCGTACATGCCTGGTTTGAAGAAGGTCCTGCCCTTCCCGCTCTTCTTGATTCTGTCCGGAGCAGGCTGGAGGAACTTTCCTCAAAGCATTCGGAATCCGCAGACTTCGGAACCCTTCATCTGGACACCCGTTCTGTCAATGATCAGGCCTGGACAGATATATGGAAAAAGTATTTTAAACCTTTTCATGCAGGAACGCGTCTTGTGATCAAACCCACCTGGGAACCGTTCACACCGGATGCGGACGATCTCATTATTGAGATTGATCCCGGCATGGCCTTTGGAAGCGGTACACATGAAACCACCGGGATGTGTCTTTCCCTTCTTGAAAACGTTATTCACGGCGGCGAAGATGTTATCGATGTCGGTACAGGAAGCGGAATCCTCGCAATCGGAGCGGCACTCCTCGGCGCCGGCCATGTCCTGGCTGTCGATATTGATCCTGATGCGGTAAAAGTAGCACAGGAAAACGTTGATCATAATCATGTCGGACAAATTGTATCCGTTCAGCAGGGAAATCTGCTGGACCGTGTAACGGATCTGTGCGATATATGCGTGGCAAATATCATTTCTGACGTTATTATTTCATTTGCTTCTCCGCTCATGAAGCATATCCGTCCCGGAGGATTGTTTATCTGCAGCGGGATCGTTTCACAAAGAAGTGACGAAGTGGCTCTTGCTTTGAAGACTGCCGGTTATGAAATTATGCAGAAGGTTACAAAAGGCGAATGGACGGCTTTTCTTTCCAGGAGGAATTGCTGATGCACAGGTTTTATGCTGATCCGGACCGCAGCACGCCGGACGTAATCGTACTGACGCCTGAAGACGCCCGGCATGCGCTGACCGTGCTCCGACTGAAACCGGGTCATCATATTGAAGCCGTTTTGAATCATTCCCGCATGGAAGCAGTCATTGAACAGACTGATAAGCAGGAAGTTATCGCAAGGCGTATATCTCTGCTGCCTTCCACTGAGCCTTCTCTTTCCGTAACATTGTTCCAGGGGCTTCCGAAAGCAGACAAAATGGACCTGATCGTACAGAAGGCCACGGAACTCGGAGTCAACAGAATTGTTCCGGTATTGATGAACCGGTGTGTTGTCCGTCCGGATCCGAAGGATATGTTACGAAAAACAGAACGTTGGCAAAAGATCGCACGCGAAGCCGGAAAACAGGCCGGACGCTGTATTGTTCCAGAAGTCTTCGCTCCGGTTTCCATAAACGGCCTCAGCAGTATTGTTCCTTTTCCGGAAAAGAACATTGTTCCCTGGGAAGAAACCGCCGGTTTCGGTCCGCTCGCTTTTCGAAGCAATTCTCCTGAGATTTCCTCTCTTGGAATCCTGATCGGGCCGGAAGGCGGAATCGAAAAAACTGAAATCGACCTGCTCAGATCAATCGGTTTTATCCCCGTTACACTCGGAAAACGGATCCTGCGGACAGAAACAGCCGGCCTTGCGGCTGTTTCAGCCATGATGAGTCTGTATGGAGAAATGGAGTAGAAATGCCTACGATTGCTGCACATACGCTGGGATGTAAAGTGAATCAGTATGACACTCAGGCGATGCTGGAACTGTTCCTTCGGGAAGGTTTTCAAATCGTTTCTGTTGATCAGCCGGCTGATGTCTATCTTGTAAATACATGTACGGTGACCGGTACCGGAGACAAGAAGTCTCTTCAGCTGATCCGGAAAATCAAAAGAGAACATTCCGCCTCCTTGCTGATTGTATGCGGATGCATGGCTCAACAGCGTGGAGATGAACTGCTTTCCATGGGGGCCGATCTGATTATCGGGACGCAGCGCCGCGCAGAGGTTGTTACGCTGCTTCGAAAAGTCCAGCAATCCGGTTCCTCCGTTTCTGCTGTTACACCGCTTCATGACGATCAGCCTTTTGAATGCCTTTCAGTAAGTTCCATGAACGAACACACCCGTGCAGTACTGAAAATTCAGGAAGGCTGCAGCAATCATTGCTCCTACTGTATCATTCCGGCCGTACGCGGACCGGTTCGTTCCAGACCGCTTGAGGACATCCGGAAAGAAATTCTGCGCCTGCGAGATGCCGGTTTCTGTGAAATTGTTCTGACCGGTATACATCTCTGTTCTTACGGAATCGATTTTAACCCTCGTCTTTCTCTGCTTGACGTGATCCGAACACTCCAGGAAACTGAAGGTATCCTTCGGATCCGTCTGGGATCGCTGGAGCCAACCGTTGCCACTCCCGAGTTTGCGGCTGAACTGCGCAAAGCTGACAAAATATGTCCTCAATTCCATCTTGCGCTCCAGTCCGGCAGTAATACCGTACTGGCAAGAATGCGCCGTCGGTATAATTCAACCCAGTATCTTCGAGGGATAGAAAACCTTCGCAGGGAATTCCCGCATGCGGCATTCACAACGGATATCCTTACAGGTTTTCCCGGTGAAACCGTTCATGAGTTTGAAGAGACAAAGCAGATGATCAGAAAGGTCGGGTTCGCGCGGATCCACGTTTTTCCCTATTCGTCACGTCCTGATACTCCCGCCGCGTCGATGCCCGGCCAGTTGACTTTCGCAGAAAAGGAACGCCGTGCCCGGGAACTGATTGCTTTGGGCCGGGAAATGTCGCAGGCGTATCTCCATACATGGGAGGGGCTTGAAACCACAATCATTCCGGAAGAAATAGCCGGAGGGTGCTGGGAAGGTTATACGCCGGAATACATCCGTGTCAGACTCCGTGAAGAAGATCAGTGCCGGTCTGGCAGTCCCGTCAGAGTCAGACTTCTGAAAGCTGATCACCGCATTATGCGCGGCGAAATAATACAACAGTAAAAAGAAAGGATGTCTTAACTTATGGAAAACTGTATCTTCTGCAAAATCATGAACGGAGAAATCCCGTCTGCCAAAGTGTATGAAAATGATTATGTCTATGCCTTCCGTGACATTAATCCCCAGGCGCCTGTACATGTCCTTGTTATTCCCAAACATCATTTTGCATCCCTGAGCGATACAGACAAAGCGAACGACCGTGAATTGGCGGAATGCCTTCGGGCCATATCAGTAATTGCTGCACAGGAAAAACTTTCAGACGGTTACAGAGTGGTTTCCAACTGCGGTCCCCATGCATGTCAGTCCGTACCGCACCTTCATTTTCACATTCTCGGCGGCACCCAAATGGGCGAAAAAATGGCCTGATCACCTCTTTTGAAGTGACCCCCAAAAGTTAGACAAAATACGAATCAAGCAATCAAGAGGGCTT
>CAZUXV010000028.1:0-21775 GCA_964624445.1 uncultured Oscillospiraceae bacterium | reverse complement strand
CGGCTCGACCAAATCATCCTGGGCATCGCTCGAAGTCATCAACTACATCGAGAAGAACCCGGACAAGCACGCCCTCGTCCTGATGAAGTACAAGGGCGCCATCCGCGAGGCGGTGTACGCCCAGATAGTCTGGGCCATCAACCAGCTTGGGCTGGTGGACGAGTACGACACGCCCGACACCACGTTCCGCATCCGCAAGAGATCGACCGGGCAGCTGGTCATGTTCAGGGGTTGCGACAACGCCAACAAGATCAAGTCGACCACCCCGCCCTTCGGTAGCATCGGCATCGTGTGGTACGAGGAAGCCGACATGTTCAGGGGAACCGCCGAAATCCGCAAGGTGAACCAGACGGCGGCGCGCGGCGGCGATGGGTGCGTGCGCCTCTACACGTTCAACCCGCCGAGGTCTAAACGCAGCTGGGTCAACGTGGAGATGCAGAAGCGCAAGGCCAAGGGCCTGCCAGTGTTCGACTCGTGCTATGTCAACGTCCCGCCCGAATGGCTTGGCCCCGACTTCCTCGCAGACGCCGAAGAGCTGAAAGAGGCAGACCCCAAGGCGCACGCCCACGAGTACATGGGCGACGAGGTTGGCGACGGCACCGAGGTCTTCGACAACGTAGAGTTCAGGGAGATCACCGACGACGAGATCGCAAAGTTTGACAACCCGCGATGGGGTCAGGACTTCGGCTGGTACCCAGACCCGTGGGCCGTCACCGCATCGGAGTGGCAACCGGGCAAGAACACCATCCTCACCTTCAAGGAGCTGGGAGGCAACAAGGTCACGCCCGACAAGCAGGCGGAGCGCATCATCGCCGCCCTCACCTACCCCGACAAGCCGGGGGACAAGCCCGTCTACCACCACATCCCCGTGCTGTCCGACGATGCAGACCCAACGACGATAGCGCAGCAGCGCGACGCAGGCGCGAACGCCAGGGCGGCCAAGAAGGGCAACATGCGCGACGCCTCGTACAAGTTCCTGCAATCGTGCCACTGGGTCATCGACCCGAACCGCTGCCCCCACCTCGCGAAGGAGGTGCGGGAAATGCAGCACGAGGTCAACCGCGACGGCGAGGTGTTGAACACGGTGGCAGACGGCAACGACCACTGGGTTGACGCGACGCGCTACGCATTCATGAACGAGGCAAGGAGCCGCAGCGCCTACCGCAAGGGCAAGGGCAAAGCGACACGGGAAGCATCATAGCCGCAACGTTAGAAAGGCACGCCCATGGCTATCGACGAGTTCAGCATCCCATCCCATGTCCTCGACTACATCAAGGCGCGGGGGTACGAGGTAAGCACGTCCATGACCTCGGCCATCACGCAATGGTATCGGTGGTATACGTCCGACGTAGAGCACGACGGCGATGCAAAGGACTTCTACAACATCGAGTACAAGAGCGGCAAGGCCAGGAAAGCGCGCAAGCGCATGTCCCTGAAACCCGCGCGCCGCGCCTGCCGCGAGTGGGCCAGCCTGCTGCTCGACGAGGAAACCGAGGTCGCTACCGACGGCAGCAATGCGAACGAATGGCTCGAGGACTACTTGGAGCGCACATCGTTCTGGGTGAACGGCCAGGAAATGGTCGAGACCGCTTTCGCGATCGGCACGGGCGCGTGGGCGTTGTGGTTCGACGTAGACGATGACGGCACGAGCATCAAGCTGCGCACCTACGACGCGCGCATGATCGTGCCGCTTTCCTGGGACATGGACGGCGTAACGGAGTGCGCGTTCGTCACCCGCATCGTCTTGAAGGGCAAGCCTGCCGACCAGCTTCAAATCCACCGCTTGAGCGAACCCGACGAGAGCGGCGAGGGCGGCGGCACCTACGTCATCGAGACCGCCATGTTCATCGACGCCAAGAAGGTGAACCCCGAAGAGTACGACGTGCTCGAAGAGTTCGACACTGGATGCGCGACCCCCACCTTCGGCATCGTGCGCCCCGGCATCAAGAACATCGTGGCAGACCAGTCACCCTACGGGCAGAGCGTGTTCCACGACGGCATCGACACCATCAAGGCGGTGGATATCGCCTGGGACGCCATCTTCCAGGAGGTAGACCTCACGAAGGTCATGGTGTTCCTCGACGAGGCGCTGATCGACGTGCGCGACGAGAACGGGCGCGCCATCCCCGTGCAGGGCGATGACCAGAAGGTGCGCAAGGTGTACGGCAGCAGCTCGTCCGACTTCTACGAGGTGTACAGCCCCGACATTCGCATCGACCCGCTCGTGAAGGCCCTCGACACGGCCCTCGCGGAGTACGGCGACCAGATGGGCTTCGGGCAGGACTACTTCACGCTCGACAAGGCCGGCGGCTTGAAGACCGCCACGGAGGTGAGTGCGGACAACTCGCAGATGATGCGCAACGTCAAGAAGCACGAGAACGCGCTGGGGTCTGCCATTTCCCAAGTGCTCACCGCGCTGCTCACGTGCGCGCGGATTCACTGCGGGGCGCAGATCGAGGAAGAGTTCGGCGCCGTCGTGGTCAAGTTCGACGATTCGATCATCGAGGACACCGCAGCCAAGAAGAACATGATGCTCGCCGAGATAGCCGCCGGGGTCGTGCCAGTGTGGAAGTACCTGGTCGAGTTCTACGGCATGAGCAAAGAGGAAGCGATGGAAGCCGTTGCGGCGCAGGCGCCCGAAGAGCCGCCCGAGTTGGGATTCTAAGCCATGCTGACCCCCAGCGACCTCGACAAGGCAGGCGAGCTGGTAGCAGCCTCGTACACGCAGGTCGAGGCCGAAATGCTCGACTACCTCACCGCCAAGCTAATCGACGGCGATATCACCGGGCAGCGTTCGCAGACCGCCATCCTGCTGCTGGCCCAGTCTTCCACCCCGCAGCTCTCCAAGATCATCGACGACCACGAGGCGGAGATAGACGCCGCCGTGCGCCAAGAGGTGCGCGAAATCCTCGGGAAGTCCGACGCGCGCGACCTCGCGTACGTCAAGCGCGGCCTTGGCGTGGAACTCGACGGCATTACCAACAGGCAGATGGCCGCCACCGTTGAGGGCATCGAGGGCATACTGTCGCGCCATAACCTCGGCATGGTTGAGGGCGCGAAGTCCGCGTTCATCGAGGCATCCACGCGAGCGGTCGTGAACGTCAACGCCGGGGTCATGACGACGGAGAAAGCGTTGCACAAGGCGGTGCGCGAGCTAGAGGGCAAGGGCATCAGCATCGTGCAGTACATCAGCCCCACGACGGGACAGCCGACCGTCGCAAACCGCGTGGACGTTGCCGTGCGCCGCCACGTTCGCACGCAGCTGGCGCAGGACGGCGCAAGGCGCACCGAGCAGATCATGGACGCGGCAGGCATCGAGTTCGTAGAAGTGTCGAGCCACGATGGCGCGCGCCCGAGCCACCAGGCATGGGAGGGGCGCGTCTACTCGCGCAGCGGCGTCAAGGTCGTGGGCGGCAAGGTGTACCAGGACTTCCGCACCGCCTGCCATTACGGTGACCTGGCCGACGGCATCTACGGCGCCAACTGCCGTCACTCCCACGGCCCGTACATCCCAGGCATGGAACGCACCTACAAGCCCAACCCCGAGCACCCCAGCGGCTTGGATAACACGGAGGTGTACGAGCTCACCCAGAAGCAGCGCGAGAAGGAACGCGCCATCCGCAAGACCAAGCGAGAGCTGCGCGGCTGCGAGCTGGAATACCAGAAGACCGGGTCGCTTGAGGCGCAAGCCGACGCCAACGCGCTCAAGCGTCGGCTACAACGCCAGCAGGCAGACATGCGCGATTTTATCGACAAAGCCAACGCCAAGGGCAAGGTGGACGTGCTGCAACGCTCTCCGCGCCGCGAGTGGGCCGGCGACATGCCGAGGGTCAAGGTTCCGGGTGCCTCCGGGCGGAAGCTGGACGACTACCTCGCGATGCCGTCGGTGAAGAAGCGGCTGCAAGATGCAGGGCTGTCGAAGACGGCGGCGCGGGCCCAGATAGTCGAAATGCTCAAGGACGAGGGCATGACGGCGCAGAGCTTCCCCTGCCTCACCTCTTCGCAGCAGGGCGGCTTCTTCGCCCGCTTGAAGGGCAAGGTGGACGGTACGGCGAAAGCGCAGAAGGGCACGCACGCGATGAAGCCGTTCACGCCTGCCACGACGGTTGACGAAGCCCTCGACTTCGCGGAGGCGGAGTTCGGCATCGACCGCAGCGGCACCATGTTCGGCAGAATAGGTGTCGACGGCTCCAACCTAATCAACGAGGGGCTGTACGAGGTCAAGCAGGTCACCGGGCGCGTCAACCTGCGCGATATCAGATACCAGCCCAGCTTCCGCAACAACCCCAACACAGTGGCCGCATACAACCCATCGTGGAACGGGTTGTTCTTCACCAAGGGCATCAAGGGGAAGAATGCGGGGAAGAAGATGGCTAAGATGCAGAAAGAGAACTACGAGGTCGGCTGGTGGTCGAACAAGAACCGATTCGGCGTGGTCAATCACGAGATGGGCCACTACGCGCACAACATCCTTGACAGCGCGAACGGGCAGAGCGTGTGCGACCATTACCTCGACCTCTTGCTGCGGCGTTTCAGGGACGAGGCCGCAGACGGTGCGACGGTCGATTGGGGAAGATGGGGCAGGCAGGGTCACACGCCGCCCGAAGTCGTGAAGAAAGCACGAGAGAACGGCTTGAGCGGTTACGCGCTGACAAACACGCACGAAATGGTGGCGGAAGCGTTTGCGGAGCTGTATGATGGGGACGTGTCCGACCAGGCCAGGGAAGTGCTCAAGACGCTGCTGGCGCACGGCGATAAGATCAACGCGCCAGAGAATGCACTGCTTAAACGCCGATTGGAGCAGCTATGATTACCACATACGACATGATAGGAACGCCGGAGGCAGAAGCGACCTCCCGCCTGTCGTACTCGCAGGTCTTCCCGTTCATGTACAAAGCAGACCTGACCGACTGCCCTGATGACGTTCGCGCAATCCTGCGCGAGGTCGACCGCGAAATGGCGCACGATGACGACCACCCGCACGCGATAGAGAACTGGCGCGACTTGTAGCCGACCCCGAAAACCACCACCTTCCCCACCCCGCCACGGCGGGGTTTCTTTTTCGTGCGACACCTCGGGAACAAACCTGGGAGAAAGGACAGGCAATGGCAGACGAGAACAAAGACCAGAAGCAGCAAGGCGAGGGCGAGGGCCAGCAGGCCGCAGCCGACGACCAGCAGCAAGGCGAGGGCCAGCAGCAACAGCAGCAGGCCCAAGGCGATGACGGCGGTGACGTGAAGGATTCCCACGGCCAACCCGGCATCAACAAGGAGCGCCACGACCGCGAAATGGCTGAGAAGGACAAGCAGATCGCGGAGCTCCAAGCGCAGCTGGAAGAGAAGTCCAAGACGGAGGAAGGCCGCGCCGAGCTCAAGAAGGAGCTCGAGGACGCAAAGGCGAGCATCGCAGACATGAAGGTGAGCCATAAGCTCGAACTGCTGGGGTGCAAGAACGTCAAGGCCGCAAAAGCCCTGTTGGAGGACTACGACAACGACCCCGTCAAGCTGAAAGAGGGCGAGCCTTACCTGTTCGGAGAAGACGAAGAACCGAAGAAGAAGGGCACGACTGGCAAGAAGCCGGCCGGCCCGCCCGATTCGGCCGAAGAGCGCACCCGCAAGGCGCGCGAGGCCGCCGGGCTCAAGCCAAAGGAGTAAATCATGCCTAACCAAGTCAACGAGTTCCCCATCGAGTACGCGGAGGCAATCGATGAGGTGCTGATGGGCGCGACGTTCGCCGGGAAGTACAACGACGGCGCCGCCGAGTTCGTGAACGGCCGCCAGATCAGCGTGCCGAGCATCGACTTCGGCGAGAACCCCGAGCCGAAGCCGTACAACCGCTTCAAGTCCGAGGGCGTTGCAACCATCGAGCGCACGATCTACACGCTCGACCACGATGACGAGCAGACCTTCTACACCGACGCCCTCGACACCATCGACGAGGCGGCTGCGGAGGCCACGAAGATCGTCTCGGAGTACGAGCGCGTAGTCCTCGCGCCGTACATCGACAAGTACTTCTTCGCCAGCGCCGTCGGCAAGGCGAAGACCCGCGCCACCACGGTGCTGTCCCCGTCCAACATCAAGGCGGAAATCCGCAAGGCGCGCACGCAGTTCAACGCCAAGGGCATCAACGGCCGCGAGCTGTACATGTCCTCGACCGCGCTGGGCTACCTGGAAGACGCGATCGACCGCCAGTTCAGCAACGAGACCTCGATCACCGACACGGTTGGAAACTACGACGGCTTCCAGATTTACGAGGTTCCCGTCGAGCTGTTGCAGTGCGACTTCCTCGCGATCGGCGGCGGCAAGAGCACCATCAAGTACATCATCAAGCGCGCCGCCAGCTACCTGTTCGAGCCCGGCAAGCACACGCAGGGCGACGGTTGGCTCGCGCAGTTGCGCTGGGTATTCGGCAACCTCGTGCAGCTGAACAAGCAGTGGGGCCTGTACGCGAACGGCGCCGCAGCGAGCGCGCCGCAGCTCGCGCTCGGCAAGTCCTCGACCAACCTGCTCAAGGGCCTCACCGTGGCACCCGAGAGCGGAGCGACCCAGCTTTGGGGCCACACGGTCAGCGACCTGCAAAGCGATATCGTCGTGGGCGACGGCTCCATCCGTGGCACCTTGAAGCACGTCAGCTCCGGCGCTCTCGCGAACGACTGGGGCCCTGGCAACTTCATCGCCCTCAAGTTCGGCGCGCCCGTCGATTCCGACGTCTCGCTCAAGGTCGGCCTCGACCCGTCGCAGGGCAGCGGCCTCGTGGCGCTCGACGATGACATGAACGGCGTCTTCAAGGTGACCGACAAGAACGACCAGGTCTTCAAGGTCGTCGGTTCCGACGGCACGCGCACCACGGAGCGCGCGTTCGACCTGTCCGGCCTGACTTTGGAGGATGAATAAGATGACCATCGTGCAAGGAGCCATCCGCATCGGCCACACCCAGGTCGATAAGTCGGCCGCCAAGACCGAGAAGCCTGCCAAGAAGAGCGGACGGATGAACAAGGCCGAACTGCTCGAAGAGTGCGTCGCGCTCGGCATCGAGGCAGACCCCGAGCTCACCAACCCCGAGCTCAAGGCGCTCATTGACGCCGCCAAGGAGTAAGCCATGCCCCTGCCCGAAGTGACATATTCGGACTACCAGGCATGGGGAGGCAAGCGCGAGGCGGGGGCGTTCTCAACGTCCCTGCCCCACGCGAAGGCCGCAGTGCGCCGGGTCATCGGCTTCAACGTGCCGGACACCGACGCGCAGGCGGAAGCCTACAGGAACGCCGTATGCGCCGCCGTTGACGTGGACGCCGACCACGGCGCCACGGGCGGCACTGGCGCATCGGGCGGCAGCTTCACGATCGGGTCGTTCTCGTACGGCGGCGGCATGTCGGCAGACGGCAAGACCGCATACGATTCGGACATGGAGCGCGCCATCCGCAGCGAGCTGACAGGCTCGGGCCTCCTTTACCAGGGGATTCGGTGATGGCCGTGCTAGCCCCCATCCCGCTGCGCCTGCTGCCCGAGACGATGACCGTGCAGGTTCCCGACACGACCGCCGACTACGGCGGCAAGTTCCAGGCGCCCGTGACGATCTGCAACGTGAGGCTCGAGCGGGCCGAAACGCTGAACCCCAACCAGTACCGCCTCGCGGACGGGGCGAAGGGGCGCGTGTGGATAGATGCGGCAAACTCTGCGGGTGCGTTCGAGGTTCCCGTGGGCTCTAAGGTCACCATCTGCGGCGAGGTCTTCGCGGTGGCGGCGTGCGCCGCCCTCAAGCCGTTCGGCGCCGTGCATCACTGGGAGCTGGACGTGCGATGACTGACTTCTCGCTTAAAAGCATCAACCTCGATGGCGTCGAGAGGAAGCTGGGCGAGGCGGCCATGAAGCCCAAGCAGGCGGCGTTCGCCAAGCGCGTGGCGCTCGATATGCGCGAGCACGTGCCCGTCGACGAAGGGCAGCTGCGCGATTCGGAGCCGCTTTCGAGCGACTACGAGGGCGGCCGGCTTGTCTGGAACACGCCGTATGCCAAGAAGGTTTACAACGCTGACCACGTGCGCACGACCAAGAACCCAAAGGCCGCGCCGCACTGGGGCGAGGTGACCAAGCAGGAGAAGCTGCCCAACTGGAAGAAGTTCGCCGCAGGGCTTCTCACAGGGGGCGGCGAGGTCACGGTAGGAGGCTAGACGTGATTGACCTAGCGAACGTCGCAGCCAAGCAGCTGCGCGCGGCCGGTTTCGAGGATGCGCGCTGCCGCAAGCTCGAAGACCTCAAGGCAGGCGGCATCGCCATCAGGCGCGTGCCATCGACCAAGACCGCCGACTACTTCGACGGCGCGCGCCAAATCGCCTACCTGTTCCAGGTGGTCGTGGCGCGCGAGGACGAAGAGCGGGCCATCGACGAGTGCGACCGCATCGCCGCGCTGCTTCCGACCATGAACCTGCGGAGCGAGAACGGCTCTTACGAGTTCACGAGCTGCGAGGTGTACACCGAGACCCAAGAACTCGAATACCCAGGCTACCCGTACGTGTACGAGTGCCGCATGAGGGCAACCATAACGACCAAAGGAAGGATGTAACCATGTCCCAGACGCTTGACTTCGCGCCCAACTACAACCACGTGATCGAGCTCGACATCACGCCCGACCAGACGTACCGCACGTGGGCGTACGCGCTCGTGGGCGCAACCAATTGCGACCCGTCCCTGAACGAGACGACGAGCGACGACACCTATTACCACAACCTCGGCAGCACCGAGACGGACGTGACGGCGGTGACCGAGGCAATCGCGATCACCGCGCACCGCCGCTACGGTGACCCCTGCCAGGACTTCATCAACAAGCTGTCCCACAAGATCGGGAAGCACCGCAAGACGAACTACCGCTGGACGAAGCCGGACGGCGAGTATTTCGAGGGCACCTGCACCATCACGGGCATCAAGATGGGCATGGGCGACCCGAACAGCAAGGGCGACGTGCAGTTCACCATCTCGGTCAACACCGTGGACGTTCACGAGGAACCCGGCAAGACGTTGCTGCCCGAGAGCATCACGGTCTCGCCGAAGCCCATCAGCGCGGCGGTGAACGCCGTGACGGAGCCGACCTACACGGTGACGCCCTCCGGCGCGAACCAGAAGTGCCACTTCGGCATCGAGGACGCCAGCATCGCGACCGTCGATGCGGACGGCAAGATCACGGGCATCAGCGCAGGCACCACCACGCTGACCGTTAAGGCCGCGTCCCTGCCGTCGGTGGTCGAGCAGGTCAAGGTGACCGTCGGCGCCGCGAGCGATGACGTGCCCTCCGTGACCGTCTCGCCGTCCCGCACGAAGGTGGCAGTAGGCGGCACCAAGAAGCTGACCGCCGCGGCGGTGCCGTCCAACGCATCGGTCACCTGGTCTTCGAGCGACACGACCAAGGCAACCGTCGCGAGCAACGGCGTGGTGACTGGCGTTGCTGCTGGCAGCGCGACCATCACCGCGACCATCACGGTGGATGGCACCGACTACACCGACACCTGCGCGGTGACGGTGGAGGCCGCCTCGTAAGCGACACAACGGGGAACATTCCCAATGAGGGCACGGGCAACGTGAGCCGCCCGTGCCCTTTTCTTTTCGAGGCTCACACACGGGAAAGAGGCTCACGATGGCGAAACCCTTACAACTCCAATTCAACAGGTCGGTCGAGTACATCAACATCCCCGACGATGACGGCGAGACGCTCTACGAGTGGGGCGTGAAGACCGACGACGAGAGCCTGCAGACCATGCTGGTGCGCGTCGGCAACGCATTCGAGCGCGCCAAGCAGCTGTCGGACGCGGCAGACGCGGCCACCACGCCCGAAGAGCTGGAAGCCGCGAACGCCGAGATCGTGAAGCTGCAAAAGCGCGTCATCTCCGCGATCATCGGCCCGGACGGGTACGAAGACATCCTCGAGTACATCGGGGACGGCGAGAAGGTTGACCCGTCGAAGCACATCAGGACTATCGGGGACGTGTTCGGTTCCCTGTGCGTGTGGCTCTACGAACGCTGCACCTCCAAGCAGCTGCGCGAGGCTGGCATCTACTTCGAGGGCGAGCAGCGGCGCATGGGCGGCAAGTGGGCGCCGAACAACCGCAAGGCGCGCCGTTCCAAGAAGAAGGGCGGCAAGCGCAAATGATAGCCGCGTCCCTCGCAACCAGGCGCGTGGAGCTGGAAGACGGCTCCACCGCTTTCCCCTACGAATGGCGGGGCGAGACCGTGCTGGTGAACGACAACGCAGCCAACGGGGTCGATATCGCCCTGCTCTTCGCGGACGGGGACATGGACGAGGCGGAGAAGGCCGTGGAGGTCGTGACCCGAATGTTCGTCGACCCCGAGGACGCTTTCTGCGCGTGCGACTTCAACCCTGCGAAGTTCTCGGGGCTGATAAGGGACGCGCTGTGGGAGGTCTTCGGCATCAACGCCGGGGGCCACGAGAGCGAAGAGCCGCTGTGGGACTTGGAGCAGGACGCCGCGATACTGCGCGCGTCGCTGCGCCAGGCCTACGGCATCGACTGGGACACCGCGCGCGGCGCAATCTCGTGGTTCGAGTTCGTCGCGCTCGTGGGGACGCTTCCCTACGAGACGCCGCTCGGGCGCGCGATGTACTACCGAAACCCGAAGAACAGGCCCGAGCGCACGAAGTACAACGAAGAGCGTGTGGCGGAGTTCGACCGCCTGCACGAGGCTTTCAAGCTGGAACGCGAAACGGAGAAGGGCTCACACGACAGCATTGCGGCGCAACAGCACGCCATGGATGACCTGGCGCTTGCGCTCAAGGCGAACTTGACGGGGTGAGCTAAATGGCCGACGGCAGCGTAATCATTGAGGCGATCCTCGATACTGCCAACGTTCCCAAGCAAATCAGCAACCTCAAGACCGCCATCAGCGGCGTCACCTGGGACGACATTACCAAGGGGACGGACAGCGCAAAGGCGGTCTCGGCTGCGTTCAAGAGCGCGGGCGCGTCCTGCACCGCCATGTTCACCGCCCCGATCGTCGCGGCCGGCACGTCCATGACCCACATGGCGTGGGACTTCGAGGACGCGATGGCGAAGGTATCGACGATCGCAGACACCACGGAGGTGCCGCTCGACGAACTCGAAAAGGCGATTCTCGACCTGTCAGACCAGACGGGCATCGCGGCCTCCGACATTGCCGACAACGTCTACAACGCGATCTCCGCAGGGCAGAGCACGGGCGAGGCGGTTCAGTTCGTCGGCCAGGCGTCGAAGTTGGCAACGGCCGGCTTCACCGATTCGGCGAGCGCCCTGGACGTTCTCACCACGACCCTGAACGCTTACAAAGACCCGGCGCTCGACGCCGCCAAGGTGTCCGATATCCTCTTGCAGACGCAGAACAAGGGCAAGACGACGGTCGGCGAGCTGTCCGCATCCATGGGCAAGGCAATCCCGACCGCAGCCGCTTTCAACGTCAACCTCGAGCAGCTTGCGGCGGCATATGCCACCACAACGGCAAACGGCATCGCCACCGCAGAGTCCACCACTTACATCAACAGCATGATCAAGGAGCTGGGAAACTCCGGCTCCACCGTCGGCAAGATCATCCAGGACGAGCTGGGCATGTCGTTCTCCGACGCGATGGCCTCGGGCATGAGCCTCGGCGACGTGCTGAACGTGCTGAACAAGCACGGCGAGGAAACCGGGCAGACGATGTACGACATGTTCGGCAGCGCCGAGGCAGCATCTGCCGCCGCAACGCTGGCGGCGGGCGATGCGGCGCAGTTCTCCGAGAACCTTGCGGCGATGAACGACGCAGCCGGCCTCACCGACGAGTCGTTCGAGAAGATGCAGACCACCACGTTCAGCCTGCAAAAGGCCATGAACCAGTTCAAGAACATCATGATCGACCTGGGCGGGACTATCAGCGAGGCGCTTGCCCCCGCAATCCAGGGCTTCGTGGACGGCGCGCAGCGTTTCTCGGATTGGTTCAAGTCGATAGGCCCCGAAGGGCAGCGGGTCATCCTCGTCATTGCCGGGGTGGTGGCGGCCATAGGGCCGCTGCTCACGGTCATCGGCCACGTCATCGCGTTCATACCGCAGCTCAAGGCGGGGTTCACCGCACTGTCGGGCGCCATGTCCGCCCTGACTGGCGGCACCGGGGCGCTCGGAGGCGCGCTCGGCGCGCTCACTGGCCCCGTTGGCATCGTCATCGGCATCATCGCGGCGCTCGTCGCTGCGGTGGTCTACCTGTGGAACACCGACGAGGGGTTCCGAGACTCGGTGATGGCGGCATGGGAGCAGATACAGGCCGCCATATCCGATGCGATAGAGGCGGCGATGCCCTACATCGAGCAGATCGTCGAGTTCATCACTGGCACCGTCATGCCAGTGGTCTCGCAGATACTACAGCTGGTCATCGAGGCGATGGCGCAGATACTCAGCGTCGTCGCGTCTGTCATGCCCAACATACTGGGCATCATCAGCGGCGTGCTCGAGACCATCAAGGGCGTGTTCGACACGGTTATTGGCTTCATCGTCGGCCTCACCACCGGGGACTTCACGCAGATGCAGCAGGGCATCGACTCGATCATGCACGGCATACAGACCATCATCTCCAACGTGTGGGAGGCCATCAAGACGCTCGTCGGCTCCGCGCTCGCGGCAATCGGCAACGCGGTGCAGAGCGCGTTCAACGCGGTGGCAGGCTTCGTGTCCGGCATCTGGAACAACATACAGAGCACCATCAGCGGCGCGATCAACGGCGCCGCATCGGTCGTGTCGGGCGTCGTGAACGGCATCAGCTCGACGGTGAGCGGCGTGTTCAACGGCGTCCTATCCACGGTCACGGGCATCTGGAACGGCATACAGTCCGCCATCACCTCGCCCATCGAGACCGCCAAGGGCATCGTGCAGGGCGCGATCAACACCATCAGCAGCATCATCTGCGGCGCGCGCCTCGAGCTGCCGCACATCAAGCTGCCGCACTTCAACATCGACGGCGGCGAGGTGCCGTGGGGCATCGGCGGCCAGGGACACGCCCCCTCCATCAGCATCGACTGGTACGCCAAGGGCGGCATCTTCAACACCGCGCAGATCATCGGCATCGGCGAGGCCGGCCGTGAGGCCGCGCTGCCCCTGAACGACCAGACATACGGCGAGATCGCCGATGGCATCAACAGGAAGGTCGGCGGCATCGACTACGACATGCTCGCCAGGGCTGTCGTGTCCGCGCTGCTGCGCGCTGGGTTCGGCACCACGGTGGTGCAGCTCGACGGCAAGACAATCGCAACGGCGGTAGCCGGACGCCTCGACGCGATCAACGGAACGAGGATGAACAGAGCGGCGAGAGGATGGGCGCAATGAGTTACGGGATAAGCGCGAACGGTTACCACTCCGAGGATGACTTCGGATGGGCGCTCGCGAACCGCGAAGAGACGCCGCCGAAGCTGAGGCGCACCACGGTATCGGTGCCCTACTCCAACGGCGTGCTGGACTACACGGGCGTGTATGGCGAGGACTTCTACGAAGAGAAGACCATCGCATTCGAGTTCACCAAGGACTTCGACGGCATCACCGAGGCCCTTGAGGGCGTGCGCGAGTTCACCGAATGGCTGCTCGGCATCGTCAACGACGACCTACACGATGACATGTTCGCGGAGTTCCACCACCACGGCAGCTGCACGGACGTGAAGCCGGAGCACGAGAAGAGCGGCGCCAAGGCAAAGGTCACCGCCACATTCGAGCTCGACCCGTTCATGATGGCCGATGACGAGAGCACCGACACGCTGGTCGTTGGCACCAACTACGTCATCAACGAGGGGCGCCCTGTCCGCCTCACCGCCAAGTCATCCGGCAGCTGGTCGAGCATCGAGATAAACGGCGAGACCGAGACGGTGACGGGAACCGAGAAGGTCACCAGCCTGCGCCTCGAGAGCGGTTTGAACGAGATCGAGGTGGACGGTTCCGCCTGCACCATCCGATGGATTGAGGAAAGGCTCTAGATGCTTTACACCGTCACGATTCACAACGGGAACGAGGCCGTGCGCATTCACGACCGATACGAGCGCATAGCGTCCGCGCAGATAACGCAGGAACGCAACGCGATCGACTGCTTCACGTTCACCATCTACCCGGACAACCCCGGATACGAGAAGCTGAACCGCCTGACAACCACCATCGAGGTCGTGAACGGCAAGACCGGGCGCGTTGACTTCGAGGGGCGAGTTGTGAAGGCTCCTCCGTCCATGGACGCCGATGGCGTCATCTGCAAGGCGGTCACCTGCGAGGGCGTCGAGGCGTACCTTTGCGATTCAGTACAGCCCTACCTCGCGGAGCAGCAGTGGAGCGGGGACAGCAGCCGCAACGGCTTGCAGCAGTTCATCGATTACGTGCTGGCGCGCCACAACGAGCGCGTAGAGAGCCACAAGAAGGTCTACAGGGGCACGGTTGACCTCATAACCTACGCGACCACCCAGGGCGTGTACAAGGGGCTGCAGCGCGACAATACGCGCAAGACACTGCAAGACAAGCTGGTCGACGTGTTCGGCGGCGAGATGCGCGTGAGGCGCGGCAGCGACGGCAAGCTGTACCTGGACTACAGCGAGAAGCTTGGCAGCAACAGCACAACCGTGATAGAGGTTTCGCGCAACATGGCGAGCGCCACGCTCGACGAAGACCCCACGCAGATCATCACGCGCCTGTACCCACTCGGGAAGAAGCCAGACGGAAGCGACGACAACCTCACCATCGCGAGCGTCAACAACGGCAAGGAGTACATCGAGGACGCAGCCGCAAAAGCGATTTACGGCGTGATAGAGGGGACGCATATCTGGGAAGACATGACGGTGCCGGCCAACCTCAAGAGCGCCGCCCAGTCATGGCTCCCGATAAACAACCAGTTCCCCACCTCGGCAGCAGTGGACGCATACGACCTGTCATTGCTCGACATGGCGCCAGACGAGTTCAGGCTGCTCGACTGGTACCCGTGCCGCAACCCGCTGATCGGGCTCGACAAGACGCTCGAAGTGGTCAAGAGGGTCATCGACATAAACGAACCGCACAACTCAAGCATCGAGCTGGGCGATTCTACCTACGTGCAATCGAGTAAAGCGACAGCAGCCCTAGCATCTCGCGTGAAGGTGCTGGAAAAGCTGCTCGGTATTTAGCGGAAGGAGCACCATGGCAACGCCTCGATATCACGACATACGCATCGAAGACCGCAAAATCTTCTATGCGCGCAACGACCGAACCGTGCAGCATTGCGTTGCTGGCGATTCCCTGCGCATCGCGTGGGATTCCGAATGGGGCTACATGACCAGCGTGGCCGCCATCTTCGTCAACGCCGCAGACGGCGAGCGAAAGACGATGGACGCGAGCGGCGGCGAGTGTGTAATCCCCTGGGAGGTCTTGCAGACCGAGGGGCGCGTCTTCGTCACGATTATCGGCTACATCAACACCGAGAAGCGAATCGTCACGCAGAAGATGGAGCGCCCGTTCCTGGTGAACGAATCCGGGGACATGTACGACACCCTCCTGCCGGAGGTCACTGAAGACGTTCTGCAGAAGGTGTTCGAGGCCGTTGACGATATTGACGACGCCATCGCCAACGCCAACGCGATAGCGCACGAGGCCCAGGCGATCGTCTCGGCAATCCACTCGCAGGGCTTCGACACCGACACCCTATGGCTGGCGTTGCAGACGCTTGCCAGCCGCATGACCTACGACGAGGGCGATATATGGCTGGTGGGCAAGTGCCTGTACGCATCTTACGACGTCATCCGAATCGACGAGGACGGCGACCTCTACTTTGTGGCCGCCGAGATCGACGGCGATGGAAAGCTAAAGTTAGGAGTGAGGTAAATGACCGACATGAGCCAGGGCTACTTCTTCGACGAGAACAGCCAGAAGGTAATCATCGACTTCGTAGACGCCACCGCGCGCGAGACCCTCGTGCAGCAAGCGGGGTCTATCACCGCCATCAACACAGAGCTGGCGCGGTTGAAGAACGAACCGCTGACCTATGCGGAGCGGCTCTTGCGCGAGGAATACCCAGGGCGAAACCTGCTCGACGTGTTTGAATCCGAGATCGACGATTACTCTAACGCGTGGGAGTGGCTTGCCGACCGCGTTGACCTCCAAAGCAGCACGGGGAATGGCTACATGGGGCTGCTGCCGCATGACTTCGTGCCCGAGACCATCGGCAGCGACGAGATACCCATGATTCTGGGCGGCTTCGACCTCGATGAAGGATGCACCGACACAGAACAGGCGCCTGGTATCTTCTTCCACATGGGCAATGTCGTCGGCCAGGGAACGCAGTGGAACACCTCGAACAACACGCAGGGCAACTCGACCAATGCAGCGCCCTACATGGTGAGCAACATCAAGAACTACCTTGACAACACCCTTTTGCCGTTGTTCCCCAGCACCATGCGCGCGCACATGGGCGAGCGTCGCAACCTGCTCGAGACGCGCTACACGTCCGGGCAGACCCTTAGCGATTCCACCAGCTTTGCCTGGAACAACTTGGGGAGGCTGTGGCTTCTCTCTGAAATCGAGGTATACGGCCATCACCAGTTCGGTGGTAAATGGACGGGCGCATGCGATACCCAGTGGCCTATCTTCAAGCGCACGAAAGACCGCATCAGACGGGACGTTGGCGGCACTCGCCGCTATTGGTGGTTGCTCTCGGTCATGGCGGGTTCGTCCGCGCACTGCTGCTATGTCACCAACTACGGCTATGCGTCCAACACCAGCGCCTCGTATTCCGGGGTGGCCGTGGCGGCCGGCTTCAAAGTGGTGGCCGATTAGGACACCACGTACTGATACACTTAACAGCGGGCGCCTTGCGCGCCCGCTTTTCTTTCCCCGCGAAGCGGGGCGTTGAAATTTTGATTTTTCGGGGGGTGCATATGAGCGGGGTGCCGGAGAGCAAGCGGAGCGAATCGAAGACGAGGTTCATGCCGAACGCCCAGGCGATATGGGACGAGGTTGAGCGCATCCAATCCTCGAAGGTGACCAAAGCCTACCGCTTCACGCTCGGCGTTCCCATGGTCGAGACCGCCAGGAGGTGCGTCTACAACATCAACCGCGCCGACAAGTTCTACCCCAACACGACCATCAACGTGATAGAGCGGCGCAAGTACCTCACGCTGGCGATAGCAGATTCCGCGCAGCTGTTCCTGGACTTGCAGCACGCCAAGCGCGTGGGTATCGGCATCAAGGACAGCCGCCTAGACAACCTGCTCGAAATGGTCGAGGACGAGATCAGGCTGCTCAAGGCTGCGCGCGGCAACGTCAAGCTGATAGGCAAGGAGAGCGCCGCAGACAGAAAAGAGGCCCTAGCCCAAGAGCTCGCATGGTTGGAGCAGTTAGAATAATGGGGGTTACGCCTTGCATGTCGCCGCAATTGGTGGTTGCTCTCGGTCATGGCGGGTTCGTCCACGAACTGCTGCAATGTCAACAACAACGGCAATGCGAACAACAACAACGCCTCGAATTCCGGGGTGGCCGTGGCGGCCGGATTCTCTCGTGGCCCGACCTAGTAGCCGAATGGCGAACGCAGCGCCGGAAAGAAGGAAGGTGTGACCGTCGGGCGCGAGCCCGTGAAATTGCACCCCGCGAGGTGTGGCGGACGCTGCTTGCATGGCGGTGCGTTGGGCGTTCCGCGCCGTTTCATGCCATTGCCTCACGCAGTTGGCTGAACGCCCATTGGGAACTGCGCGGGGTGCCCTCATGAACTCCGAGGAAAGACGGGCGGCGAGGCGCAGGCGCCGCGAAGAGAAGCGCGCCAGGAAGCGCGCCGAGCGCCTTGAGAACTGCACCCTCGAGAACGTCGCGGACTTGGATAAACTCTTCGACGCCGCGCGCGAGGCATCGGCCGGCGTCAATTGGAAGTCATCGACCCAGCGGTACATGCAAGACCAGCTGCGCAACGTGGCGAAGGCCCGCCGCGACCTCTTGGAGGGCGTTGACACCGCGCGCGGCTTCGTGCGCTTCTCGATCTACGAGCGCGGCAAGCGCCGGGACATTTCCGCCGTGCATTTCAGCGAGCGCCCGATTCAGAAGAGCCTGACGAAGAACGCCCTCATCCCAGCCATAGAACCCACCCTGGTGTACGGCAACACCGCCAACCGCAAGGGCATGGGGACGCATTACGCCGTGAAGCTGCTCAAGAAGCAGCTGGCCCGCCACTACAGGAAGCACGGCACCGAGGGCTACATACTGCAGGTCGACTTCGCCGACTACTTCGCCAGCATCCAGCACGAGCCGATGAAGGAGCTGGTGAGGAAGAGCATAGATGACCCGCGCATCATCGACATGGCGTGCAAGCTGATAGACGCGCAGGGCGATGTTGGCTTGGGACTGGGCAGCGAGCCGAACCAGGTGCTCGCGGTGGCCCTTCCCAACCCCATCGACCACTTCGTCACCGAATGCTGCGGGGTCGAGGCTTACGGCAGGTACATGGACGATTCCTACGCCATCCACGTGAGCAAGGAGCATTTGCAGATCGTCCTGGGCTGCATCGAGGTCAAGGCTGCGGAGCTGGGCATCAAGCTGAACCGCAAGAAGACCCACATCGTCAAACTGTCCCATGGCTTCACGTTCCTCAAGAAGAAGTTCAGCTACGGCAAGAACGGGCGCATCGTGGTGCGCCCCTGCCGCGACAGCATCACAAGGACGAGGCGCAAGATGCGCAAGCTGGCGGACATGGAGAAGCGCGGCGAGATCACGCCGGAGCAGGCGGCGAGGTCTTACCAGTCGAGCCGTGGCAGCTTGCAGCATTACGACGCATACAAGACCATACGCGCGCTGGACGCGCACTACCGCGACCTGCGCCAAAATAACCCCACGGGGGGGGGTCGCTCATTGCCGCCAGCGCAAGGATGATTAACAGCGACACGGCGCATACCATGGCAGCAGCCTAGAGGAAGGAGCTGCGCCATGAGTTCGCGCCGACAAGAGATCATCGACCGCATTGCGGTCATCGACCAGGTAGCCAAGCAGAACGGCTACAAGTACGAGAAGCACCAGCGGGGCGAGTTCCCCGAGGAAAAGTGGGAGCGGTTCGTGCAATCCCAGAATGAAATGTTCGCCGAGCGCGCCCAGCTCGAGGAAGAGCTGGAAAACCTGCCCGATGACGGCGATACCGCACAAGAGCCGGAAACCGAGGCAGAACCCGAAGAGTAACGACCTCCGCGAAGAGGGTTAGGTTGTGCAAAGCCGCAAGGCTTTGAACCCGTACAGGCACCCGTGCTTGTGCGGGTTTTTCTTTGCCCTGCGACACCTTCGGGAAACTCCAATCACCGAAACGATTGGAGGGCCCATGCTTGAACTTATATCCACCGCACTAATCACCTCGATCATCTCCGCGCTCGTGGGCGCGACGGTCGGCGCCCTCGTGAGCCAAGCCAAGACCGTCAAGCAGCACAGCGACGAGGAACGCCAAGAGGCTGCGGACACGCGCGAGCTAATCAAGCAGAACACGATCATGACGTGCCGCATGGCTATCTACGACGAGCACTTCGACGTCGATGAGAAGTTGGAAGCCTACAAGGTCTATAGCGCCAACGGCGGCAACCACCGAACCAAGACGTACATGGACGAGCTGGTCGGCGGCGATGTTGACGAGTACATCGCGCGCCATGGCAACTAGGTGGCGGACATGGCCGAACACATCAGGAAATACACCCCGGACGAGGAAGGGTACGAGCAATCGCTCGAAGACCTCGAAGAGATCGAGCCGCGCCCGTCGTACAGCAAGGTGATCGTGTTCCTTTGCCTCGTCACCGTCATCGCTTTCACGGTCACCTGCTTCGTCTACCTGTGGCACGGCAAGCCGCTCAACGACACCCTGACCATCCTGTTCTTCGGCTGCTTCGGCCTTGAGTTCGCATCGCTCGCGTTCATCAAGGGGCGCAAGGTCAGGTACGTCGAGGGCAATGCATCGAACAAGCAGCCTCCGCACGTCGAGGCTGTCGAAGAGGAAACCGACAAGAAGGGAGAAAACGATGGATAAAGACGAGATCATCAGGAAGGTCACGAGCCGCAAGTTCCTGGTCTTCCTCGCGGCGTTCTTCACGGCGCTGGGCGCAGGCCTCACGGGCTGCGTTGACCCCGGCACCAGCCTCACGAGCATCGTGGTGAGCGCAATTGGCTACGGCATCAGCGAGGCGTTGCCAGACCTCGGCGGCGCTCTTGCGAATCAGAGCCAGACCATCGACGCCAAGAACGTGAGCGTGACAGCCACCGACAAGGGCACGGTTGCGGCAATCCTCACGCCCGAACCGACAGAGCAGGGCGGTGAGTAGCCATGGATGACTTCTTATTCCTCGCGAACGAGGCGGCAGAGATTCACGCATTCATGTGCGAACACCCTGCGTGTGGCTACTCGTGGTCACCACGCTGGGGCGAGGACGGCTACGATGTGGAGTTCGTATCGTCAAGCGGCAGGCGCTACATCGTGCGCGTCGGTAGCTACGATTGCTCGAGCTCTTATATCTATGCATGGAGGCTGGCGCTAAGTTACACCTCGTACGCTGGCTCCCTCGATGGGGCCACGTACACGGGCAACATCAGGGCCGTCTTCCTCGCGTCGGGGCTGTTCTCCGACCAGTCCCCGTCGTTCATCGCAGGCAGGGGTGACGGCTACCTCAACGAAGAGCAGCACATAGCCATGTGCCAGAGCCAGGAACCCGACCTCATGAGCTCGTTCAACATCAACGAGTTCGGCGATGTGTACGGCGGCGAGTTCGGCGATCAGACAGGGCACGAATCAGACATTCAGCCGTTCTACGAATTCGCCAACGTCATCATCCACTACGAGGGCGGCGTTGACGAAGGAAGCGGAGGCGGAGGTCAGATTGACCCAACGCCAACGCTCGACAACGACGAGTGGCAGGGTGATGTGGTCGGCAGGAGCGACACCACGGGCGCCGGAGACGATTACGCTGGCGTGTATGGCGAACCCGTACTCTACCTCGCGGCCGAAGGAGCCGGAAAGTACCAGGTTCATCCGTTGGGCCACGCAGAGGAAAACTGGCTCGACTTCGTTGACCACTACGACCTCGATGATGAAGAGTACGGCATGGCCGGAGACGGCAGGCCCATCGACGGCCTGCGCATCACCGACCCGACCGTGTTCTATCAAGTGCATACGGTCGACGGCAGGTGGCACGAGGTCATGAACGGCACCCACGACTCGTCTGACTGTAATGACGATTACGCTGGCGTGTATGGCATCGCAATCGACGCTATCCGCATCTGGCGCGAGAGCGGCGATCAGCCCCGTTACAACGTGTACAGCTAGGCACGGCCATGAGGTACAACGTGGCGATACTGGCCGCGTACATCGCGATCTTGTTGGTGGTGGCGGTAATCTGCTCCATGTTCCCGCCACCGTGCAGGGTCAGCACCGTGGAGTTCTGGCACAAGCCGAAAGACCGCCCCGTGCTTGAGACCGTGCATCAGGTGTGGGAGGCGCGCACCACGGGCGTGTGCCGCTTCCATTTCGATGGCGTATACTACGTGGTCGAGAACATGCCCAAAGAGTACATTGACTATTCGAGTTGGTACGTTCGCATGCCGTAGGGTTCATCCGCATATCAAGGGTAGAAAAGCCGCCTCCTGGGCGGCTTTTCGGTCTCCAAGGTGGTCATTTTTGTACAAATCTTGTACACGGGAGCTGTTTTCGGCATGAAAAAAAGCCCTGGTCGAGCGTGTGACCAGGGCTTTCGTTCATGGCTTCGGCTTACTTGAAGAAGCCATCGTAGTTGTGCATCTTGAGCTGACTCTCGACCTTGGTCATGGTGTCAAGCG
>CAZUXV010000027.1:0-22694 GCA_964624445.1 uncultured Oscillospiraceae bacterium | reverse complement strand
AATCACCTCGACTGATTATATCACAAAACCCAGCAAAATACAACAAAAAACCAGCACTCTCCGCAATTCATCTCACCACCTACGAGCTGCGGCTCGTTGAGGTTGGAGTATTCTTGCGCGCTGGTTGGATAAAAAAAGACGCCCGTGCAGGTAAGCACGGGCGTGTGTCATAAGATCAGGCCGCTCCGGTCTTCTCTTCGAAAACGCGGACGGGCAGGATCAGTTCAATCTTGTCGGATTTCCCGTCAGAAGCCGTTGCAGGCTTTGTGGAATTTGCAAGACCGAAGATGATATCGTCCCCGAGAACGGCGGAAATCGTATCCTTCAGATACTTCGCGTTGAAGTTGATACTTAAATCAGCTTCAGAACCGGTCATGTCCGCGGGGATCTCTTCCTCAGTATTCCCGAAACGGGACTTGGCGGACACCTTCAGCGTACCGGAAGTACAGAACGTCAGTTTGACAGAAGAATTCTTGTCATCTGCCGTATAAACAGAGGCTCGGTCAAGGGCTCCTTTAAGCGCTTCCTTGGAAACCTTTGCCTGGATCTTGTTGTCATTCGGCAGAATCCGGGCATAGTCCACATACTCCCCGGCAACCAGGGAAGAGGTCAGCCGGAACTCACCGCACTCCGCGGCAACATTGGTTTTACCCATTGCGATACGGATGTCCTCGTTTTCATCGCCGCTGCGGGCAATCTTGTTCAGCAGGGCAATCGTTCTGCCGGGGATAATGCCCTTTACGCCTTCGCTGCCATCGGGCAGGAGGACCTTTCCGTTCAGTGTGCAGTGGGACAGCCTGAAACCGTCCAGGGTTGTGACCATAGCCTTATCCGGATACACTTCCAGATACAGCCCGGTCAGCATCTGCCGGCTCTCGTCAACCGCGATAGCGTAGCGGACGCTTTCCAGGACACTGCTGAAAGCGCTTGCGTTCATGGAGAACACGACGTTTTTCGCGCCTTCGGGCTCTTTCAGGACTCCTTCGATAACGGAAATACTGGAACGGGTCTTTTTCCGCTTATTGCCGGACTCGGTGTTGCCCTGGATGATGATACTGTTGCCTTCAGTGCTGATCGTGACCTCGTCTCCCGGCTGCTTGGCCAGGATATCGGCAAACATGATTGGCACAAGGGCTGTGCCTTCCTCAAGCACAGTCGTTTCAAACCGGCCCGTCAAAGTACAGTTACCGTCACTGGCAAAAACCGTGACAGCACCGTCTTTGGCTGTGAGCTGGATGCCGCTGTAGTTCGCATTGGAACGCGGGTTCACAACGGAGCGGATAACAGACAGGAAGTGATTGATGAGTTTCGGATTCGTGATGATGTTCATAAAAGGTCCTCCTCGCTCAACCCGTCAGGGGAGCATATAAAATATTAGTAGATCTTGATAAAAGCCTGAAAAGCGTCTGTCAAAATCTCTGAAAATAAACTATTTGTTTTTCGTGCCGTGTCAGCGTTAATGCTCACACATGCAGCCGCAAACAAAAAATTAAATTGCATTACAACATGACAACTGTCTGGATCCGTAATTTTTCGTGTTATACTTGCCGCGACAGAGGAGGACTCTGAATATCTCTGTAAAGGAGTGGAAAGCGTGGATTTACTTGACCTTGCGAAGGGATGCTATATCTGCGGAGCAACCGGCGTACCGCTTTATGAAGGGAGAACGAAGGACAAAAAAGTTTGCAAAGCCTGTATAAACAGTTATTGGAGCGGTATTTTCCAGCATGGGATGCAGGATCATCACATGACGATACCTCAGGCGCCTATGACGGACTTAATGAAGCCAGCTGAAATCAAGAACTTCCTGGATTCTTATGTAATCGGTCAGGATGAAGCAAAGAAAACGCTGAGTGTCGCGATTTACAACCATTACAAACGCCTGAGGAACAACGACGGCCAAAACGACATCGAACTCCAGAAGAGCAATATTCTCCTGATTGGCCCGACCGGAAGCGGGAAAACATACCTCGCGCAGACGATTGCGCGGCTGCTTGACGTACCGTTTACCATTGCTGACGCGACCAGCGTGACGCAGGCCGGGTATGTCGGTGACGATGTTGAAACGATCCTTCTCCGGCTGTATGAGGCGGCTGACGGCGATCTTGACCGCGCTGAGCATGGAATTATTTATATCGACGAGATTGATAAGATCGGCAGAAAAGCAGAAAACCCGTCTATCACGAGGGACGTAAGCGGTGAGGGTGTACAGCAGGCGCTCCTAAAGATTATAGAAGGCACAACAGCTTCCTTCCCGATTAACGGTGGGCGCAAGCATCCGATGGGCGAGAATATCGAGATCGATACGTCCAACATCCTCTTTATTCTCGGCGGCGCGTTTGTCGGGCTTCTGGATATTACCCGCAAGCGTCTCGGTAAATCAAAGAAGACGATGGGGTTTGGCGCGGAACTGATCGACAAAGACAGCGACTCCGACGGGTTCAGCCTTGCGGATGTCGAGCCGGACGATCTTGCCAAGTTCGGCCTGATTCCGGAATTCATCGGGCGTGTACCGGTTATTGCCACACTGGACCAGCTGGACGAGAACGCGCTGATCAATATACTCACAGAGCCCAAGAACGCCATCTGTAAGCAGTATCAAAAGCTTTTGAAAATGGACAACTGTGATCTGGAGTTTGACCAGGACGCGCTTGAGGAGATTGCACATATCGCTGTCACCAAGGGATGCGGCGCGAGAGGTCTTCGTTCGATCATTGAAAAAATCATGCTGGAGGTAATGTATAAGATCCCGAGTGAAAAAGGCGTAAAAAAGTGTATTATAACTAAAGAGGTGGTTCAGGGAACCAAGCTCCCCCTGCTGATTTACGATACGAACAATCAGCGGAAATTTGCTTAACGGAAAGGAAACTTGCAATGGGTGGCGCTCCTACATTGTTTGCACTGATCGCATCAGGGATTACACTTGCTTTCAATCTGTACCTGGACTTGAAGAAGGGCGAGATCTCGCCGTGGGCCTGCGCTGTGCTGTTTGTTGTTGCATCATTTGAGCCCGGCAAGGATTATGCCATGAGCTTTCTGTCCGCCACTATCGGGTTTTTACCCATGTTCATAGTCGCTGTGATAGGGCATGGCGGTGCAGGGGACGCGCTGTTAATCGGATCGCTTTGCTATACGCTGCCGCTTGTATTCAGCGTTTATATGTGCCTGTTTGCTTCCCTTAGTTATGTGTTCGCGCTGATTCCCATGATTATAAAATCAAAGGACTCGAAAAAACGGCTTCCGTATGTGCCGTTTATCTGTATCGGCTGGCTGATTATTCTGACATTTTATCTGGCAGGAGGTTTTAGAGCTTGATTACGGGTATCTGGAAAGGCGTTACTCTTATCTGCGGAAACCCGAACCATGCGGAAAACCAGCAGATGTATGTACGCGAAATCAGCCTCGAAGAAGAAAAAAGCAGGGACAAGAAGCTCTACCTTAAAGGAAAGCCGGACTATGCTTTTTACTGTTGTCCGAAGTACAACCCGGACGCCAGGGAAGAGGATGAAAAAGCTTGCTTTAACCGGATCAGTGTCGCGGAAATGGAAAAAGCCATGAACATAATCTGCGACAAGATAGAGGAGGACGAGGAAACCTGCGGAGCGGCGTTCATCAAGAATTACCGCTTTTCCACCAAGGTTGCTGACTATAAGGTTCTGGAGGCAAAAGGAGAAAGCCTGGTTCTGCAGGTGCTTGCAAAAAAAGCAAGGGAGTAAAATCATGATGGTGGATAAAAGGAAAAGGAAGCCGCCAAAGGCGATCAAACAAAGAAAAGATGGACGTTATTGCGTATACTACAAAAAGAAAGGGTTTTACGGGAAAACGGTGGAGAAAGCCTGCAAGAAGCGCGATTTGTACATAAAAGGCGTTATCTGCAGGGGAAACACTATCGTCAAAACGTATGCGGAAGAATGGCTGCCTGTCGCGAAAGCTTCTGTAACCCCCAAGACATATGCTAATTACAAAAAACTTATAGAGCAGATGAACTCTGTTATAGGAAACAAGAGAGCTTCCACCGTACTGCCGTCAGATATTAAGAAGATATATTCAAAATACTTTCTGAAAGCAAGCACGTCGCACATAAAGCACGCAAAAAATCTGTACGCGAGCCTGTTCGAGGCGATGAAGGATGACGGCATCATCCAGTCCAATCCCGTAAAAAGCCTGTCGGCCCAGCCGCACAAAGGGTATTCCGGCACACACAGAGCGATCACGGAAGAAGAACGGTATTATATTGAAACAACGGAACATCCGCTGCGCCCGCTGCTCATGGCCATGCTGTACGCCGGACTCAGGAACGGCGAGGCAATCGCGATGGATATCGACCGGGACATCGACTTTGTCGGAAAAGTGATCCATGTGACAGAATTCAGGCATGTAAACTATAACAAGGCAACTATCGACAACAAAGGCAAAACAGGAGCTGCGAAACGCGATGTCCCGCTGTTTCCTGAACTGGAGGATGCTCTTCAAGGAAAGCACGGACTTCTTGCCTCCATGAAGAATGGCGAACCATTTTCCCGCAGTGGATGGACAAGCGCTTGGAGCTCGTACGTTACCGAGGTCGAAACGCGAATGAATGGCTGCCGGAAACGTTGGTACGGAAAAAGAAAAGAGGACATCCAACGTCAGAAAGAATTTGAAAGACTAACCAGAATCGGCAAGACAGAAGAAGCAGAGAAGTACAGGCTCTCGCCGTGGAAATCATTCACCGTGCGCCCGTACGATCTGCGGCACTCCTTCTGTGCCTGGTGCAAGGACGCCGGTGTCGAGCAGCACGTTCTGCAAAGCTGGATGGGGCACACAACGGGGAAAATGATTCTGGAAGTGTACGACCATGTAAGCCCTGCCAGAGAGCAACAGGAGGCGCAGAAGGTTCGCAATCTCAGCGGGGGCAAGGCAGACCTCCGCATCCTTCCGTCTTGTACAGAGATCAACGAACGCGAGGACAGCCGCCTGGGGATGCTGTTCGAGCTGGTTGAGAAAGGCGCACTGTCTGCGGATAAGGCAATGAGTATCCTACGGGAAGATAGCAAGCGTATGTCAACCGCCTGACCTGCTTGCAACCTACAGCTGGGGAAGACCATCACTTTGGTCTTATCAAAAATCGCCGTAAAACCCCTGGCTTAAGCCATGGGGAGTGTCAAGTTAAACAAATGAGAGAAAGGGGTTCAATCAACTATGGCAGAAAAAATTAAAACACTTAAGGAACTTAGGGAAAAACACGGGTACACTTACAAGCAGGTTGCAGATGCGCTTGGTGTGACAGCTCCAACGGTTTGGATCTGGGAACAGTACCCTGAAAGGCTCCACGACAGGTATAAAAAGCAGCTTTCCTCTTTGTATCCAGAGGACGAGGTCAAACAGGTGCTTGAACAGCTGCGGCAGCCGGCCTAACCGGGAGAGCATGACCGACTGAACAATCATATCTGGAGCCAATGAAATCAGCCGTCGCATGGACTGCGGCGGCACTTCTCTTTTTGGCGCTTGAACAACACAAAACAGCCCCACAAGCGGGTCTGCAGGGCTGTTGTGGTGTTTTCTTCACACTTGTGACTTTAGTTGTGAGAGGCTTCACTGCATCATTTTATGCATTCAGGGCAGGTAATAATCCACATCATTTTCAGATCAGGGTCTCCATCTTCGTCATAGGTCTGGATAACCGCAGTATTATCCGCGGTGAAACAATCCTCTTCTACATCATCATCTTCGATGTTGATATCATACTCTTCTATTGTATTGTTCCATTCTTCGGTCATCCAGCGCTCTGCATCTTCTTCGTCATCGAACAAGGCTACGCTTTCCGCATCCTCGTCTTCAAAAAAGACTACAGCATACAGATCCGGCTTATCATCGGCCCGCACACAGCCACCGGCCTGTGCGAGGCACATGTTATTCAATGTGTCTGCATGGCACTGAATGTCATAAATGATTGTCCAGCGGATATCCACTTCTTCATCGTCTACAACAATACGCGCTCCGTCATCGTTAATCCAAACCCAGTCATTGTCTTCTTCCAGGTCTCCCAGATTAACGCCATTGTCAATTAAAGCATCACAATACTCCCTGTACATAAAGTTCCGTGCCTCATCCGCGGAAGAAAAAAGCAGTGTTTCCATTTCCCCGTCCTGCGAAACGACAAGCGCCGCGACGACTCTGCAGCACACAGAATCAACATTCGGGCACTTGTTTTTGCAGGCATCACAGTAATCTTCACAGCCATCACACATGCTGTCTTCCGGACGTTCATCATCCGGGAACGGGCGAATCATCTGCTTGTAATCAACGGGGTCTGTGTAATACTTTTGCACCACAGCCTTCATTTCTTCAGAATAATCAAGGCTGAACACCCATTCAGCTTCTTTCCGCTGCTCTATAGTGGGCGGCGCAGACCAGAAGCGATGTCCGTACGGCCTTGTGTTGTATCCATCAATCGGGAACGCAAGCAGGTCTTTATAGTGAAGTTTTTCCTGGGCAAACACGATTTTCATCATAGGACAAATCATAATCATATTGTCCATGCTGCCCGCGGGCATTTCTTCTCCGCCCTCGTATTCGTTCATGTGCTTTCCACGGACATCCGCCACAAAACCACAGACCACACCTTCCTGGGCGCTGCAGTTGTTTTGCACGACCTCGATCCATACGGGCCTTGCTTTCCCGCAATACTCTTTTTCCAGTTCTTCGACAGCCAGAAGCCTTGCTTCTGTGCCGGGCGGGACACATTTCATGAGTTCGCTGACAAAGTTTTTCATTCTTCTTCCTCCAATTCTTCTTCATAGGCTTTATCTAAAAGATATCCCACTGCGGCAACCTCCTCCGCGGTCATGATATTCCTTCTATACCCGCCGCACATCATAATAAGGATTCCCGTCATTGCGATCTGGATCCGGTCAAACGAGATATCTTCTTCCAGCGAGACCAGGTCAAGGTTATCTGCGAACGCGCAAAGCATTTCAGCATCGACTAACGCGCCTGCATTTCTGGCCGCGTGATCAGCGATTGCAGTGAGCAGGTTATCGTCTATGGGCGCCTCAAACGATTTTTCCGAAGCATTGCTGAATGTGTCGCGGATCATATCTTCGCTCAGGCGTTTTTCTGGATCTGTTGTCATGGAATCAAGAAAATAGAACGTTCCTACCTTATCAAGGGGTGTCAGTGCCACCAACTCGTCAGGCAGGTCATAAATCGTTACAAACAGCTTCGAAAGATAAACGCCAGCGTCGATCTGTTCATTTGTCAGCCTGCTGGCTTTTTTCGCGCATTCCTTTGCGGTTGCTTTTATCTGGTCAATCGAGATCCCGGCCTTCCTGAAGTATCCGTTTTCCAGCCTGTCCCACAGCGCGTCAGAAAGATGATGGATTCGCATTCCCGTTACACTCCTTTATTTTTATCAGAAAGTCCTGAACAAACTGAAAGCCACATCGAACATCGGAGCTATTTCCTCATAGTATGAGGTCGGGCATATAAACGCTATGCCGTACTCATAAGCGCCGGTTGCAAGCAGGTATTCCACCCTGTAAACAGGGAAGGAATTGACCGTATATGTGCTGACGCAGTAGATAACATTGTCTGAACAAGTGAACTGCTTGATAGAGAAGCCTTCCTTGCCGGCTGAAAGGTACTCTGCGAACAGCGCCTGGTTTATGTTTGTATAAAGAGCATTGCTTTCACTGACGCTTACGTGCATTTCCGCGCCGGTATAATTGTTATCCCTTGCCACATACTCATTGTTTTCGATCCCTCTGGACCATGCCGCCGGAACAGCGAACTCAAAGTTCCCGAACTCGTTGTAGGCAAGAATATAATCCGATGGGATCGGGTTCATTGGATTCCATGATACGTTTGACGCCATATAGTCAATCTCTTTTTCCTGCGATTTATAGGCGTCATACGGGCAGGAAATAATGATCCTGACAACATTCTGGAGATCTACACGGGTAATCTCGATAAAGTTATACAGGATGTCGTTTTCGTATGTCTGGTACAGCAGCGTGTACCCGTAATTGCCGTCCGGCTGAAACGAGATAAAGTTTCCGCCGACAGCCGCAAGCTCTGACTGCACAGACTCTGTGGAAGTATTCAGCACTTGCGGGTAATACGCGGACTTGACAATCTCAACACAAGCGGAGGTGTCCGGATGCACAAACATCGTGTTTCCGTTTTTAATCACTTTTGTCCATTGCTGCGGGACATACATGGCGAGCCCGACGGAGTTATCTGTTATGAGCTGCATATCTGGCACTGTGGTTTCCGCGACATACGGGGCCACGGTTGAAACAATCATGCTTCCGGAGTTCTCCACATACCCCGGCAGAGTCTGGTTGTTCATTTGTGACACGGTAATAATGATTGCTATCACGATACATACGACCACAAAGATCCCGATAATCTTGAAGTTTTTATTGTCTTCCATTCCGTCCCTTCTTCCTGAAAAACTTCCTGATACAATAATTATTCATCAAAAAAAGCAAAATCGAATTGAGCGGGAATAAAAAAAATATAATTATTTTGAATCCACTGACAGAGGAGGGTATATCTATGCGTGACGCTCAGCAAAGGGATGTCATTGAAAATCTCGAAAAAGCCCTGAACGTAGGCGAAAACAAAACAGGTACGCCTTCGTACAACACGACAACGCATATTCCGGTTGTCCTGTGGGATTTTCATATGGCCGTTGAAAAGCTGCTGGATGTTCAGGAAGGCCTTGGGAATCCCAGGGAGGGTTTCGGAAGCCTTTCTGACCGTGATAAGGCGGATTGTTTTATTGCGGCTAATATTGTGCAAAGTGTTCTTGCGAAAGCCGACTCCCAGCTGTCTGTGGACTACCATACCATGTATGATATCGCCGGGCCGGCGATGCTCGACGTAGGCGAGATGTGCGGCGCTGCACTGGAATACTATGACGGGACAGAGCACAGCCCCGAAGAGAATGAATATCTCCGCGACCGTGCGGAGGATCGTCTGCATCAGTTTTATGACGAATACGGCGACAAGAGCAATGACAATGTAGACTGCCCGGACTTCGCACACAGCTGGCTCCGGGACGAGAACGACCGGCGTGATCCGATGAATATGGAGATTGGGCATGACCGTCACAGCCTTGAAGACGGCGGCATGATGGGCCGCGCCGTCCGCACTGTTGGACCTGACCAGGAATGCTTCATTACATCCATTAGCCGCGACAAAAAGATCGAGATGCTTGGAGAGTACAGGAAGGGAACAGGCGAGCTCGATACAGCGAAAGAAGAAAACCAGCGTGTAGACGCCTGGCTTTCAGAGGTTTACGCGTCTGCGGCAGACGAAGTTCTTGCAAACAGTGACGCGACCGGGGACGAAGTTAAAGAAGCCTGCGGCTGGCTTGAAAAAAGCGCTGCGCTTTCAGGAAGTACGGATACAGACAGGATCGAAGCCGCCTATTCCCGGGCAGCAGGGTTGTATGCAAGCGAGAATCGCTTTATCGACGCTTACGAGGCAAGCAGGCATGCAGGATTCAGCACTGAAACCAAGCTTTCATACCTTGACCGCGGGATTTACGAAGCGCTCTGGGAAAACAATCTGGACGAGCACGCCGACGGGTTTGGCGTTGTAGTCAATGCATACGAAAACGGAGAAGGGGACTTCATCGAAGCAGTCCGCTACAGCATTGACCATATAGACTCCGGTTATACTATGGACCCGGACGAAATGGCGAAGATCGAGCGCCTGCTGGAGGTCAGGGACGCTGTTGCTGCTGGTGAAGACATGCCTGTTGAAAAGCCGGCAGCAGACTTCCGCCCTGACGTGGATCGCCCGGATCCCGTTTCTGCCGAGGCGCCCGAATCTGCAGTCGCTGCTGACGCTACGCCCGTGGACACTTCTGTTGACAATCCGCCCGTTACCGCTGAAAGCACGCCGGTAGATACCGGAGATGCTGATGCCGGGAAAGACGCTGCTTTTGACAAAGACGCTATCACTCCTGAATTTATCCATGAAGCTGCTGACGGGTACATCGATCTTCTCAGGGACGAACGCATTGTTGACACAATCTGCTCCGTTCTTGGCGATGATGTGGCTGAACACTATAAAGACCTGCTTGTGGAGTTGGCCTCCGCGTCTGTAGCAGGCGACAAGGATACGGTTGATGCCTGTGCAGACGAAATCGTAGACATTCTCCGTTCTGTTGACCCTGATCTTGTGGACTCTGGGGTTTCGGTACCGGACGCGGGCGGCTCTGTAGACCTTTCAGACCCCGGTTCTTCCGCCACGCCTGTCGATACATCCAGGGACGGGGAAATTTATAAAGAACTCTACGATCTTGGCAAGACTGCCAATATTGACCCGCATACAGACAGAAGAATCAATTATCAGTCCCGTAATCCGTTCCAGCTTTATGCATCCGCGAATTTCTGCAGATACGTCCGCGGGATCGACAAAGAAACCTATCAGCGCATCACGGGCGATGAAAAGCCGAGCAACACGCTTCTGAACGCCGGAATTGCTCTTTGCACGGTTAACATGGTCCGGGCATTTACGATTTCCAATGTTTCTGCAGTGTTTTCTGAGGCCCTGTACCAGTCCTTCCTGAAAGACGCTAAAGATGATAAGAACGACCTGGTTGAGAGAGGGCGTTCTACTGTAGCCACTCGCCGTTACACCAACGATATCGTTGCCATGCTTAAAGACCCGGACAGTGCTTTCTGCAAAGATCTGAAGCACGAGATGGGCGAAGAAAAGTTCGAGCTGTTCAAGAACGCCATGGAGAGGTACGGCGCCAATCCTATGGACAAAGACGCGCTGAACGAAGCGAACCGCCTTGTAGCGAAGGCCGACTTCACAGTAGGCGGACGCGGCATGAACGAACGCTTTGACCGCAGGGATATGGTCCAGAACTGGAATATTCTGAAAGAAGCGGTTCAGGCAAGGCGCGAAGGCCGGGAAGCAAATATTACGGTTGCCGGAATTGGCACAACAAAAAGGCCTGTCTCAAATATGGATGTTATGTGGGCAGCCGTAAACTTCCTCTCAAACTCCGATCTTCTTTACACGCTTGGCAAAGCCATATACATTGAAATACAGGACGTTTTCTTCTCTATCTTTGACAGTCGTGAAACCGCAAGCGATCTTATTGATAAAGCAGTAGATATTAAACACACTAAAGATGAGCAGGGGCGTGTAATTACGTCAGATTATCCGGTTTATACAGACAAGGATGGGGCAACACATAAAAAACTTGAAAGTTACACTTACGATGGCGATTCTCGCGCTTTCCTGACAAAAACTGAAACAGATCGTGTTACAAAAAGTGACGGCTCTTATTCTGATATAACAAGCCATTTTAACAGTAAAAACAACCTGGTTGACAAATCCATCGAATCGTTTGATGCAAGCGGAAACAAGATCGGGGAAGAAAAGATTACCAACGGTATTGATCGCGACGGAGTTCCGACCGGGTTCGATCAGGGAACCGGGTACACCATAGACTCCAAAGGGTCGCGGCATGATTTCAATGAAACCTGGGACAAGGACGGGGTTCACAACAGAACGGAGCATATTACCCATAAAGACGGAGCCACTGAGGACAAATACAATATTGACAAGAACGGAAAAGATATTGAAAATCATTCCGATAAATATGATGCGGATCATAATCATATTGAAAGTCGCAATTTCAGAGCCGAAGTGGACGCGGACGGTAATTTCACAGGCGCTTCCAATGAAAACAGCTTCTTCATCAAAGACGGCGTAAGACATGATATAGAGACTGAAACAAAAGCGGATGGCAGCCGTACGGAAACGCATTATGCTGCATATGCGAACGGAGCTTCCCGCAAAGACGTAACCCTCTATGACAGCAATCATAACATGCTTGAAAAAACTTCAGAGTTTTTCGACAAAGATGGAAACAAGACCGGGGAACAAAGGGTTGCCTGCGACTACGATAAAAACGGCAACGAGATCGAAAGGCGTACTGAAACATTCGACAAGGATGGAAACAAGATTGAGGAAGAGAAGGTCACTTCTGACTACGACAGCAAAGGCAATGAGATCGAAAGGCATTCCGAAAAATATGATAAAGACAATAACCTGATCGAGAAGAAAGATCTCTCTGTTAAAGTTGATGCAGACGGTATTGCCAGCAAAGAAAGTATTTCAAAAGAATTCCGTATAGATTCCAAAGACGACTCCAGGCATGATATTGAAAGATCAACCAAGGCAGACGGCAGCTATACGGAAACCGAACGCACCACATTCAAAGACGGGTCTTACCGCATTGATGTAAGGCATGGTGACGATGTCTCCAAACGGGTCGAAACTACTTCTGAGATTTTTGACAAGGACGATAACAAGACAGGCGTAGAAAAATCTGTTTCTGATTATGACAAAGAAGATCGGCTGACCGGGAAAAACTCAGAGTTTTTTGACAAAGACGGAAACAAGACAGGAGAAGGAAAACTTACCCTTGGTTACGACATAAACGGCAAAGTGATTGAAAAGCATTCAGAACGGGTCGACCAGGACGGCAATTTAATCAGCAAAAAAGATCTTTCTGTAAAAGTTGATATAAAAGGAGCAGCCACTCAAGAGAAGGTTATAAGCGATTTTTCCAGATATAAAGACGGGGCCACTAAATCCGAACAGAGCCATTACGACAGCAATGGAAACCTGGTCGAAAAAACCACCGATAAGACAGATAAAGACGGAAACCCTGTAAGTCATGAAGATCTCAAGGCGGTAGTCGGCAAAGATGGGGCGCTTTCCGGTGAAATTGAAAAATCCGGCTTCTTTACTGACAAGCATGGCACGGTTCATGATTTCAACAACATCGAGCGTCCGGACGGCAGCCGCACAGAGAGAGATCAATTCGTCGATGAAAAAGGAAGCACCCGCGACATTACAAGAGAGATTGCCACAGACGGGAAGACCAGGCTTTCCGAGAACGAAACAAAAGTTACCGTCGATGGCACAACGTTTGATATTAAACGCAGTTATTCCGACGATGGCAGACATCTGTCCAAGGCTGACATTGTGCGGCACGGGACTGATGGCACGGAGGCCCATTGCGAGCGCACGTACGCTATTGGATCCAACGGCAAGGACTATATGGACTCTGAAACGATCCATTATAAGGACAGCATCGGCAGAGACCATACACTTGTCCAGTATTATGATGAAAAAGGGAAAGAATTGTCTTATGAAGACAAGCTGGACACGGGCGAACTTTCCGAAAAAGATGAAGAAGCCATTCACTCTCTGTTTGGCAGCGATGACCTTTCCGATATTCTTAGCATAGATGATCCGGAAGATCCCGGTGCAGGCGACATCGATTCTTCTGATCCCGTTGTTGAAACAACCCCTGCGAACACCGAAAGCGAAGCCGATTTTAACGCTGTTCTTGCCGCAATAGAACTGGACGGGACACCTGTTGACGAGCGTCCCGACGATGCGCCCGATATTTATATGTCCGCGGCGTATGCGTTAATCGGGGGAGACAATCCAACTGGCGACGACCTGAAAATGGCCGCTGACTGGATGGAAAAAGCAGGCGCGGATCCGGGAGAGGTTCAGGCCATTCACGCCAAATCCTGTGAAGCATATTTAAGCGCCGGCGATTCCTATAACGCGTACAAGGAAGCCGTGGCTGCAAAGGATCAGGTTGGTCCGGAAGTTAAATACGACGCGATTGAAGCCTATGCAAAGGACAGTCTTTTCGAGGCAAAAAACGATACAGGTTCTCCTATCCGTGCCGCAAGACTGTTTGACATGCTGCCCGTAGAAAGGCAGCAGACGCCTGAAGCTAAGGAAGCGTTCGCAAAAGGCGCGGAGGCTATGGAGAGGAAAAAAGACGCAACCAGGTCCGATCTTGAAAAAGGCGTTGAATGGGGACATCGTACAGAAGGATTCAGCACGGAGAAAATCAACGCCATGGAAAGCAGGATCTCTGGCTTTAAGGAGAATTATGAAGTCTTTTCAAAAGAATTGATCAAGCCTGTACTGCAGGACGCTGCCAGAACAGGAGACCGCGTGGATTTCGGCAAACTGTATGACGGTGTCCAGGATGCTTTGAAGCCTTACAGCAAAATTCTTGGCGAGTATACACCCCGGAACTTTGCGGATGATGTGAGGCTTGGCATCGCGGAACTTCGTGAAATTGGCGATGCAGGAGATCCTAAATCGGAAAACAGCATTGACAATATAGACAGATTGGAAACAGATCTGGAAGATTTCGTGGAACCGTTTGAAAAAGAAGCCGAAGACCTGGAAGTGTCCGGCGTGGATCGTGACGAGAGAGGAGCGTAATACTATGGGAGCAGCATTTACGGTTTATATCGTGGTTGGCATCGTGTTTCTTTTACTTGGCATTTATGCCGGTATAAAGCATTACACGAAGAATGATTAAGGAGGTGAAAATATATGCCGATGGGAACAGAGACCGGGGAGAACATTGAAAGAACCGGTACATCGCCGGATGAAAAGCTGGAAAACAGCACGAAAGAAACGGACGCTGTCACACGGGATGACAGCCGTGTCAACGGCCTGATTGATAACAATATCCAGGCGCCCGTCTCCGCTAACGCGAACGGGATTCCGATTGATAGAAGCCTGGACAGGGAAAACAATTTTGATGACGCGGCTATGTTTGTCGGGGTTGGCACAGGCGTGGACAGAGGGACTGTCGCGCAGGATATTCCGAACCCTGCCGATATTACGCCTCCTGTAATTGACACAGAGCTGCCTCAGGATACAGACAGATCCACAGAAACAAACACTATGACGGACGGTTCTGAATCGCATGTTTCCGACGTTGAGCAGCAAGGGTCAGAACGTACAGATATACCGGAAAACAAGGTTGACTCTGTCAGTATGGCGGACAGCAAAGAAACACGCAGCGAAGCTCCGCAGTCTGTCGAAACATCCGGAGCCATTGACACAGAGAACCTTGTCGGAGGGGATACAGTTCGCGAGGAAACCGTTGGCCATGAAACGGATTCTTCCATAAGCGACACGCCGCCCGACGGGAATTTCCCGGAGATCGAGCATACTCCTGAAGACCTGGACAATTCCAACAACCTGCTTGGCGATAATACTACCGTCAGTAGCTTTGATTATTCTGACAACACACCTGACTCCATGCCAGAGAGCATGGACAGCATGTTCAGCGATTTTGACGAAGGTTTTGACAGCGAACCGTCCGCGTCTTTTATGGATCAGCTGGATAGCCTTATACAGCAGCATGAAGATGATACTGCCCGTACAGCAGATGTCTCTGTCGATACGTCTGCCGTTGTAGATCGAGCTTCGGATGTTGAATCTCAAGGAAACGACCATATTGATACGGATGAAGCCGGCAGAGCAGACAGCCCCACAGACTCGTCCACTGTAAACGAACCTGCTGATGACAATGCTCCTGGGAACACAGAGGACAGCGAATCTGCCCAGACAGCCTCCGAAAGCGAACCTTTTGAGATTGATTCCCAACTCCCGAATATTGACACATCCGACCAGGGAGCCGCGAAGGGCGTGGAAGACACGACCCCGGATGATTTAACTGTCCAATCCTTTGAATCAGATGACTCGGCACTGCAGGACAATTTAGACAATTCCGTAGACAACGCAGGCAGCGATGTTGAAAAAGGCGAAGAAGATTCATCCAGAGGGAATGGCAGTTCTATGGAGTCAACCACAGACGCCGGTCTGGTGGACATTGCTCAGGGGATAAGAACAGACGGTGTAGAAGGGCTTTCTGATGATATTCAGAGTATGTTCCCTGAAGACTATACACAGGATGGGTTTGCGGACATGATAAACGATGGCCTTGAGCAGCTGAACGGACAGATTGACGCTGATGATCCGTCTATAGACATGTCCAGCGATGCTGTAACCAACGCCGAAAACAGCGCACAGGAGTTCATGGAGAATCATGATATTGAGATCCCGCAGCAGGATGATTACGATCCGTTTGAGATCGAACAGAATGACAGCGGAGACAACGATCCGGCGTTTGTCGAGGACCTTTCAGACGAAGACTACGACTATTAACGCTGAGATATAAAGTAAATCAATTATTTTTCAGATATAAGATATTACAAGACGCTGTACAGTCACTCGTATAAGCGTCTTGTATTTTTTTATTTAAAAATATGAGAGGAGGAATTGTCTTGATTAACCCTATCGCGGTAAAAACGGAATCTGGCAGGATCTATTTTGTTGAGGCGGACGCATATATGCGCTGCCAAAAGGAATACGACCTGAACCAGAACCACATTAACACTGGATATTTCTGGGACTTCTTCAGCGATCACTTTGAATACCTTCTGGAAGGTAACAGAGCTGTCGCTGTAGATAAAGCAAACAGCCCGGGGTATCAGTATCTGCTGGAGGAACAGCGATTTTGGAGGACTACAAAAGAAAGGAAAAGGCAGGCCGAAAAATTCTGGAGAGATCGCTTCAACAAGGAGCGAAAAACCCGAAAGAGTTTTTTTCGGAACTATGCCTGAGGAGGGAAGACTATGATCATTTACATCAGCGGTAAAATGACCGGCCTTCCTGATTACGGAAGAGCGGTCTTTTTTGAGGCGGAAAAGGAGCTTTTAAAGCGGGGCTATGTAGTGCTTAATCCTGCCTGGCTCCCTGATGGCCTGAAGTACGATCAGTACATGGATATCGATCTTGCTATGATCCGGCAAGCAGACGCGATTTGTTTGCTGCCGAATTGGGAAGATTCCAGAGGAGCAAAGCTGGAGAAAGATTATGCCAGGGAACTTGGGCTTCCTGTTTACTTTTTGCATAACCTGACCGAACATTCTGTCAACACTGCAGAAGTCGGGATGGCTGGATAAAACAGAAGTACAGGAAATATTGAAGTTAATGCAAGAATATGTTATCATTAAACAGAAGATGAGCTTCTGTGCTGTGGTAAATAATGAATTGAGGCAAAATAAATATTGGCGAAGAAAGACTCATTGCAGGAGCAACAACAGGTGGAATCACTGACACATCTTCTGCTCAAGCGTTAAGACATGCAGTAATGTATTATAAGGAGATAAGAAAGAACCGTTCTGATGTAAAGAAAATTTCTGAAAACACGGGATTTACTTATGATCAGGTGATGCTGATTAAAAACTATCTCTTTATAGATGAGCATGACCTTGGAGATGGCGTTCACAGATTTGATGAAAGCTTTGAGATTGCTGAATCATGGAAACGATTGGCTTTTGATCCGACACATATCAAGCCACATGATATCACTTTAATGAACCATGAATTGCTTGAAATGCGGCTTGTGAATGACGGGCTTTCCCAAAGCGAGGCTCACATAGTAGCATCCAGAAAGTTCAATTATTCTGAAGAAGCTTCAGCCTATTACAGGTCTTTGAAATTAACTATCCAGCATGGTGATGGAATGGTTAGTGGAGCAATCAGTATTCTTGGATGGAATACTCATTGACAAGTGAGGTAGAAGGAAATGGTTAAGATAACCAATATCGAAAAGATAGGAAATAAGATTTCCATGGATTGTTTTGAAGAAGGGTTCCAAGATAGAGCCCACCATGTCGAGTTTGATGCTGAAACATTGGAAGTAACAAATGATGTTAATGTCAACATCTACATTCGGCAAAGCATAGCAAAACTTTGGAAACTTCTCAGAGAGGGCAACGAACTGCCCTCAGAGGCTATTTCTTATTGGTGCTAATCTTGTTTCGAGCTCCTACAATATTCAAAGCGACCACATTCTGAAAAAGAGTGTGGTCTTTTTATATACAAAAGCCATCATTGCATGATTTCATCTCTATCGTCGGGAGAGTTGACATTTTTCAAAATCAGAGTTATCCTATAGTCAGATGCACATGTGTTCATTTATGCAGTCGGAGGTTATACTATGGCAATTACAAAAGATGCGCTTGCAAACACAGAACGAGTTTCTATGAATATTGCACTCTCGCCGGAGGATAAAAAGTTCCTGAAAGTTTACGCTGCCGAGCATGACACTACTGTTGCTGCTGTGATCGCAGAAGGTGTAAAGCAGCTACGGGAGAGGGAGGCTGGGAAGTAATGCCAAGACAAGACGTATTAACGACAGCAAAAGCTGCAAATAAGAACGAGTTTTATACGCAATATCATGATATCGAAAAAGAAGTGAATGCTTATGTAGAATACAACAAGGATATATTCCGCAATAAAACTATTCTTCTCCCATGCGATGATCCTGAATGGAGTAATTTTACAAAATATTTTGCCGCTAACTTTGAACGCTTCGGGATAAAAAAATTGATTTCAACATCTTATGCGAAAGGCTGGGCAAACAATCATCAGATCACTCTATTTGAGTTAAACTCTCCAGATTATAGTGAGAATTTACATAAGAAGAATGGGAAAAAGTTTATCCTTGAGCGTGATATATATGGGTCAGGTAGAATAGATCACAAAGATATAGAATTCGAATATATGGATGGCGATGGTGACTTTCGAAGTGAAGAAGTCACAAAATTGAGAGACGAAGCAGATTTTATAATAACAAATCCTCCATTTAATACCCTTTTCCATGAGTTCTTTTCATGGGTAATGGAAAGTGGTAAAAAATTTCTATTTATTGCTAGCATAAATTCCATTACTTATAAAGATGTTTTTCCTTATATAAGAGATAATAAGGTGTGGACTGGAACCGGAATGGGGCGTTGGATATCCGGATTTATTGTTCCGGCGGATTATGAGTTATATGGTACAGAAACTCGTGAGGAACAGGGTAAGCGTATTGTGGCTACGAATAATTGTTTGTGGCTTACAAATATTGACCATGGGAAGCGACATGAGCCATTACGTTTAATGACGATGGCTGACAACTTAAAGTATAATAAGACATTACAAAAAAAGTTAGAAAAAAAGTTTGGAGACAGTAGTAAATACCCAGTCTGTGATGATTACGATGTGTTGGAAGTTCCCGTTACAGAAGCTATTCCATCAGATTATACAGGTATGATGGGGGTTCCGATTTCTTTCTTGGATAAATATAATCCTGATCAATTTAAGATTATATGGATGGATTCTCCGGATGACACTACATGGCTCGGTCACGGTCCTCGGATAAATGGCCAAACCGTTTATCGTAGAATTATTATTAAGAAAGCTGATGATAAACAATGAAGAAAGAACTTATAACCACATGGACGGTGGGTGATATATGTGAAGGGTTCGTATATGACAAAAACGAAGGGAAAGGGTTATTTGGCTTGAATGGTCAGCTGATTATTCAACCAGAATATCAGCGAAATTATATATATGACCAGAATAATGATGAAAAGGCCATAGATGTTATACGGTCGTTAATGGATGGGTATCCTCTTGGCTTGTTGTATTTTGTAAAACGTGAAGATGGTAAAATGGAAGTCCTTGATGGACAACAGCGCATTACATCTTTTGGCCGGTATATTAAGATGACTTATCCTTTTGCGGTTCATGATGCACAGGGTAATCCCTGGTATTTTGAAGGTCTTCCGAAGGATATGCAGGATAAAATTACAGACACAAAGATGACAGTATACGTTTGCGAAGGTGATCCGTCTGAAATTGATAAATGGTTCAGTAAGATTAATATTGCAGGAGTACCGCTGAACGATCAAGAAAGGCTTAACGCTTCATATCATGGATCTTTTGTAACATTGGCAAGAAAAGAGTTTTCCAATTCTGGCAACGCCAGCATGAATAAATGGCTAACGTATATAAAAGGCGATCCGAAGCGACAGGAAGTGTTGCAGGAGGCCTTAAAGTGGGTGTCTAAGGGCAATATTCAAAACTATATGGCTCTACACCGTAATGATGATAACATTAATGAACTGAAAAGCTATTTCGATTCGGTAATTGATTGGGTCGGTAATTTATTTGATTATACGGGTAAATATGTTCGTGGATTACCGTGGGGAGAGTTTTATGAGCTGTACCACACAACACCATATAATAAACAAAAGGTCAATCAGAGAGTTAAAGAATTATTGTCTGATCCGTTTGTAAATAAACCTGGAAATATCTTTGAATACATTCTTGGCGGCGAAACTCAGTCTCAACTGCTTGAAATCAGAGTTTTTGATGATAATACAAAGAGAATTGCCTATAATACGCAGACAGCAGATGCGAGAGTAAGAGGGATTTCTAACTGTCCATATTGTGCGATTGGTCATGATGCGAACGCAAAGCGGATTTATAAATTAAGCGAAATGGATGCGGATCATGTTACAGCCTGGTCGCATGGCGGCTCGACAGATGTGTCTAACTGCCAGATGCTTTGTAAAACACACAACAGAGCAAAGGGTAATAAATAATATTGTATTACAATTACACTGTATGACATACGTATTACAGTAAAATAAGAGCGAGGATTAGTCCTCACTCTTTCTTTATATAATCTTATTATTTGCCGTTCGTTTCAAGGTTCTATAGTTCCTCCCTAACGCAGTCTAAACATTGGTTAAGGAGGATGTATCGCAATTATATTCGATTATTCCTGGAGAATCTGCCCCCTGTTGAGCACCGAGTCCGGAGCAGATTGAGCAGGAGGGGGCTCAGCGGCACCGGAATAATCGATTCCTCCATAATGCCAGTATTAAGATCGTTAAGGAGGAACAATCCATTACATTTTTTCCATAAACTTAGCAATTATGATTTTAGACAAAGACATGTCCCATCCACACTCTTCACTTAACGCTTCCATAATAGCATTTTCGTCATCAGTGAACTTCCGAAGCTGTCTGATCAGCGCAACAGCTATTTTTCTATACGTTTCATTTATCTCCGCGAGGCTGTCTACTTCTGTTGATTGTGCGTTTTCCGTTTCGTCGTTCTCTATCCGAATCACATGGATACCGCTATTTTCAAATATAGAACAGACCTGGCCGTATGACACATTGGTTGCTGTGAAAGTATTAAACGCAAGCACATAAAAAGTATTCTCTTTTGTTGTCTTTTCAGCGCCGTTCGCTATCATTTGCCTCAATACAGACGGGTAAGTATCGCCAAGTTCCGGCTTTATTTCCACATAGATTGTTATTGGAAGATCTTTCCCTTCTTCATATAAGCCATACCTGACATGAGCCTTTATCCTTACATCCCAGCCTCCGCACTCGAATTCCATGCCTTCCATTTGCACTTCCGCCGCGGATTGTATTGCCGCCTCACACAAGCACAACTCGCCAGGCTGCATTCTTTTGCTGTCGCTCCATCTTCGATTACACCTGATGCCATCGACCGACTTATCAAAGCGATCCTGACAGGAATTATAAACAGCTGAAAAGAACTCCTGTATTCTCTTTTTGAGATACGGGAGATCGATCATTTGTCCAATGATTTTCCGGACGAGCATTTCGTCCAGGAATAAAGCCTGCAATTCATTGTGAACAGGCGTATCTTCAGGCAAACCGAACTGATTAACAATCAGAGTGTTAATGCTTGGATAGCGTTGCGTAAACCATTTCTGGCCAACCAGCCATTCACAGTATTCCGGATCGGTCCGCAACACATCAACAGGCTGTCCTTTGTATTTCCCAAACGAGATAATCTGGTGCTTTTCATCCATACGATCATTCTCCGATTCAACCGCTATCATTGTTTTTCCCATGGCATTCATTTAAATATTACCTTCCGAGTGGATCGTTTTTGTTGTTTCTGAAAACAACATCTTTTTTTGTCTGTCACAATATTTCAAAACGATTGTTTGTATTATTGCATATAGAAGGATATTTTGTATTTTTATATACCCTTTGGCGATGGGCCATGCGGGAGAAAGGAGATTTGTGTATGCCGGTTCATGAAAATAGTTCAATAAATCCGCAAGACGTTTATGATAAAGACTGGATCATCTCTCATTTTTACAAGAGCCTTGAAGAAGGCCATTTTCATATATTTTTACAACCCCAAGTCGATATCAACGGGAATATTCTCGGCGCAGAGGTTTTGACCAGATGGATTGAACCGGATGACACAATAGTGCCTGTTGGCTGTTTCATTCCCGTTCTTATCAATGCAGAGCTGATAACCAAATTGGACCTGTATATCTGGGAACACGCCATACGCCAGCTTGCAAAATGGAAAGGCACTCCTATGGAAAATATCCATCTGTCCGTTAATGTTGAGCCGACAGATATTGTTTCTATCAATGTTCCGGGGAAGATCATGGAATTATGCAACAATTATCATGTTGACATAAAGAAGATTCATGTTGAGATTACGGAGAGAGGCTTTAATTCAGCATTAAGCTTTATGGAAGACGCAGTAAAGTCCTTCCACGAAAAAGGGATCCTTGTAGAGATCGACGACTTTGGGAACGGTACGAATACGTTATCCCGGCTTAAAGTATTCGAGGCTGATGTGCTGAAAATAGACCAGTCCTTTATAGAGCCCGAAGGGTCTTCACGATACCTCAGAAGTCAGATTATACTGGAGTCTATCGTTGGCCTTGCAAACAGCCTGAACACGCTTCTTATTGTTGAAGGCGTCGAAACTGAAGAACAAAAGGAAAGCATTTCCAAAGCCGGCTGCAGGATTTACCAGGGCTTCCTGTTCTCCAAGCCTGTTTCCGTAAGCACCTTTGAAAATCTGTTTGCTGTCGGGAAACCTTCTTGATTAGCATACGGGTGCACATAAATTTTTAGGGTAATTTGACTAAAACCATTTTATGTTGTATAATCTCATCAGGAGGCATCCTCCATAGAGGGTGAAGATGAGAT
>CAZUXV010000026.1:4879-22798 GCA_964624445.1 uncultured Oscillospiraceae bacterium | reverse complement strand
GTTGCCGCCCCGTTCCCGGATCTCCGTCTGATAGCCCTGGGGCATCTTCCGGATCAGCTCATCAGCGCGGACCCGCCGGGCCGCTTCGATGACTTCTGCGTCGGTGGCGTCCAGGCGGCCATAGCGGATATTGTCCATCAGGGTGCCTGAGAAGATAAAGCTGTCCTGCAGCATGATTCCCAGCTGGCTGCGCAGGGAATGGAGCGTCACGCGGCTGATATCATGGGCTTTGCCGTTTTCATCATGCAAGATAATCCGACCGCCGTTCAGGTTGTAGAAACGGCAGAGCAGGTTGATGACCGTGCTCTTTCCCGCACCGGTGGGACCGACCAGGGCGATGCTCTCGCCCGCGTTGACATGCAGGTTCATATGCTCCAGCACGTTCAGGTCTTCTTCATAGGCGAAAGTCACGTCTTCAAAGTCCACTTCGCCGGTGATGGGCGGCAGTGTTTCCGCGCCCGGCGCGTCATCCACGACCACGGGTTCGTCCATGGTCTCGAAGATCCGCTCCAGATAGGCGATGTTGTTGACGAAGGAGTTGTAGATGTTTGCAAGGTTGGTAATGGGCTGCCAGAAACGGCTGACATACTGGCCCATGGCCAGGATTACGCCGAAGGATACCATTTTGCCGCCGCCCATCCAGTATACGCCGGCGATGTAAAGGAAGGTCAGGACCAGCTGGGTCATGGTTTCACTGGAAAGCCAGACGCAGTTGCTGATCTTTATTGCCCGCAGCCAGGCCTGACGGCAGGCCGTGGCCAGGCGTTCCATGATGGAAATATTGACTTCCTGCCGGTCAAACAGCTGGCTGACCCGGACGCCGTCGATGGATTCCGCCAGATAGGCGTTGTAATTGCTGTTCTTGTTGCTCTGATTCTGCCAGGCGCGGCGCTGACGCGGTTTGATCAGGATGATGATCCCGACGAAGACGGGCAGGCCCGCAATGATGACCGTGGCCAGGGTGGCGTCGGTGGAGAACATGAAGACCACGATGAAGACCAGGTTGATGATCTCCAGGATCATGTTGATGATTCCGTTGGAGAGGATATCCGAGACAGAGTTGACGTAGTTGATGACCCGTACCAGGATCTTGCCGGCGGGGCGGCTGTCGTAGTAGCTGAAGGGCAGCTTCTGCAGATGAGCGAACAGGTCGCTGCGGATATCATAGATGATCCGCTGGCTGACATGGGCCATCATGCGGGAACGGATGGTGGTGAAAACGATGCTCAGTGCGATGATTCCGACAAACATCAGCGCCATCCGGCCGATCATGGCTGTGTCCTGGTTCGGAACTGCCTCGTCCAGCACCCACTGGGTGATCTTGGGGATGAACAGGGAAGCGATGCTGGCCAGGGCGCTCATGAGGAGCGCCGCAAGCATCTTGTACTTATGCCGGGCAATGTATTTCCCGGCCCGCTTCAGATGCTTCCACCGGAAGGGGGACTCCAGACGCTCGTCCACGTCGAACTTATTCCGCGCCATTTATCCCACCTCCTTCATCTCAAGCCCGTACTGCAGGCAGTAGGTCTGCCAGTAGTATCCGCGCTTTTCCAGCAGTTCCTTATGGGTGCCCTGTTCGGTGATCTTTCCGTCCTGCAGGACCAGGATCAGATCCGCGTCCCGCATGGAGGAGATCCGCTGGGCAATGATAAATTTGGTGCATTCGAAAGGAAGATGCCGGAGCTGGTCCTGAATATACTGCTCTGTCTCACTGTCCACGGCGGAGGTGGTATCGTCCATGATGAGGATGCCGGGACGAACCGCCAGGGCACGGGCCAGGGCGATCCGCTGGCGCTGGCCGCCGGACAGTCCGACGCCGCGCTCGCCGATGATCGTATCATACCCTTCCGGCAGTTTGTCCGCGAATTCCGCGGCATCCGCCCGGCGGGCAAAATCCTTGACCTCGTCCAGGGTCAGATCCTGGTTACCGAAGGCGATGTTGCCTTCCACCGTATCCGAAAACAGGAATACATCCTGGGTAGCGGTACCGATGCCGCCGCGGAGCTCGTCCAGCTTCCACTGCTTTACATCGCAGCCATCCACGCGGACCGCGCCTTCGGTCACGTCATAGAAGCGGGCAAGCAGGCTGATCAGGGTGGTCTTGCCGCTGCCGGTGGGCCCCATGACGGCGACCGTCTTCCCGGGTTCCACGGAGAAGGACACATCGGTCAGGACCGGTTTGTTGTCATAGGCGAAAGAAACATGATCGAATTCGATTTTTCCCCGGATCCGTTCATGCGTTACCGCGTCCGGCGCGTCCGCAATGGAAGAGGTCGCATAATAGAGCTCCATGACTTTCGCTGCGGAGGTGGAGAAACGCTGCAGGTCGTTGATGAGGTTGCCCAGTTCCCGCATCGGATTGGAAACCGCCCAGCTCAGGCCGGTGAAGATCGCCAGTTCGCCGGGCGTCAGTTCTCCCTGAATGATGAACAGGCCGCCCACGAAGACCGTTACCAGCTGGATGGCGTTTACCAGCAGTTCAATCACGGGAAAGAAGGAAAGCCACAGTTTGTTGATGCGCAGGTGGCTGTCCATAAAGGCTTTATTCTTTTTTTCAAAGCGTTCTTTTTCGTATTCCTCCCGGGCGAAGGCCTTCACGACCCGGTTACCGGCAATGTTTTCCTGGGCGGCGGTGTTCATATCCGCCAGCCGTTCGCGCATAAACATAAAGCGGGGCCGGATATGCCGGGACAGGAAGCGGGAGATCACCAGCAGGATGGGTGTGATGACGATCAGCAGCAGCGTCAGCTTCCAGTTGACCGTGACCAGATAGACTGTGGCGAAAACGAAGGTGCAGACCGCGTCGATGATGCGGTAATCAATATAGGCCAGGAAATGGCGGCACCAGTCCAGGTCTGCGCTCATACGGGTCATCAGGTCGCCGGTGCGGTGCGCGTCAAAGAAGGGCATGTCGCTGTACTGCATTTTGGTGAACAGCCGGCGGCGCAGATTGAAGACGACGTTCTGGGAATCCTTTTCCAGAAAGATCACCATCATATAGCGCAGTCCTTCGCGCCCGAGCTTGACCACCAGCATGACGGCCAGGATAGATAGAAGCGGCTCCGGATTGCCCGCCATAATCACGTCGTCGATCAGGCGGCGGGAAAGGGCCGGATTTACCAGCAGGAGCAGGCAGGTGAACGCGCAGACGCACAGCGCGATGACATGGCGCCGCCGAAACGGCGCGTCCATGTTCTTCCACAGCCACTCAAATTGCTTGCGCATAAAACTTTGATGTCCTTTGCAGCGTGATATGGAAAGGTCAGACCATCAGACGGTAGATGTTTGCGCAGTCGTCCTCATTCAGGGTTACGAAACCGGAAATGCTGCCCTGGCGGCCGTCGCCCCGGCAGAGGGATCTGACCAGCACGGGGATATCTTCTTCCTTCGCGCCGAGTTCCGCAAAGTTCCGGGGCATGCCGATGGAGATGAAGAACTGCTGCAGCCTTTTGATGCCTTCACGGGCTGTGGCTTCCGGATTGGCAAAGTCCATCTGGCATCCCCAGACCCGGACCGCGACCTGGGCGAAACGCATGACATCGTGCTTCATCACGTAAGCGAAGACCGCAGGCATCGTCACTGCCAGGCCTGCGCCGTGGGCACAGTCATAAAGAGCGGAAAGTTCATGCTCGATATTGTGGCTGTTCCAGTCCTGGCTCCGGCCGACGCCGCAGGAATTGTTATGCGCCATCATCCCGGCCCACATGATGTTCGCCCGGGCTTCATAGTTGTCCGGATTGGCGATGACGCGGGGGCCTTCATGAATCATGGTCAGGAGCAGGGCCTCAATCAGGCGGTCGGTCACTTCCACTTCCTTTGTGTTGGTCAGGTACCGCTCATACAGGTGGGCCATGATGTCCGTGATGCCGGCGGCCGTCTGGAAGGCGGGCAGGGTCTGGGTCAGGGCCGGGTTCAGGATGGAGAATTTCGGCCGGATCGCGTCACCGCTGGCGCCACGCTTGAACATGCCGTCCTCCCGGGTGATCACGCTGTCCGGGCTGCCTTCGCTGCCTGCGGCGGCGATGGTCAGCACCGTACCGACCGGAAGCGCTTCCTCAATGCGTTTTCCGCTGTAGAAGTCCCAGAAGTCGCCGTCATAGACGGTGCCGGCCGCGATGGCCTTGGCGGAGTCGATGGAACTGCCGCCCCCGACGGCGAGGATGAAATCGATCTTTTTCTCCCGGCACAGGCTGATCCCTTCATAAACCAGGCCGCTGCGCGGATTGGGTTTGACACCGCCCAGCAGGAAGCAGGAAAGCCCTTCGGCTTTCAGGGAGGCTTGCACCCGGTCGATCAGCCCGGAACGCACCGCACTGCCGCCGCCGTAGTGGATTAGCACCCGGGTGCCGCCGAAGCGCCTGACCAGCGCGCCGGCCTGGTTTTCAGCATCCTTGCCGAAGACAAAACAGGTGGGGGAATAAAACATAAAGTTATCCATGATCGACCATCCTTTCCTGACGCCTTTTCGGGGCGGTTGACACTATTGATTGCATCAGTTATAATTATGATAATCCTTAAAGTTAACTCTAAGTCAATAGTCAAAAGCCAAAAAGTCCGTACAAAATTCGCAAAAAATGAAGCGAATCATCCGTGATCGGAAAAGGAGGGAGATCAGGTATGGAAAAAGTCAAATGGGGCGTGCTGGGTACAGCGGATATCGCCCGGGGACAGACGATCCCTGGCATGATGCTGGCGGAACACTGCGAGCGGTATGCGATCGCCGGACGCAGGATCGAAAAGGCAAAAAGCTATCAGGAGGAATTCGGCTTTCAGAAGGCCTACGGAAGCTATGACGAACTGCTGGCCGATCCGGAAGTGCAGGCGGTCTATATCCCCCTGCCTAACGATATCCACTGCGAATGGACCGTCAAAGCCCTGAAGGCGAAAAAACACGTCCTGTGCGAAAAGCCGCTGGCGCTGTGCGAAGCGCAGGTGAAGGAGATGTTTGCCGCCGCGGAGGAAAACGGTGTACTCCTGATGGAAGCCTTCGCATATCTGCACAGTCCCTTTGTCAAGGCCGTCAAAGCGGAACTGGACGCCGGCGTGATCGGGGAGATCCGGTATTTTGAGTCCGAGTTTGTAACCGGCCGCAGGCCGGATACGGACATCCGCCTGAAGAAGGAAACCGGCGGCGGCGCTTTCTACGACCTGGGATGCTATCCCCTGAGCATGGCGCTGTGGATGCTTGGAAAGGAACCGGATGATGTGAAGGCGGTGGCACAGTTCTCGGAAAAACAGATCGATCTGTTTACCTCGGCCCTGCTGACTTATAATAGCGGCGCGGCAGCGAAGATTGACTGCGGAATGCTGTTGATTCCGGGACGGCAGGACGGTTTCTGCGCCTACGGCACGGAGGGGAAGATCATTTCGCCCGTGGAGTTCAACCAGTGCGGAGAGATCCCGTATACGGTGATCCGGAACGGCATGGCGGAAACGAAGACCGTCAGCGCGCCGAATAACTATTCCCTGGAGACGGAACAGCTGAGCCGCTGCATCCTGTACGGAGAGAAACCGCACGTGAGCAAGGAATTCAGCCTGATGACCGCCCGGGTGACGGACCGGATCCTGAACGCCATCGGATACTGAGAAGAGCGCAGCAAAACGGGCGCCCGGTGGCGCCCGTCTGATGAACGTTTTATCATTCACCGATCTGCAAGCCATCCGACGGAGCGGGTCAGGGCTTCGATCGTCTTGGTTTCCAGCACGCACCGGCAATGGCGGTTCTCCGCCAGCACCAGCCGGTCAGCCAGGTCGATTTCCCCGTCGCCCAGCGCCAGGTGGTTGCGGGGCGGCCGTTCCGTGCCGTCGTGGATATGGAAATGGACCAGCCGGTCCTGACGGGCCAGGATAAAGGGGACATCCTTTTCACCAACTGCTTTGGAATGGCCGATGTCCCAGGTAAGGCCGAAGTGCGGGCTTTCCAAGAACAGTTTGATCGCTTCCTGCTCATAGCCCCGGAAACCGTCGGTGTTTTCCACGGTGATCAGGACCGGAGCGTCTCCGATCCAGCGGCCGCACAGGTCGCGGAAGCGGCGGCAGTCTTCCAGATACCGGTCCTTATCCCGGTCATACATCTGCACTTTCCGGTCCGGCAGGGTGATAAAGATCCCGTGGTGCATATGCATATTGATCGTCAGCGGCTGCGAAGCGTCGCCGTATCTGTCCCGGAGGGGGAGCAGCTGCTTCGCCACTTCAATGGTCCGCCGGACGGTTTCCAGATAGGCGTCCGTGACGAGCCGGTTGAAGTCCGCGATGTTCAGGTTCTCGTCCAGGTGGATTGTGTAATAGATTCCCGCGGCTTCCGCCGCCTCCAGGAACAGATCAGTTTCCTCCAGCCGGTCGACCTGGTACTCGGGGAAATTCATGTTCAGTTCGATAAAGCGCAGGCCGAGCCGGCTGCACAGATCAATGTTCTCCTGCAGCGTGCGGTTCTCGATCAGGGTCGGCATCCCGTACTGGATCATCTTCATTCGCCTCCGGCACGATTATACAGGATGCGGACCGATCCGGAAAGGGCCAATCCGAATTGACAGGCCTTTTGATTTCAGGTAATATTTTCCTGTTCTTTAGAGTTCAATCCAAGTTAATGGACGGAGGTTCGCCATGTATACGATTCAGGAAGTAAGCAAAAAAACCGGGCTGACCGCGCATACGCTCCGGTATTATGAAAAAGAGGGACTGCTCTCCGGTGTGGAACGCACCCAGGGCGGGTTCCGCCAGTATACGGATGAAGACCTGGAACGGCTGGGCCTCATCTGCTGCCTGAAAAACACCGGTATGTCCATCCAGGAAATCGCCCGCTTTGTCCAGCTGACTCATGAAGGCGACCACACGCTGAAGGAGCGGGTGGAACTGCTCCGGGAACACCGGAAACGGGTACTGGAGCGGATGGAGGAGATGCAGAAACATCTGGACAAGGTTACCTGGAAGCTGAACTTCTTTTCCGAGAAGCTCCGGGCCTATGAAGAAGGAAAAGCCGAAAAGAAATAAGTTCAACAGCACCCGTCTTCTGTGAGCACAGAATGTCGGGTGTTTTTCTGCAGGGGCTGATATACTGGCACCGCAGCGAAAGGAGTGACCGGTATGCAGGGCTGGGTTGAAGGGATTCAGCGTTCGATCGACTATATCGAACAGCATCTGGCGGATAAGCTTGACATTGAGGAAATCTCAGCGGAAGCCGCATTGTCTCCCTTCTATTATCAGCGCATCTTCGGGGCTCTGTGCGGTATGACTGCCGGCGATTATATCCGTGCGCGCAGGATGACGCTGGCGGCCCAGGAACTGGTCAGGACGGAAGCAAAGGTGATCGACGTGGCAGTGAAATACGGCTATGACTCTCCGGACAGCTTCACGAAGGCTTTCCTGCGGTTCCACGGCGTATTGCCGTCCAAGGCCCGGGAACCGGGCACTCTGCTGAAGTCGCTCGCGCCGCTGCACATCAGGATATCACTGGAGGGTGGAAACATGATGGATTACCGTATTGTTGAGAAAGCACCGTTCACGATTGTCGGCGTGAAAAGGCCGTTCAATTCCGATACGAGCTACCAGGAGGTTCCGAAGTTCTGGAACGAATGGCTTGCACAGGGGGAGAACCGGCCGATCATGGGTACTTTCGGCGTCTGCATCGGCTGCGAGGGGAAGGAATTCGACTACTGGATTGCTGACCTTTACAGGCCCTGGGATGAAATCCCGGAAGGCTGCGAGACCCGGATGATTCCCGGCAGCCTGTGGGTGCAGTTCCCCTGCACGCTCAAAACGTTGCAGGATACCAACACGAAGATCTGGACGGAATGGCTGCCGGCGCTTCAGGGATACACGCTGGCCGGAGAATATGACATTGAAGTCTATCTGCCTCCGGAAGAAGGCTCGTCTGACAGTAAAGTGTATATCTGGGTTCCGCTGAACAAGGCATAAATCCTGCTTGACGAAGCTTCCTTTCCGGAGTATACTCACACCAATCTTTCCGGAAAGGAGCTCTTCCCATGGCGCTGTACATGATGTATTCCATGAACATGATGGCCGAAGCCGGTTATGCTTACGGTTATCATTTCACGTGCAGCCATCCGAAGAGCTGAAGAACGTCCGGATCAACCAGGTTATCAGACGATCACTGACCGCTCGACGGATCAGTGATCGTTTTTATTTTCGGAAAAGGACGGTGACCCCCCCCATGAACAAAACCGGAACGCAGCGTATCGAGACCCACAGACTGATCCTCAGGCCTTTCAGGATCGAGGACGCGGAGGATATGTTCAGCAACTGGGCGTCGGATCCGGAAGTGACGAAGTTCCTGACCTGGCCGCCCCACAGCAGTGTCGACGTGACCCGCTTTGTGCTGAACGACTGGATTTCCCGTTACGGCGACGGCGGTTTTTTCAACTGGGCCATTGAATGGAAGGAAACCGGCCGTGTCATCGGCAACATCGCGGTGGTCCGGCTGGAAGAAGCCATCGGGGAAGCCGAAATCGGATACTGCATGGGCCGGGCGTGGTGGGGACAGGGGATCATGCCGGAAGCCCTGCGCGCCGTGGTGGATTATCTGTTTGATACTGCCGGTATCGACCGGATCTGCGCCGGGCATGACGTGAACAATCCCAACTCCGGCCGGGTCATGGAAAAGGCCGGACTGAGGAAAGAAGGCGTCCGCCGGGGCGGCGGGAAGAACAACCAGGGCATCTGCGATACTGCCTGCTATGCCCTGCTGCGGAGCGACCGGACGCCGAAGCCGGCTCGTGAAAAGGGTCCGGTTACGGTCCGCTTTGCCCGGGAAGAGGATCTGCCCCGGGTCAACGAGCTGCGCAGACAGGTGAACGACCTGCATGTTGCCGGACGGTCCGAAACATTCAAGCCCGGCTTCTGCGACGAACTGCGGGATCATCTCTTTACCATCTGGAAGGATCCGAACCAGCAGATCGTGGTGGCAGAGATTGAAGGGAAAGTCTGCGGGTTCGCGGTGCTGAATCATATCAACCGGCCGGAGAACCCCTTTATGTTCGAGCGTGACTTCCTGGACATCGACGAATTCGGCGTGGATGAAAACAGCCGGCGGCAAGGCGCTGCCAGCGAAATGATCCGGTTTATCCGGGACTGGGCGAAGGAGCAGGGCTTCAGCCGGCTGGAACTGAATATGTGGACGTTCAACCGGGGTGCTCTGGCCTTCTATGAAGCGGTCGGGTTCAGCACCTACCGGAGATATATGGAAATACACCTGAAATGACATCGTTGACATTCCATTCTGATTCCGGTATGATACCCGCGTCAGCATAAGCTGTCGATGGCTTGCACAAGCGGCCCGCTTTCATAAAGAAGATCGACTCCAGAAAATCCGGCATCAGAAGGTGCCGATGGCTGTCTGACGGCGGCCTCCGGAGTCGTTTTTGTTTATGGAAGCATGCGGATCACGCGTTTCCGCTTGTACAGATGTGATGAAAAACAAATGGCAGGAGGGATTAGCGTGAATATACTGATCATTGACGGTCAGGGAGGACGGATGGGAAGGTCGCTTGTGGAGGAGATCCGGAAGATCTGCCCGGAAGCGGTTATCACAGCAGTCGGAACAAACAGCATTGCCACGGGCAATATGATGAAGGCTAATGCAGCCGATCATCTTGCGACCGGGGAGAACGCGGTCATCACAGCCTGCCGGAAAGCACAGATCATTGTGGGACCGATCGGGATCGCGATGGCGGATGCCATGTTGGGAGAGATCTCACCGGCCATGGCAAACGCTGTGGCTTCCAGCACCGCGTACCGGATACTGATCCCCATGAACCTGTGCGATACCTATGTAGCCGGCACAACCAAGGGCTCCGCAGCCATTCTGGCTGACGCAATGGACCACATCCGCCAACTGACGGAAAGGAAAACGAATGAGTAACGCTTCTTCCAATTCCCTGCAGGTGCGCAGGATGAGCTATTCCGCACTGTGCCTGGCGCTTGCCCTGGTCCTGCCTTTTCTGACGGGCCAGATTCTACAGATCGGTTCTGCGCTTTGCCCGATGCATATCCCGGTGCTTCTGTGCGGTTTCCTGTGTGGCTGGCCCTGGGGCCTGGCGGTCGGATTTATCGCGCCGCTGCTCCGCTCTGTGATCTTCGGCATGCCGCCCATGATCCCGACAGCGCTTGCCATGGCTTTTGAACTGGCAACCTATGGCGCTTTGGCCGGATTTCTCTATCGGAAGTTTCCGAAAACAATCCCAGGTATCTATGCTTCTCTGCTGATCGCAATGATCTGCGGACGGTTGGTCTGGGGCGTTGTCCGCCTGATTCTGGCCGGTGTGCAGGGGAATGGATTTACCTTTGCCATGTTTCTGTCCGGCGCGATTACCACTGCGATCCCGGGTATTATTGCTCAGTTGGTGCTGATTCCGGCTATCGTATATGCAATGGAAAAAGCCGGACTCAACCTGAACAAGGCCTGAGCGGAGAAATATATGCTTTTTGATCAGGAAACCCTTGAAGGGATTGCACGGCAGGTCCGGATGCACAAACATCCCCTCATCACAATTGACGGACCCTGTGCTTCGGGCAAGACGACGCTGGCATCAGAATTGGCTGCGCAGATATCTGCTTCGGTCGTGCATACGGATGATTATGTGATTCCGCATGTACAAAAGACAGCGGAACGCCTGAAAATTCCGGGCGGGAACTGTGACGCGGAGCGCCTCCTTCGGGAAGTTGTCATCCCCTGGACAGAGTACCAGCCTGTCCGGATGCGCCGGTATGACTGCAAAGCAGATATACTTCTTCCTGAAAAAGCCCTTCCTGAGAATGACGTTCTGATCCTGGAAGGAAGCTACAGCAATCTGCCTGGGATCCGGGAAAAAGCAGACGTGCGCATCTTTCTGGATGTTTCCCGGGATCTTCAGGAGGCGCGCCTCCGGAAACGGGAATCCCCGGAAAGCCTGAGGCGGTTCTATGACCGGTGGATCCCGCTGGAAGCAGCCTACTTCACTGCGTATGGACTGCCGGATACGAAATGTATAAGGATTGACGGGGGATCGGCAGAACGTCTCTGACTGTAATTGCTTAAATAACAAAGCCGCTGTTTAACAGAACAGCGGTTTTTTATGTGGCCCGGGGGAGATTATCTCTGTGAAAAAAGTAAATATCAGACAAATAACCGGCTTGACAAGTTAGAAATATATAACTAAACTGTACGACGGTTAGAATAATCTAACGATTGCGAGCTGAGTATGACAGTTCGGCTGGGAGGCGGCAGGATGATGCCATTAAGCTATGCGACTCCGGGAGAAGAATCCGTGATCCGCAAAGTCAGCGGAAGCCCGGAAGTGAAAAAGCACCTGGAAAACCTCGGCTTTGTGGTAGGCGGAAATGTGACTGTGATCACGGCAATGAACGGGAATGTGATCGTCAAAGTGAAAGAATCCCGCGTGGCCATCAACGATGAAATGGCCCGCAAGATCATGATTTGAGGAGGAAAAGGGGAATGAACAATCTCAGGGAAGTGCCGGTGAGCGGAACGGCAAAGGTCATCAAGATTCATGGAGAAGGTGCGGTGAAACGAAGAATCATGGACATGGGGATTACAAAAGGCGTGGAGATCTATGTACGCAAAGTGGCACCGCTGGGAGATCCGATCGAGATTACAGTACGCGGGTATGAACTGTCTCTGCGCAAGGCGGATGCTGAAAGCATCGAAGTCGAGTGATTTTTATACAAGGGTTAGTTTAATCTAATTACATAATGGACGGAGGAATACAATCCATGGATATTCGCATCGCCCTGGCGGGCAACCCGAACAGCGGCAAAACAACCTTGTTCAATTCGCTGACCGGTTCAAACCAGTTTGTCGGAAACTGGCCCGGCGTTACGGTGGAAAAGAAGGAAGGCAAACTCAGGAAGCATGACGGGGTTACGATCACCGACCTTCCGGGTATCTACAGCCTGTCCCCTTATACCCTGGAAGAAGTTGTCGCCCGGAACTACCTGATCAATGAACGGCCGGACGCGATCCTGAATATCATTGACGGAACCAACTTGGAACGGAATCTGTACCTGACCACGCAGCTGGTGGAGCTTGGGATTCCGGTGGTGGTCGCCATCAATATGATGGACGTTGTGAAGAAAAACGGAGACAAGCTGAACTCCCAGGATCTTTCCCGCCAGCTGGACTGCAAAGTGGTGGAGATCTCCGCCCTGAAGGGAAACGGTGTTATGGAAGCGGCGGAAGCGGCGATCCAGGCGGCAAAGAGCGCAAAAACCGTTCCGCAGCATACTTTCTCCGGCCCGGTGGAACATGCACTGGCTCACATTGAGGAGGCGGCTGTGCATGGTCTGCCGGAGGAACAGCAGCGCTGGTACGCCATCAAGGTTTTTGAACGGGATGACAAGGTGCTGGAACAGCTGAAGATTGCTCCGGACACCATGAAACATATCGAGTCAGACATCAAAGCAGCCGAAAAAGAACTGGATGATGACGCGGAAAGTATCATTACCAATGAACGGTACATCTATATCGCGCAGGTGATCAAATCCTGCTACAAAAAACATAATGCGGGCAGCCTGAGCACTTCCGACAAGATAGACAAGGTAGTTACAAACCGCTGGCTGGGCCTGCCGATCTTTGCCGCGATTATGTTCGCGGTATACTGGATTGCCATGGTAGCGGTCGGTGCGCCGGCAACAGACTGGGCAAACGACGGCCTTTTCGGAGACGGTTATCACCTGTTCGGCAACGGTACTGCCGAGTATGAGGAAGCTGCCGAAAGATACGGAGATACAGACGCCATCATCGAAGCATTTGCCGGAGAATACGGCGTGGAGATCAGTAAGGAAGATCCGGAAGGATCCCTGAAAGAACTGATCGCCGCCACACCGGATGATGCGAGTGTGACCTATATCACCCAGGATGAGGAAACCCTGGAAACGGAAGACCACCCAGGCACAACAAAAGCGGATCTGGAAGCCGCTGCGGCAGAATACCTGAGCACCGAGGATGGGTATAAATCCGATGTCGGAGCACCTGATCCCGCTGCTTACGGCACCTGGGTGCCCGGAATCCCGGCACTGATCGAACAGGCACTGGATTCCGCCAATGCGGCGCCCTGGCTGAAGGGCCTGATCCTAGACGGTATTGTGGCCGGCGTCGGCGCGGTGCTGGGATTTGTACCCCAGATGCTGGTGCTCTTTTTCCTGCTGGCGTTTCTGGAAGCGTGCGGTTATATGGCCCGTATTGCCTTTGTGCTGGACCGGATTTTCCGTAAGTTCGGCCTGTCCGGCAAGTCTTTCATTCCGATGCTGATCGGCGTTGGCTGCGGCGTGCCCGGCATTATGGCTTCCCGGACCATTGAGAACGAGCGTGACCGCCGGATGACGATCATGACAACGACCTTTATCCCCTGCAGCGCGAAAGTGCCCTTTATCGCCATGATCGCCGGCGCAATTTTCCATAAATCCGCCTGGGTTGCGACCAGCGCCTATTTCATCGGCATGGCGGCGATTATTGTCAGCGGTATCATCCTGAAGAAAACAAAGCGTTTTGCCGGCGAGCCTGCTCCTTTCGTCATGGAACTCCCTGCCTATCACTGGCCGACGCTTGGGAACGTGCTCCGTTCCATGTGGGAACGCGGCTGGAGTTTCATCAAGAAAGCCGGAACCATCATCCTGCTGTCCACGATCCTGGTCTGGTTCCTGAGCCGCTTCGGTGTAGCAGACGGCACCTTCCGGATGCTGGAAGAGGAAGAGCTGGAGCTGTCCATCCTGGCCACAGTCGGCAACGCGATCGCCTGGATCTTCAAGCCCCTGGGCTTTGGCACCTGGCAGGCGACGGTTGCGTCTTTCACCGGACTGATCGCCAAGGAGAACATCGTCGGCACCATGGGTATCCTGTACGGCGGCACGGAGACATATGCCAATTTGGCCGCGTCCTTTACCGGCATCGCCGCTTATGTGTTCCTGGTATTTAACCTGCTGTGCGCACCCTGCTTTGCCGCAATCGGCGCAATCAAACGGGAGATGAACAATGCGGGCTGGACATGGTTTGCAATAGCCTGGCAGTGCGGTTTTGCCTATGCCGTTGCCCTGATGATCTATCAGTTTGGCAGGATCTTCACAGGCGGTGTGAACGTGATCGGCCTGATCGCTGCGACCGCGATCCTCGGCGTGATGATCTACATGCTGTTCTTTAGGAAATATCAGGAGGCTACGAAGCTGACAAAGAAAGTGTGAGTATATGTTTCAGGGAATCATCGATCATGCGGGCACGATCCTTGTCAGTCTGGTGCTGCTGTTACTGGTTGCCCGGATCATCTTCGTGCTGAGAAGAGACAGGAAACAGGGGAAATCCACCTGCGGCTGCAATTGCGGCAGCTGTCCGATGTCGGGTTCCTGCCATAAACAATCATGATTTTCAGAAGGCACGGCGGAATAACCGTGACTCCTCTTTCAGGGAGGATATCATCAATGATCAGAACCTGTGTCAAAGTATCGGGAATGGTCTGCGGCATGTGTGAAACACATGTGAACGACGCAATCCGCTCTGCTTTTACGGTGAGGAAGGTGCGTTCATCCCGGGTAAAAGGAGAGACTGTGATCGAGTCTGACAATCCGATCGATACAGACAAGCTGAAGCAGGTTATAAACGCGACTGGTTATATTGTGCTTTCCGTAAATGGGCAGGAAACAACGAAAAAAGGAAGGATGTGGCGGCTATGGCGGAAATGACGAGGATCTGCGCCGGCGAGCGGCTTTCAAAACAAGCCGAATTTTATATCCGGGAACACATCGCAGAAAAGTTCTCGCTTGAAAAGATTGCCGGCGCACTATATATAAACGGCAATTATCTTTCCCGTATCTTCAGGAAACACACAGGGACAACCCTGCTGGCCTATCATAACCGGATGCGCTGCGAACAGGCCAGGGAGCTGCTGATTCACTCTGACAGGAGTGTTTCTGAAATCGGGGAACAGGTCGGATTTGTCTCGCCCGCTCATTTTTCACATGTTTTCAAAAAAGTTGAGGGTTGTACACCTACCGAATACAGAATGACTGAATCTGTGCAGTGAATCGGAAGTAAAGAGCATGAAACACTCGCTGGATCGGTACCTGTATGTGATCGGCCTGCTGAAACAGAAGCAGGAATATGTATGTGCTGCGGATGTCGGACGTTTTCTGGGTGTCAAGGCATCCGCTGTCAGCCTGGCGCTGCGCAAGCTGCGTGATCAGGGATATCTTATTAAGAAAGTGAACGGAGATCTTTCATTCAGTCCATTATTCAGGGAATACGCTGATCAGATTAATGAACGCATTGTCTTTTTCCGAAAACTACTTGTAAGCTTTGGCGTGGAAAGCTCCGTTGCAGACCATGATGCGGTGACGCTGAGCCGTAAACTGAGCAATGCTTCCTGCAGAGCACTCAGATCTGCATACAGACTGAACGACGGCAAAGAAAAAGAAGATAATATCGCGACAGCGGAGCATGTTGACAAACCAGCTCTGCCATGATATTGTTCAGATGTTAGCTAAGACTAACAAATTGTTCATACAGATGAAGTAAGAAAACAAAGAGTATGGGCAAAACGCAATCCGCAGGTTAGGATAAACTAATAAAAAAGCGAAAGGATGTTTTTCATGATGAAACAGGTTCTGAAAAAGCTGACCCCCTTTGTACTGGCACTTGTGATGCTCGTTGTCCTCGGTACTTATGTCAAAGCTGATACTGCAGATGAAGCCGCGGAAGCCGCGGCGCTGCTGGAAAATATCAAAGGTACCTATGAACCCCTGTTCCCGGTGATCACCAAACCGGAATATGATCAGATCTGGCTGGATCCCTGCGTTGCGGCTATGGGCGAAGAAAACGGACCGATGGTCGCCGAAATGCTGAAGGCTGCATGCAATGGTACGATCTACGGACAGGAAGCAATCGACGCCTACGGCGACGGCTCCAACGGCGCACAGTTTGACTGCCTGTTCATCAACGGTGTTTCCACGATTACTTTTGACGGAACCAGGATCAGCGGTGCGGATGAGAACGGCACGCAGGTGTTCAGCCATGAATATACCTACGTCAGCAAGCTGCTCCTGGCCGGGATGATGGAAGGTTATCTCTATGAAACGGCTGACGAGGACGCGGGCGAATTCAAATACTTCTATATGATGCCTGATACTCCTGCAACCACCTATCATCTGGAATTCCGTTACGGCAGCAACGTGGATGACCTGGCCAAATATAACGAAGGTCCCTATGCTTACTGGCTGGTTGCCGGTTTCCCGGTGGACGCCGATGAAGAAATGATCAAAAACGTGATTACCCTGTTCTGTGAAGAGAACCTGGCGGAAGAACAGGCGGAAGGCGCCGCTTGACGATGATATCAGCCGGGTCGGGCAGCCCGGATGATATACCAGAGGATTGACCTCCTATGGACTTACCTCCAAAGAGGCGGGATGCCGAAGCGTACCGGCATCCCGCTTTCTGCTGAATACTGAAAGAAGGAGTAAATGGAGAGATGGGATTGTTTAAAAACTATGTCAATCAAACCAGGAAACCGGAAGGCTTTCTGGGAAAGATGATGCTGAAGGGCATGAATTCCGGGCATGCCAGGATGGCGGACTGGGGACTTTCCCATCTGCCTGTCATTCATCCGGGAGAGATTACGGATCTTGGATGCGGCGGCGGCCGGAATGCCGGTGAACTGCTGGACAGGTATTCCGGTGCGAATGTCACGGCTGTCGATTATTCTGAGTTATCCGTAGAGAAAGCGAGGGAGTATAATCAGAAAGCGATTGCTTCCGGGCGGTGCACGGTGCGGCAGGGCGATGTTTCTGCCCTGGATCTTCCGTCTGAGCGATATGATCTTGCCACAGCCTTTGAAACAATCTATTTCTGGCCAGGGCTTGAGAAATGCTTTTCACAGGTATACAGGGTTCTGAAACCGGGCGGTCTGTTCCTGATCTGCAACGAATCGGACGGAATGGATGCCGTTGGTCAAAAGTTCGAAAAGATCATTGACGGAATGAAAGTATATACGGGAGAACAGATCGAACGCGCACTGAAAACAGCAGGGTTTTCGGACGTAAAGACATATTGTCATCCTTCAAAACCGTGGATCACGGTCCTGGCAAAAAAAAGGAATAAATGAAGCGTTTACTCCGGAAGCTGTTTATCATCGAGGCGAAAAACATGAATATACAGATTATCGAAGGCATCCTGATCCCGTTCCTCGGTACCAGTCTGGGTGCGGCAATGGTCTTCCTTCTGAAAAAGCAGATCTCTGACAATATACAGAAGGCACTGACAGGTTTCGCGGCGGGCGTGATGGTTGCTGCATCCTTCTGGAACCTGCTGCAGCCCGCGCTGGACAGCAGTTCAGGAATGGGGAAACTGGCTTTCCTGCCCGCGGCCATCGGCTTTCTGATCGGCGTCGGATTTCTGCTGGGGCTGGATGTACTTACTCCGCATACGCATATGAATAAACAGAACGAAGGGCCGCAGAGCGGCTTCAAGCGAACGACAAAGCTGATCCTGGCCGTTACGCTGCACAATATTCCGGAAGGAATGGCTGTTGGCGTAGTCTATGCCGGACTGCTGGCCGGGTCTGTCGGTATTACTGCCGGGGGAGCGCTGACGCTGGCGCTGGGGATCGCGATCCAGAACTTCCCGGAAGGAGCGATCGTATCCATGCCGCTGCTGGCGGAGGGTATGCCCAGACGAAAGACGTTCTGGATGGGGGTACTCTCCGGTGCGGTCGAACCGATCGCTGCAGTGATTACGATCCTGGCAGCGGGACTGGTTACACCGGTGATGCCGTATTTCCTGGCTTTCGCGGCTGGTGCCATGATGTATGTGGTCGTGGAGGAACTGATTCCTGAAATGTCGGAAGGGAAACACTCCAATACCGGAACCATTGCCTTTTCCCTTGGCTTTGTGCTGATGATGATCCTGGACGTGGCGCTTGGATG
>CAZUXV010000026.1:0-4869 GCA_964624445.1 uncultured Oscillospiraceae bacterium | reverse complement strand
ATAAGGGCTGACCTGCATGCCAGACTCTCCCTTATCCCATACGAGGGCACTCCGGAGATCAAGGAGGTCAGCGGACAAAAATACCTTTATATCCGCAAACGCGTCGGAAGCAAAGTAACGTCAACTTATATCGGCGCTTATTCCGATGAGCTGCATCAGATTCTTCTCCGCGGCACACGGGAAGTCAGAGAGATCCGCAGACAGCTCCGTAAACTGGAGAAACGTCTTGCGGAGCTCGGATAAAAGGGGTTGACAACCTTTAAATATTTGATAAAATATAATCGCATCAAACAGAAAGGAGAAACCGATCATGAAAACGGTTTATGATTTCACAGTAAAAGACAGACAGGGGAAGGAGGTCAACCTGTCAGAATACCAGGGAAAGGTGCTGCTGATTGTCAACACGGCCACCGGCTGCGGATTCACGCCTCACTATGAGCCCCTGGAAGCGATGTATAAGGAAATGAAAGATCAGGGACTGGAAATTCTGGACTTCCCCTGCAATCAGTTTGCCAATCAGGCGCCGGGAGATACCGATGAGATCCATCAGTTCTGCACGCTGAAGTTCGGCACGGAATTTCCCCAGTTTGCCAAGATCGACGTGAACGGGGAAACTGCCGATCCGCTGTTTGCTTATCTGGCAGCCGAAAAGCCCTTTGAAGGTTTCGGTAAGGGCCTGAAGATGGCAGCACTGAGCAAGTTCGCGGATATGAACAACAAGAAGTTCGGTGAGAAAGCCTATATCAAGTGGAACTTCACCAAATTCCTGGTGGACCGTGAAGGAAAGGTGATTGCGCGGTTCGAGCCCACGGTGGATATGAAGGAAGTCCGGAAGGCAGTTGAGGCTGCGCTGTAAGCAGATGAGATCTGTAAAACATTCGCGGAAAGCCGGCAGGAAGCTGCTTCCCGAGAAATTGCGTAAGACTTGTATAACATCTGAACAGGATGCCTGGAAACGGCATCCTGCTTTCTTTGATCAAAATAGTTGACAAGATCAAACAGGGATGATAAAATGTAAACGTTAGCAGAAGCTAACACGAGAAATCGCGCGGTTGATAGCCGTTGAATCATAAGCGCGATTTTTCTTAAATATATGGGTTAGATAAAACTAACCAATATCAATCCACGAATGAAGGAGCAAAGAGGAACATGGCCATTGTGGAATTCAAGGATGTATCAAGAGTTTATAAGAACGGCGAACATGAACAGCGGGCGCTGGATCATGTGAACCTGAGCCTGGAGGAAGGGAAGTTTATCGTGGTCCTGGGCCCCAGCGGTGCCGGCAAAAGCACCCTGCTTAACATGCTCGGCGGCCTGGACAGTCCCACGGAAGGCACGATCGTTGTGAACGGAAGGGACATTTCCACCCTGACGCCCAACGAACTGGCGGAATACCGTGCCGCGTCCGTGGGTTTTGTTTTCCAGAGCTATAACCTGATCCCGACCCTGACGGTGGTGGAGAATGTGGCGCTGGTAAAGGAGATCGCGCCGAATCCGCTCTCCAGCCATGACATGCTCAGGGCTGTCGGCCTGGAAGATCATATCCACCAGTTCCCGTCCGAGCTGTCCGGCGGCGAACAGCAGCGCGTATCCATTGCCCGGGCTTTGGCAAAGAATCCCCACATCCTGCTGTGCGACGAGCCCACCGGCGCGCTGGATTCCGAGACCGGCGTCATGGTGCTCAAGCTCCTGCTTTCCATGGCAAGGGATATGGGCAAGACGATCATTATTGTGACCCACAACCAGAACATCGCGAAGATGGCGGACGTGGTGATCCGGGTGAAGAACGGAAAGATCAGGAGCTGTGAAGCGCAGGAGAATCCGCTGTCGGTGGAAGAGGTGGATTGGTAAAACAATTTATAATTCACAATTCAGAATTCATAATTATCTAAACCGCTATCAGGCAGATGAAATCTATCAGCCTTACACACAAATGTGAGGAAGGGCAGAGAAACAGAAGAGGTTTTCAGATATGTTAATAAAGAAATTGTTCAGGACGCTGTGGCAGTACAAGGCCCAGTTCATTTCCATGGTGATCATGGTGGCGCTGGGCATCGGCGTGTTCCTGGGATTCAATGTGGAGTGGTACTCCCTGGAAGTCAATACAAAAGAGATTTATGAGGCGACCGGGTATGCCGATTTCCGGATCTATTCGGACAAGGGTTTCAGCCCGGAAGACCTGGAAGCGGTGAAGGGGATCAATGGGGTGGAGGACGCGACCCGGTTCCTTTCCCTGAACGTTTCGGTGAAAGATGACACGGATACGCTGGCACTGACTGTTACTGAAAACAGCAATGTTTCCGGCATGCTTGTGATGGAAGGCGAGTCTTACAGTGCGGAGGATCCGGATGGTTTCTGGCTTTCCGATTCCTATGCCGCCGCCAACGGAATCAAACTCGGCGATCCGCTGACGCTGACCTACCAGATGATCACGGTCAAGGGAACGGTCAAGGGCCTGGTCAAAGCCAGCGAATACCTGATCTGCCTGCCGGATTCCACCCAGATGATGCCGGATTACTCGACTTACGGATTCGTATACATCTCTCCGGCCATGCTGGACAACGCGATCCCGGCAATGTACAAGTCCTTTGTCGGTTCCCTGTATCACCAGATCAATGTAAAAGCCTCCCTGGACAAACCGGCATTTGTCGAGGCGGCGGATAAAGCCCTGGGAACCACCCGCCTGATCCTTTCCAAGGATGAGACGGTTTCCTGGGCGGAAGCCCAGGGTGAGGTAAACGAGGGCAAGACGATGGCATCCATCCTGCCGGTGTTGTTCCTGGCCATCGCGATCCTGACAATGGTGACGACCATGCACCGGATCTGCGCCAGCGAGAAGACACAGATCGGCACATTCAAGGCGCTTGGGTTCAAGGACCGGCGGATCCTGGTCCACTATTCCGCCTATGCGCTGATCATCGGCCTGCTGGGAACGATCCTGGGCATTGCCATTGGCTATGGCCTGGGCTGGTTCATCATGAACCCGGACGGTGCCATGGCCACCTATATTGACATGCCGTCCTGGACGCTGCATGCGCCGGCATTCAGTTGGTATGTGATTATCGGGATCATTGCATTCCTGACCTTCATCGGTTTCCTGTCCGTGAGAAAGATGCTGCAGGGAACGGCGGCGGACGCGCTGCGTCCCTATTCCCCGAAGCGGATGAAGCACCTGCGGTTTGAAGAGACAAAACGGTTCAAGAAGCTCGGCTTCGGCACGAAGTGGAACCTGCGGGACTGCGTCCGGCACAAGGCCCGGAGCCTGATGACCCTGTTCGGCGTGATCGGGTGCATGGTGCTGCTGGTGGGCGGACTGGGCATGAAGGATACGATGGACGCTTTCCTGGATATCTTCTATGAGCAGTCGATCAACTACAAAACCAGGGTGAACCTGGACGCGGATAGCATGACCATGGAGGAAGGGAAAGCGCTTGCCGAATCCCTGGACGGGGACTGGGCGGCTTCCCGCGCAATCCAGATCGGGGACAGGGGTTATTCGCTGGAGATCTATTCCGTCACCCATGACAAGGTCCGCTTTGCCGACGAGGATATGAACATCATTCCGCTGACGGACGGCGGCGCGTATATCTGCTCCCGGATTGCCCGGGAATATAACCTGAAAGCCGGAGACGAACTGACCTTCTCGCCCTATGACAGCAATGAACACTATAGCGTACCGGTGGCCGGCGTGCTGGATTCCATGACGGAAGGGATCTTTATGACGGACACCTTCGCGGACAGCATCGGCATTACCTATACAGCGGATTCCGTGTTTACGGACGCTACGGAGATTCCGGAAGGCAAACACATCCTGAACCAGCAGAGCAAGCAGTCGATCATGGATTCCTTCGACGTGTTTATGGACCTGATGAACAAGATGATCTGGCTGCTGGTGATCGCAGCCGTGATCCTGGGTATCGTGGTGCTGTACAATCTGGGCGTGATGAGCTATACGGAGCGGTACCGGGAGATGGCGACGCTGAAAGTGGTTGGCTTCAAGGACTCCAAGATCGGCCGGCTGCTGATCAGTCAGAACCTGTGGCTGACTGTTCTCGGTATCCTGATCGGTGTGCCGGTGGGCGTCGGCGTGCTGCAGTATCTGCTGACCGCGCTGGCTTCCGAATATGAGCTGAAACTGGTGCTGGGCCTGCCCACCTGGCTGGTCAGCATCCTGCTGACCTTCGGTGTGTCGCTGATCGTAGGCCTGATGGTGGCCCGGAAGAACCGGCATATCGATATGGTGGCGGCACTGAAGACTGCGGAGTAACAAACCGGAGCCTGACCGGTATTGACGAATCAAACGAAAAATGGTAGATTGTGACTGGTTAGAGAAATGAAACCGGATCATATAGAATGACGTTATTCAGGCGGGATGCCGGAGACCGGCATCCCGTTTCCCGAACCGGGAAAGGAGCGCTTTTATGAATATCTACGAATCAGGCGAAGACTATCTGGAGCAGATCCTGATGCTGCTGGAACAGAAGGGACATGCGCGCTCCATTGATATCGCCGTGGGCCTGAACGTTTCCAAGCCTTCCGTCAGCGTGGCCATGAAAAAGCTGAAGGAGAACGGGTATATCAAGATGAGCACGGATAACCTGATCTCCCTGACGGACAAGGGCTATGCCATCGCGCGGAAGATCTATGACCGGCACCAGGCGCTGACGAAGTATCTGATTCAGATCGGGGTTCCTGAAGCACTGGCGAAAGAAGACGCCTGCAAGATCGAACACGACCTTTCCGAAGAATCCTTCGCGGCGATCTGCAAACAGATCAAATAATGAATGGATGACAATTATCAGATGATCACTTGTCTCTGCCGGGATAAGTGATCGTTTTTTACCATTGGGAAGAAATGTTTCGCTTCTG
>CAZUXV010000025.1:0-22892 GCA_964624445.1 uncultured Oscillospiraceae bacterium | reverse complement strand
CGATGGCCGGCCTGACCCGGATGGCCTACGCGGAACACCGTAAACTGCAGATCCGGCAGAGCGATATGGTCATCATCTCCTCCACGCCGATTCCCGGCAACGAAAAGTTCATCTCCCGCGTGATTAACCAGCTGTACCGTCTCGGCGCGCAGGTGATTTACAGCGCCATGGCGGAAGTACATGTTTCCGGCCATGCCTGCCAGGAAGAACTCAAGCTTCTGCATGCCCTGGTCCGGCCGAAGTACTTCATCCCCGTTCACGGTGAATACCGCATGATGTGGCAGCACGCCATCCTGGCGGAATCCATGGGCATTCCCAGCCAGAACATCGTGATTCCCGAACTGGGTCAGGTGATCGAGATGAACCAGGACGTGCTGGCCCTTGGCGAGCAGGTACCCGTGGGCGGCGTGCTGGTGGACGGCCTGGGCGTCGGCGATGTCGGCAACGTGGTGCTCCGCGACCGGAAGCACCTGAGCCAGGACGGCCTGCTGATCGTTGTGCTGGCCATCGACCGGGACGAACAGAAACTGGTTTCCGGGCCGGACATTGTTTCCCGCGGTTTCATCTATGTGAAGGAGAACGAGGATATTATCGATTCCACACAGGAACTGGTCCGGGAAATCCTTGCGAACAACAGCCTGGACGGCGAGAACTGGCCTGAGCTGAAGAACACGATCAAGGACGAGGTGCACCGCTTCATCTTTGACAAGATCAAACGGAACCCGATGATCCTGCCGATCATCCTGGACGTCTGATCTCCGCTCCGGGGCGTTTCGTTGCGCTTTAAGGCAGAACCGGATATAATATCGGTCAGGAGGAAGAAGATCATTCTCCTGACCGTTTAATTATCTGCAGAGGAGGACGAACGATGGACTACTCATCCACTTACCGCCTGGCCCAGGATATCCGCGACAGCGATGAATACAAGACCTATCACGAGCTGAAGGAATCCGTCATGTCGGATGAGACCACCGCTGCGCTGGTCCGTGAATACCGGAAGCTGCAGATGACCATCCAGATGACCGCCATGAGCGGAAAAACGGCTGATAATGAAGATATGCAGCGTTTCTCCGGTATTTCGACCCTGCTGTTCTCCAAACCGGAAGTCAGCCGGTTCCTGCTTTCCGAGATGCAGCTTCAGCAGGCCCTTTCAGATATCTTCAAGATTGTGACTGAAGCAGCGGATCTCGATATCACCATGCCGGGGATCGAGGGTTAAGCATTGAGCAACGAAAAGAAATATACCTACCGCAGTATGCGGGAGGAGCGCAAATACGGACTCTACTGGTACAGCGGGCTGTGGATGATCCTTCGTCCGATTCTGGTAGGGCTGACCGTGCTTGTGCTGGTAATCGGCATCGGAATGACCGTATGGGGGAAACTGTACGGCAGTTTTCTTGCGCCTGTGGACCAGGAGGACCCGCAGGAATATACGTTTGAGGTGGGCAGCGGCGAAAGCCTGAACCGGGTTGCGACCAACCTGGAAGACGCCGGTCTGATCCGGAACCGGAGCGTGTTCAAATACTACTGTGATTTTGCAGGCATGAGCCAGAAAATCCAGGTCGGTTCCTACGCGATTCGCAAGGATATGGCCATGACGGAGATTGCGGACCTGCTGACGACCGGAGATGGCAATCCGCTGGTTCGGAACATCACCCTGATTCCAGGCGAGACCGTGGAGGACTTTGCGGCACGCATGGTCAAAAACGGCGTCTTTGAAAGTGCGGATACCTTCCTGGCTGCCTGCCGGGACGGGAAAGCCTACCGGGAATACTATTACATCCAGGATGTACTGACATCCGGCCAGCCTGAAAAACGGAAATATGTGCTGGAGGGCTATCTGTCCCCGAACACCTACGAAGTCTATGTGTCCGCCACGGAAGACGATATCATCCGGAAGCTGCTGAGCCAGACCGAAGCGGTGTTCACGGTCGAGAACCAGGAGCGGGCGGAAGAACTCGATATGACCATGGACCAGGTGCTGACCCTGGCCAGCCTGATCGAAAAGGAAGCAAAGGAGAGCGATTTTGCCCGCGTCAGCGCCGTGTTCCACAACCGCCTGAAGGAAGGCATGAAACTGGAAAGCGACGTGACGATCCACTATATCACCGGCGTGCGGAAGATGGCGCTGGCGGACAGCGATCTGGCCGTCAACAGCCCGTACAATACCTATCAGGTGACCGGACTGCCCCTGGGACCGGTCTGCAACCCTTCCCCGGCGGCGATCCGCGCGGCCCTGTATCCGGACGACAGCATGATCCAGGAAAAATACCTCTACTTCTGCGCCAAGGAGCCGGAAAGCGGCGAACTGTATTTCTCCAAGACGCTGGACCAGCATAAGCGTGCTGTGGAGATCTATGCGCCTTACTGGCAGAAGTATGACGAAGACAGGGGGATCCGCTGATGAGGATCCCCGAACTGCTTTCTCCGGCCGGAAACATGGACGCGCTTCGGGCGGCACTACACTTCGGTGCGGATGCGGTCTACGGAGGGATGAAGCGTTTCGGCCTGCGGGCCTTTGCCGGGAATTTTGATCCGGAGGAACTGCGGGAAGCGGTTGCGCTGGCCCACAGTGCCGGAAAAAAGTTCTATGTGACCATGAACAGCTATCCATTCGACGACGAACTGGATGATTTCGCTGCTTCCGCGGCTCTGGCCGCGGAGATTGGCGTTGACGCCGCCATCGTGGCGGACCCCGGCGCGATTGTGATCCTGCGCAAAAAAGTGCCGCAGCTTCCGGTTCATGTCAGCACCCAGGCGAATACCGTGAACGCGGAAGCCGCGGAGCTGTACCGGCAGCTCGGATGTGAGCGGGTGATTCTGGCCCGGGAGATGAGCCTGGAGAGGATCCGGGCACTCAAAGAAACCGTCGGGGACGGTATCCAGCTGGAGACCTTTGTGCACGGCGCAAGCTGCATGGCTTATTCCGGCCGGTGCATGCTCTCGGCCTACCTGACCGGGCGCAGCGGGAACCGGGGAGAATGCGCGCAGCCCTGCCGCTGGCAGTATGCTGTGATGGAAGAAAAGCGGCCGGGTGAATATATGCCGGTGGCGGAGGACGAAAAGGGGACGTACCTTTTCTCCGCCCGGGATCTGTGCCTGATGCCGCTGCTGGCGGAACTGTGCGAAGCGGGCGTATCCAGCCTGAAGATTGAGGGCCGGATGAAGACCGAGTACTATGTCGCCGTGGTAACCGGCGCCTACCGCCGGGCCCTGGACCTGCTGGCACAGGGTCGGGACCAGTTTGAAGCGAAACTGCCGGAACTGACGGAGGAACTCCAGTGCGCCAGCCACCGGCTGAGCGATACGGGCTTCCTGCAGGGGAATCCGGAAACCCCCGGGGAGGCGGAAGGCTTCTGGCAGAGCCGGGAATACACTGCCCGGGTACTGGAAGATGCCGGGGAAGACGGACAGGCCCGGCTGCTGCTGAAAAACCGGTTCTTTGCCGGGGATGAGCTGGAGCTGATGACTCCGGAAGGCGTGAGGAAGATCACGGCAAAACCCTTCCTGCGGGAAAAGACGGGAGAAATCCTGGACACGCTGGGCGTGGCCGGTGAGGTCATCCGGATGGAACTGCCGGGAAGCCGCTGCGGGGATATGCTTCGCGGACCGGTCCGCAACCACCGAGGAGAGAGATAATGGCCAAACTGAAGCGTTACGACTTGTACGAAGGCGATGACGAGTATATCTCACTGCCTGGGAAACAGCCGCTGGGCCGGGACAAGGACCTGAAGGAGCGGGACGAATATGACCGCCGGGCCGCAGCGGAGGAGGCAAAGAAAAGACGTTATTTTGCTTCCAATGAAAAGGACGACGGACTCGGTGCGCCCTCTTCTTTGTTTGACGATTTTGACCGTTTTGAGACCCAGGCGCCGACCCGGAACGACCGGCCGAGATATAAAAAGAAAACCCGGAACCGCGGCGCGTGGCTGGCGGTGATCCTGACCTGCCTGCTGCTGCTCGCGGCGATGGGGATTGCCGTGATCCCGCAGCTGACGGGGCTTCGCTACAAGTTCCTGCCGAATCTGGCCTTTGTGAACGGTAATCTCATCAGCATGGACAGCAAGCGCGCGGAGGATTTTGCCAATCAGCGCAAAGCGATGTTCACCGACCGGATCTATCCCGGTACCTATATCGACAACGTCCAGGTGGACGGCATGACCCGGGAGGAAGCGGTTCGCGCGGTTTCGGCCGTTCATCAGGACCAGGACCGGGCGTTCGACATCACTGTTTCCGTCGGCAACGAGAGCTGGCATGTAAACAGCGAGCGGGTGCCGGTTTCCCGGAACACGGAGGAGATCGTGGAGCGGGCGTGGGCCAGCGGGAGGAGCAATACCGCCAGCTTGGGCGCCGGCGATACAACCCCTTTCCAGGAGCGCGTCCGTACCCTGTCCGAACGGGTCAATACGGGCAATCCCCATCCGCTGACCTTCGCTACAGTACAGGATTACGATCATGAAGCCCTGCGGAACCTGACCGACGGCATCGTGAACTATGTGAACCGGGATCCGGTGAACAGCATGGTGCAGACATTCAACTTCAACACCAAGACGTTTACCTTCACCGAAGACAAGCCCGGTGCCCGGATCGATCCGGATGAGCTGTACGCCCAGCTGACAGAGATCCTGGACAGCGGCATAACCAGGAAGGAAATATGGGTCGTTCCGGAAAAGATTATCGCGGATGTGACCAAGACTGATCTGATGAACAACTTCGGCCTGATCTCCGCCTATTCGACCCAGACGACCAAGAACAATAACCGAAACACCAATATCAAGCTCAGCGCCGAGGCAATCAACGGCAGGACTGTGCAGCCCGGGGAGATCTTCTCCTTCAACGGCGCTACGGGCGAGCGGACCGCAGCAAAAGGCTACAAGGAAGCCCCGGCGATCGCCGGCGGCCAGAGCAAGGACGAAGTCGGCGGCGGCGTCTGCCAGACCAGTTCCACCCTGTTTAACGCGGTGGTCCGGGCGGACCTGGAGATCGTCGAACGAAATCCCCACGCCTGGCCGTCCAGCTATATCGAAAAGGGTTTTGACGCCACGGTCAACTGGCCCGGGCTGGATATGAAGTTCCGGAACAATACGGACCAGCCGATCTTTATTGTTGCCGGATACAGCAACCGTCAGGTGACGGTCAATATCTACGGTATGAGTCTGGGCCCGGGTGTGAAGATCGACCTGGAGAGCGAACTGGTTCGGACGATTCCCCAGCCGGAGGGCATCAACTATGTGGTCAACACGGAGCTTGCTCCCGGTGAACAGAAAAAGACCGTGACCGGCCGGAAGGGTTATGAAGTCAACACCTGGAAGATCTGGTACAACGGCAACCGGGAAGTCAGGCGGGAACTCCTGTTCAAAACCACCTACAAAGCCTACCAGGAAACGGTCGAGTATAACCCGCAGTAAGCTTTTCATTGCATTGACCCGGGGGATTATGCTATAATCCCCTCGATGCCGAAGTGGCGGAATGGCAGACGCGACGGACTCAAAATCCGGTGCCCTCAAAAGCGTGCGGGTTCAAGTCCCGCCTTCGGCACTTTACAGAAGCCTTGTGAATCAACATTCACAGGGCTTTTCTTTTGTTCTGTGAAAGCCCAAATACCACAACTGTACTGCAACCGGTATCTTTTGAATCGTTGACACGGGAAATAATAGGGCATACAATCAACAGGAAGCAGTTCTGTATATAAAATCATCATACCATGAAGGTCATCAGGTCAAACTGATCCTGATGCACTGACTTATCCGGATATGATATAACGATATGGAGGAATCAAAAATGAAAAGAATTTGGGCAACCGCGATTGCAGTATTGATGCTGGTTGTACTGGCTGCGGCAGCGTTTGCAGAGGGGGAACAGCTGCCCGCTTATAACTATACCGGCGAAGATCCTGTAGAGGGAGCCATCGCTGAGTTTCTGGCGACAGACGAGCGCGTGGAGCTGTACCTGACGGAGCCCGGCTTTGTGTCGATTCCCTGTCCGATACTTTATAAGACAGAGATGACCGATGATACGCATGCGAAGGTCTACGGCACTTTCTGGATCCTGAACTACGTGAAAAAAGGGGACGTGCTGGAAAATATCTCCGGCGGGGAATATCCCGCGATCATCATGCTGGAAAAAATGGATGATAAGTGGAAGGTAACCTCCATGGAAGAGGCTGGAAACGGCGAAGACTATGCTGCGGATATCAGGCGCTTTGCGGATGGGGACCAGGAACTGGAAGATCAATACTTCGCCGGAGCAGATCTGAGCACTGAAGCAAACCAGGCGCTCCGGACCCGGTTTATCAAAGCGTATGTTGAGGCGAACGGCCTGGATGTGACTGCGTACAAAGACAGCGGCTGGGATCCGGTTGAACTGAAATAACGCGAACGGTCTTCAGTCAGGGGCGCCTTTCGGAAAAGGCGCCCCTGTTTGATAAACACTGGGCGCCCTGTGCAGGGATGACAGGCAATCCGAAGGAGAACGGATATGAAAAGAAAGCCCAAAGAAACAAAAAAGAACCCCGTGTTCCGAACAGCAAAAAGCATCCTGAAGCTGCTGCAGAACAAAGTGATCGCTTCACTGATGCTCCTGGGGCAGGGCGTTCTGTTCCTGGCTTCCCCGTCAGGGGATATGAAGCCCACGATCCGGATTTCGGCGGGACTGATCATTCTCGTTGCGCTGATTATGCTTTTCCTTCATCTCAGGCATCCGCAGAAAAGGAATGTGCTGGACATTGTGATTGCTGTTTTCAACGGCCTGCTGATCCCCGCTGCCATATACTGCCTGATCAGCCCGGAGACGATCGAACCCTTCGTGAGGTTTGCGGTGGGCATTGTGACGATTGTAACCGGCCTCCTCAACCTGATCGAAACCCTGAAGATTAAAAACAGGAAAGACTGGAAGTTCATCGTCAGCGTTGCCGGTGCCGTTGCCGTTATGGGACTCGGGATTGTCATGACTGCGGCGGGGGTGGAGGATATCGCCGTGACGCAGCGCGTGATCGGCATATTCCTGGCACTCAACGGCCTGGCCAACATCTGGTATATCGTTCAGCTTCATCGGAAGATCAAGGAAGACCGCAAGGCGCAGAAAGAAAAGCCGGTCCCTGAAACGTGAAAGGCCATGGCGTTTTTGTCCGGAAAACAGGCTGAATATTCCCGCTTGTACAGTTTCCGTAAAAGTGATATAACCTTCCGGACGGCCTGAAGGGCCGTGGAAAGAGGTTTATCTGTATGCCCCGGAATCTGACCCGCGACCTGACGGAAGGCAGTCCGCTGAAACGGATTGTCCTTTTTGCGCTGCCGATGCTGTTCGGCGTGCTCTTCCAGCAGTTTTACAGTTTTGTCGATACCGCCGTTGTCGGCCGCTACCTGGGCGCGGAGCGTCTGGCTGCCGTCGGCGCGACCGGCTCGGTGAACTTCCTGGTAATCGGCCTGTGCCTCGGCCTGTGTTCCGGTTTCTCAATCCCGATCGCCCAGGCGTTCGGTGCGAAGGATGAGCGGGAGATGCGCCGCTGCGTGTTCCATGCAGTGGTACTCAGCGGTGTGCTGAGCGTCCTGTTTGCGGTTCTCTCCACTGTTTTCTGCAAGCCGCTGCTTCGGCTGATGAACACTCCGGAAGAGATCATAGACGCTTCGGCAAGCTATATCAGCATCATTTTTGCGGCGATTCCCTGCTGCGTGCTGTACAACATGGCCAGCGGAATCCTCCGCTCACTGGGGGACAGCCGGACACCGGTGGTATTCCTGGTCATGGCTTCGCTGGTGAATATTGTACTCGATCTGCTCCTGATTATTGTCTGCGGGATGGATGTAGCCGGCGCTGCCGTGGCAACGGCAGCCAGCCAGTTGCTGGCAGGGATCGGTTGCGTGATTGTCATGATCCGACGTTTTCCGGTGCTGCACCTGAACCGGGAAGACAGGCAGTTTAACTTCAGACTTGCGGGAAAAATGCTCGGGATCGGCCTGCCGATGGGCCTTCAGTTCTCCATTACGGCAATCGGCTCCGTGATGGTGCAATGGTCCGTGAACGGACTGGGCGTAAATGCTGTTGCCGCTGTCAGCGGCGGTGTGAAGATCAGCATGTTCTTTGCCTGTGTGTTTGACGCGCTTGCCTCTACCATGGCTACTTACGCCGGACAGAACATGGGCGCCCGGAAACTGGACCGGATTCATCAGGGACTGCGGTGCGCCTCTGTGCTGGGGATTATTTACTGCGCGCTGGCGTTCGGAGTGGTGGCGCTTTTTGCGCGGCCCCTTCTGAGCCTGTTCATTGACGCGGACGCGGCGCCGGAAGTCATGTCCATGAGTATCCGGTATCTGACGATCAACGCTGCTTTCTATATTCCCCTTCTGTTCGTGAACATCGTCCGCCTGAGCATTCAGGGCATGGGATATACGCGCGTGGCAATGCTGGCCGGCCTTTTTGAGATGATCGCCCGAACTGCGGTCGCGCTGTTTGTTGTTCCTTCCGCTGGGTTTACCGGGGCCTGTTTTGCGAATCCCGCTGCCTGGGTTATGGCAGATTTGTTTCTGATTCCCTGTTATTTCCAGATCATGCGCGTGGTTCGCCAACGCCTGATGCCGGAAACGCAGGAGACGAAGGCCGGGAAACTGATCCGCCTGCGCAAGGCGGGCTGACGGAAACAATAAAAACTCCGGAACGATGATTCCGGAGTTTTGTGATTTCTGGCCGCGGATCAATTCGCCTGCTTTACCATGAACAGGTCAAACAGCCCGTTGACAATGAAGGCAGAACCGATGAAGATCATGATTGCGTTGGCGATAAAACCGGGATGCATGACGATCAGAACGCCGAGAATGATGATGATGACACCCATGATCACAGCAACGATCCGGTTGTCGGGATCCATTCCGGCGACCGCCAGATGGCTGAGACCGTTGAGGATCAGGAAGATGCCCATGAGCGTCGGGAAGAAATCCACGATGCCTTCCGCGCAGGAGATCAGGATGATTCCGGCCAGGATCGCGAGGCCGCCCATCACCAGGACCGTTGTCATATTTCCGGACCCGGCATTCGGACGGATCAGGTTGACCGCGATCAGCGCGATACCGCCGGTGATTACCAGACCGCCGATAATCCTGACCAGCAGATCCAGCGCAGCCCGGCGCGCGATAATGATGACAATACCAAGCGCCACGCTCAGCACCGCGGCCATGGCCTTGTTTTTCAGCAGTTCCCTGATTTTATACTCCATGATAAACCCCTTCTTTCAATATGTAAGAAAACAGGTATTCCATGCCTTTATATACGCCGTATACAGATATTTGTCAATTCTTTACAGACCGTTTTGCATCTGCGAACCGGTGAACAATAGGACACTTGTGCAACAGGCGGTAATCAATTATGATGGATGAAGAAGAAAAACAGAGTAATCACCTGAATCTTACAGACGGAGGGAATTGCATGATAAGATTCATTTGCCTGGTACTGGCGCTTATACTGATGTTTACATGCTGTGCCTCAGCAGAGGATAACGGGGATGATGTGGTGGAGATCATGCTGTCCCGGATGACGCTTCGGGATAAAGTATCCCAGATGATGATTGCTTCTTTCCGGATCTGGAAGGAAGTGCCGGAAACGGAAGGTGCGGAGGAACCGCCTGCCGTGAACATTACGGAGCTGAACGACGAAATCAGGGAGATGGTCGCCCGGGATCATTTCGGCGGCATCCTGCTGTTCGGCGAGAACTTTGCGGACGCGGAACAGACGCTGCGGCTGATTGCCGACCTGCAGACGACGAATCAAAGCGGCGGCGGGATTCCGCAGATGATTCTTGTGGACCAGGAAGGCGGATCGGTCTGCCGGATCGGCTACGGGACCAACGGGGTCAGCAATATGGCGCTGGGTGCCACCGGGGATCCGGAGAATGCCCGGACCATGGCGGCCATCCTCGGCGAGGAACTCGGACTGCTGAACATCCATGCCGATTTCGCGCCTGTTGTGGACGTCAACAATAACCCGGCTAATCCCGTGATCGGCATCCGCTCCTTCTCCGACGACGCGCAGAACGCCGCCGCGTTCGGCTGCGCGTATGTGGCCGGCCTTCATGATACCGGGACCGTGGCAGCGCTGAAACATTTCCCGGGACACGGAAACACCGATACGGACAGCCATACCGGCTTTCCGCTAATCGGCAGCACTTATGAGGAACTGCAGGCCAATGAACTGATTCCGTTCCGGGCGGCTATCGACGCCGGGGCAGATATGGTCATGACCGCGCATATCCAGTATCCGCAGATCGAGACGGAAAAGTACACTTCTGTTTCCACCGGAGAAGAGGTTTATATTCCGGCAACGATGAGCCGCACAATCCTGACGGATATCCTGCGGAGGGATATGGGCTTTGACGGCGTGATCGTCTCCGATGCACTGGACATGGCGGCGATCGCGGACAACTTCAGCGTGGAAGATACGGTGAAGATGACAATCAGGGCGGGCGTGGACATGCTGATTCTGCCCAGCGTGAAGAACACCGATCTGTTCCGGCTGACGGAGACCTATGTGGAGACGGCAGTCAGACTGGTGGAAGACGGGGAGATCGACGAGGGGCGGATCAATGAGTCTGTTCTCCGGATCCTGAGGCTGAAGGCAAAATACGGCCTGCTTTGGGAGACTGACTTCGATGTGACGGACGAACAGATCGCCGCGGCAAAGAAAGGCGTCGGGTCTGCGGCGCACAGGGAAACAGAATGGCAGATCGCTGAAAATGCGGTTACGCTGGTGAAGAATGAGAACGGTGCTTTCCCGCTGCAGGTGAAAGCCGGCGAGAAAACGCTGATCCTGTTTGCGGATTCCTGTGCCAGCCGCGCAGGTGCAGGCGATTTTGCCCGCCGGCTGCTGGAGGAAAAGCAGGCGCTGCCGGAAGGCGCGGAGATTACCGTTATGAAGCATACCCGGGAAAACGAGGAGGAATGTATCCGGGCTGCAAAAGAAGCAGATCATGTAATCCTGGTTCACCGGGTTTACGCCTGGGCTTGTATGGATCCGGCCTCAGACGACGGTTTTTCTTCAGGCGCCTTTGACAGAATCATTCCTGCCGTGCATGAGGAAGGGAAGGCCGTGATCCTGGTCAGCTGTCAGCTGCCCTACGACGCGGCGCGCTTCCCTGACGCGGACGCGATCCTGCTGACGTACTGGGGGAGCACCATGCGGACGGTTCCGGAAGAGGGCGGCACCTGGTCAACGAATCTCCCGGCAGGCCTGCTTGCCTGCTTCGGAGCGGGAAAAGCCGGCGGTTCGCTGCCGGTCAGCATTCCGGCGCTGGATGAAAACTACAGGCCGACAGAGGAGATTCTCTGGCCCCGCGGCGGATCCGCCAGGTAAGAAGAAACAATAAAAGAGCCCCTGCAGGAGTTTTCCTGCAGGGGTTTCGTCTGCCTGTTATACGCCGAAGAGGGGGGTGGAATAGTAACGTTCGGCGGTGTCCGGGAGCACGGTGACCACGGTTTTACCCGGTCCGAGCTTCTTTGCGAGCTTCAGGGCGGCGGCCACATTGGTGCCGCTGGAGATACCGCAGACAAGGCCTTCTTCCTTTGCGAGACGGCGGGCGGTATCAAGGGCTTCGGAATCAGTGACGACATAGATGTCGTCATAGATCTCCCGGTTCAGGATCGCCGGGATAATGCCGTCGCCGATGCCCATCTGGATATGTGTACCGATGGTTCCGCCGGCGAGGATCGCGGCGTTTTCCGGTTCCACGGCCCAGATTTCCAGATCCGGATACTGAGCTTTGAGCACTTCGCCGATACCGGTCAGGGTGCCGCCGGTGCCGATGCCGCTGCAGTAGCCGTGGATCGGTCCGGCTACCTGGGCCATGATTTCCAGGGCGGTATGCTTCTTATGGGCAAGGGTGTTATTCGGGTTCTCAAATTGCTGGGGAACGAAGACTTTCGGGTTCCGGGCTTTCATGTCCATGGCGCACTGAAGGCATTCCTCCATGCATTTGCCGATATCCCCGGCATCGTGGATCAGCTTGACTTCTGCTCCGTAGTGGCGGATCAGCTTCCGGCGTTCCTCACTGACAGAATCCGGCATGATGATGATTGTTCGGTAGCCTTTGACCGCTCCGACCAGTGCGAGGCCGATTCCCTGGTTGCCGCTGGTAGGTTCCACGATGATCGTATCCGGGCTGATCAGGCCCTCTTTCTCCGCCTGCTCGATCATGTTCAGTGCAGTGCGGGTCTTGATCGATCCACCGACATTCAGCGCCTCTACCTTCACCAGGATTTCTGCGCTGCCTTCCTCCGGCATCCGGCTTAGCCGGACCATCGGGGTATTTCCTACTGCTTCAAGAATCGTATTGAATACCATATGATTCACTCCTCGGGGGCTGTTTGCATGATACGGCGTCTATTATATCGCGTCAGGCCTTATCATACAAGGGGCGAATGGACTCCAAAAGTTGCACAATCAAACGATATGTGGTAATATTTGTCGACCTTACAGAAAGGAAGGATTATGAACCATGGCTGAAACCGAAAAGAAAGTTGTAAAGAAAGCGGCCGAGAAGAAGGCTGCTCCCGCCAAGAAGACTGCCGCTCCTGCGAAGAAAGCAGCTACACCCGCCAAGAAAGCTGCTGCTCCTGCGAAGAAGGCTGCTGCTCCCGCCAAGAAAGCTGCCGCACCCGCGAAGAAGGCTGTTGCTCCTGCGAAGAAGGCTGCTCCCGCCAAGAAAGCCGCTCCTGCCAAGAAGGCTGTCAAGCAGCCTGAAGTAATCATCCAGTCCCCTCTGGGCGGAATCATCACTCCTGAAGAGATTCTGAAGAAGGTTGGCAAGGTTGACCAGGTGTACGTCCGCGTGGACGAGAACAAAGCGTACTGGGTCAAGGGCGACGAAAACGGAGCTGTTGATCTCTGGTAATTTTCTTAGGAAAACAAAACGCCGCCGGAACAAGTCCGGCGGCGCTTGTATTTATCCCTGTTATCAGCCGAACATCCAGCGGACGATGTGCTGGATATGCTCGGACCAGAAGTTCATATCATGGATGCCGGGTGCTTCATGGTATTCATGCGGAATGCCTTCCTCCTCCAGGAAGCGGTGCATGGCGCGGTTGGGCTCGATCAGGAAGTCTTCGGTGCCGCAGGCCATATAAATCCCCGGGATCTTTTCCCCGGCAGCTTTCAGCTTTTTAACCAGGACCTCGGGATTGTTATCGCTTTCCAGCAGTTCGGAAGGCTCCCCGAAGCATTCCCGGTAATAGTCATAATTGGCGACGCTGTTGCCTCCGCCGGGTTTCATGTTCGCAACTTCATGATGGATAAAGGCGGAGGACATGGCGCCGATCTTGCCGAAGGTATGCGGATAGGCAAGACCGGTGTGCAGAGCGCCGAAACCGCCCATGGAAAGGCCCGCAATACCGGTGTCTTTCGGCCGCATCGCAAGGCGGAAGGTTTTGCGGACATAATCCACCAGTTCCTCACCGACCAGGGTCTGGAAAGCGTGGCCGGTGCAAAGGCCGTTCAGGTAGAAGGAGTTTTCCGCGGAGGGCATCACGATGGCAAAGTTATACTTGCCCGGCATTTCATAAGGAACATAATTACCGGCTTTTCCGGTATAGCCGTGGAGCAGGAACAGGGTGCGCATGGGTTCTGCGGGCTCCGGCATGCCTTCCCGGGGATCGTTGGGGATCAGAACCTCGAAGGAAGTTTCACGGTGCAGGGCCTGGGAATAGTACTCGATGCGAAAATATGCCATTTGCGGTTTTCTCCTTTTTTTCAGTATACCGATTGTCATGATCGGGAACATTTGCTTTATCATAACAAAAACGGACGTTTCCGTCAAAAGGACGCGGACGGTTCCGCACCGGGAAGATGCGGACGGTTCCGCACCGGGAAGACCGAAAACGGCAGAAAGACAAGCGGTTTTGCCGGGAATAATTGAATGTCGGTTTTCCATGCGTTATACTGAAAGCGACAGGAAACCGATCACAGCCTGAGAGGATGCGAATCATGAAGATACTTGATACAATCCGGGACGAAAAGCTGAGCATGTCCTTTGAAGTGTTCCCGCCGAAAACCGACGCTGCCTTTGAGGAAGTGCTGCAGGCGACTGAAGCGATCGCCGCGCTGAAGCCTTCTTTCATTTCTGTGACCTACGGCGCCGGCGGGAAAGGCGGAAAGTATACTATGGAAATTGCCCGGCGGCTCCAGAACGCGGACGGTGTGGAAACGCTGGCTCACCTGACCTGCGTCGGGGCGAAAAGGGAAGATGTCCTGGCATATCTTCAGGCGATGAAGGACGCGGGTATCCGGAACATCATGGCGCTGCGGGGCGACCTGCCGGAAGGGATGAATCCGGAAGATATGAAAAACAGCCCTTATCCGCATGCTTCCGACCTGATCCGGGAGATCCGGGCGACCGGCGATTTCTGCATCGGCGCGGCATGTTATCCGGAGGTGCATCCCGAGAGCACTGTACAGGCGGAGGATCTCCGCCGGCTGAAGGAAAAGGCGGAGGCCGGCGCAGATTTCCTGACCACACAGATGTTCTTTGACAACAACCTTCTGTATAACTTTTTATATAAGCTGCGGGAAAAAGGCGTGACCGTGCCGGTGGTGCCCGGTATCATGCCCATCACCGCTGCAAATCAGGTTAAGCGCGCACTGAAACTGTCCGGCAGCTTTATGCCCCGGCGGTTTACCAGCCTGGTGGATAAGTTCGGCAGTTCGCCGGAAGCCATGAAGCGGGCGGGTATCATCTATGCCTGTGACCAGATCATCGACCTGTTTGCCAACGGCATCCGTCATGTACATGTCTATACCATGAACAAGCCGGATGTGGCCGAAGCGATCCAGACCCATCTCTCCGGCATGCTGGGGAGGGCCTTCTGATGCAGGAAGGACTTCACCTGGAAGAACTGGGAGAGATCCCCTTTGACGAAAAGGAGATCCTGAGATACGCGATGCTGCCTTTTTTTGCGCCGAAGCCGGAAGAACTGCCGCTGCAGGAATGCCTGAAGGCGGCGAAAGGTGCGGCGCAGTGCCGGGCAGTCTGGCGGCGGTATCTGCTGGTACGGGATGGCGATACGCTGGACCTGGGGTTCGCGAAGACGGATTCCCGGGACCTGAAAAAGCATCTGGAAGGCTGCGGCGAGATTCTGCTGTTTGCCTGCACAGCCGGGGCGGAAACAGACCGCCGGATCGCCCGGGCGAAGCTGCTCAGCCCGGCCAGGGGCCTGCTGATGCACGCGATCGGAGCGCAGCAGGTGGAAGGCGGTTGTGACCGGCTTTGCGCACGCCTGGCACAGCAGTTTCCGGACCGGCAGCTGACAGACCGGTTTTCCCCGGGATACGGGGATCTGACACTGGAGATGCAGCGCGACGTGATGGCGGCGCTGGACTGCGGAAGGACCGTCGGTATCACGCTGACGGACAGCCTGCTGATGACGCCGAGCAAAAGCGTGACCGCGATCATCGGAATGAAAGTGAGAGAGGAAGCATGAGCTTCAGGGAACTGCTGAACAAAGGGCCGTTCTTCCTGGACGGCGGCATGGGTACACTGCTGCAGGCGGAAGGCCTGCAGCCAGGTGAGGCGCCGGAAACCTGGAACCTGACCCATCCGGACAAGATTACCACGATTCACCGTGCTTATTACGAAGCCGGAACCAACATGGTGGCGACGAATACCTTCGGCGTTCATCCGCAGCGGTATGATAAGGACACCTGTGAAGAGATGATCCGGGCGGCTGTAGCCTGCGCGGAACAGGCGCGGAAAGAAGCGAACTGCAGCCATGAGATGTTCATCGGTATGGATATCGGCCCCTGCGGCAAACTGATGAAGCCCCTGGGACCGCTGGACTTTGAGGAAGCGGTGAGCGGCTTTGCGGAAGTGATCCGCATCGGCGCTTCCTGCGGTGTGGACTGCATCTTCCTGGAAACCATGAATGACGGAGCCGAGACCCGGGCGGCGCTGCTTGCTGCCAAAGAAAACTGTAACCTGCCGGTGCTGGTATCCAATGCCTACGGCGCAGACGGCAAGCTGATGACCGGCGGATCTCCGGAGTCCGTGGTGGCAATGCTGGAAGGTCTGGGTGCGGACGCTGTGGGCGTCAACTGCTCCCTGGGACCGGACGCACTGGCGCCGATTGTGGAACGGTATCTGGCGGCGGCTTCGGTACCGGTGCTGATGAAGCCCAACGCCGGGCTTCCGCAGGAAAAAGACGGGAAAACTTTCTACAATGTGCTGCCGGACGCGTTCTCCGCGCAGATCGCCGCGCTGGTGCCGAAGGGCCTGCGGATCATGGGCGGCTGCTGCGGAACGACGCCAGTCTATATCGCTGCACTGAAGAAGGCCGCGGGCAGTCTGGTCCCACCGCCTGCAGAGAAGAAAGACCATACAGTGATCGCTTCCCGGGGTACCGTGATTGAGCTTGGCAAAGCTCCGGTAATCATCGGAGAGCGGATCAATCCAACGGGCAAGAAGCAGCTGCGCAAGGCACTGGAAGACGGCGACATGGCCTATGTGCTGAACGAAGCCATCACCCAGGAAGAGCGCGGCGCGGAAGTGCTGGATGTGAACGTCGGCACGCCGGGCGTGGATGAGCCGGCGCTGCTGACCCAGGCAGTACAGGAACTGCAGGCGGTGACCGACCTTCCGCTGCAGCTGGATACGGCGGACGCGGCGGCAATGGAGCGCGCATTACGGGCATACAACGGAAAGGCCATGATCAATTCCGTGAACGGCAAGCAGGAGGTCATGGACGCGGTATTCCCGCTGGTGCAGAAATACGGCGGCGTACTGGTAGCCCTGACGCTGGATGAGGACGGAATTCCTGCCACCGCCGAAGGACGGCTGAAAATTGCCGAACGCATCCTGGCGGAAGCGGCCAAATACGGAATCGAAAGCAAGGATATTCTTTTTGACACGCTGACGATGACGGTCAGCGCGGACGGCGCGGCGGCGCAGACTACCCTGGACGCGCTGAAGCTGATCCGCGAAAAGACAGGCTGCGGAACGGTGCTGGGCGTCAGCAATGTGTCTTTCGGCCTGCCGGAGCGGGAAGTGCTGGGCAGCGCGTTCCTGACCATGGCGCTGGAACGCGGGTTGTCCGCGGCAATCATGAACCCGCTGAGCGACCGGATGATGGGCGCGATCATTTCCTTCCGGACGCTGACCGGACGGGACGAAAACTGCGGAGCGTATATCCGCTTTGCCGGCGAGCTGCCGGCGATGCAGGCTGTCGCCCCGGCAGCCGCAGCTGCGGCCGGTCCGAAAGAGACCGGAGCGAAGGGCCTGCGGCGTGCTGTGGTCAAGGGCCTGTGCCGGGAGGCCGGGATCCTGGCCCGGGAGGCGCTGGAAAACGGACAGGACGGGCTGGAACTGGTCAAAAACGAGATCATTCCGGCTCTGGATGAGGTCGGACAGGGATTTGAAGCCAAGCGGCTTTTTCTGCCCCAGCTGATGATGAGCGCGGAGGCGGCGGAAGCGGCCTTCCGGGAAATCAAGGCAAAGACTGCCGGCCAGGCGGAAGGACAGGCGTCGAAAGGCAGGGTGGTTATCGCCACGGTAAAGGGCGATATTCACGACATCGGGAAGAATAGCGTCCGGCTGCTGCTGGAAAACTACGGTTTCGAAGTAACAGACCTGGGAAAGGACGTGGCGCCGGAGACGGTGCTGGAAGCGGTGGAACGGCTGCACGCGCCGGTCTGCGGACTGAGCGCTCTGATGACCACGACTGTGCCCGCGATGGCGGAGACCGTGGCACTGCTGCATGAGCGGACACCCTGGTGCAAGGTGATGGTGGGCGGTGCGGTGCTTACGGAAGAATATGCAAAGGAGATCCGTGCGGACGGCTACGGCCGCGACGCGATGGCAGCTGTGCGGCTGGCAGAGAAGTTCATGGAGGGAGAAGCATGCGGAGACTGATCTGTCTCATATTGTGCCTGATGCTGGCGACACCGGCGGTACTGGCGGAGGAACCTGCGTCCTTTTTTGAGGACGCGGAAACGCAGAAGTTCGGGAAGATCACGCGGACATATGATTCCCCGACACTGAAATATACGGTGGACAAGTTTCTCCTGGACCGGGAAATTGCCTATCTGACCCGGGTCTGGGTCCAGGACCCGGTCCGCCAGATCCGGAAGGCTACCTCCTCCTGGAAACAGAATGTCAAGCAGCCGGAGAAGCTGATCGCGAAGATCGACGGCGCGGCGCTGGCGATTAACGGAAGCGGCTTTATCAGCCCGACTTATCCCTGGATTCCGGAAGATTATCCGGGAACAAACGAGGATTATTACTATACCCCTCTCGGATCCGTTACAGTGACTGACGGGGAAGTGCTCCGCAACCTGGAAGGCGTGGCCTATTACGGACTGACGCTGGACGAAGACGGGCTGCAGATGTATGTGAACGCGGATAACGAAGAAGTACTGGCGACCAATCCCGTGCAGACATGGTCTTTCTATGTGGGTTGTCCCACGCTCCGGAACAATGAGGATATCCTGCCGGCAGAATGGGAATTCGCGGACCAACACGCGTCCCGGACCATGATCGGCCGGATTGACCGGAACAACTATGTGATTCTGACCGTAACCCAGGAAAGGGGAAAAGGGATCAGTCTGCGGAGAGGGGCGGCCTTCTACCAGGAACATTTCAATACAGAATGGGTTTATAACCTGGACGGAGGGAAATCGATAGCCCTGCTGAGCCGGAAACGGGACAAAAAGCGCCCCATCAGCGTTGTATGGGGCGGAGCCAGTATCGTGGATATTATGGGATTTACAGAGTAAGAAAGACTGCTGATATATCTCAAAAAGTCATTGATTTGCTTCGGGAACGGAATAATGCGGCATGATGATTCCCTCTTTGTCAAAACGGGATTTGATCCTGGTTCGTATTTCCCGCTCGATGCGCCAGTGTTCGCCTACCGGGCAGGTTACCGACACCTGAAGCCGAACTGCGTTATGATCAAAGGCAACGATACTCATCACATTGGGAACTTCATTGATTCCGTCTATTTCATGAGCGGCAATTTCCATTTCTTCCTTTATCATGGAAACAAGGCGCTCCTGGTTTTCTTCATAAGGGCAGGGCACATTGACGATGGCCCGCTTGAAACCCCGGCTCATGTTTGTAATGGCCCGGATACCACCGTTGGGAACGGTAATAACGTTGCCGTTGTAGTTGCGGATGGCTGTGGTGCGGATCGTGATATTTTCAACAGTGCCATCCATTCCGTTGATACTGACAATGTCACCGACAGCCATGGATTTCTCACTCCAGATAAACAGACCGGCAAGCAGATCTTTAACAAGCGTCTGGGCGCCGAAAGCAATGGCGACACTGACGACCCCTGCTGCGGCAAGCATCGAAGAGACATCCATTCCGAAAAGCGTAAGTACAGTCGCAATTACGATAAAGAAAACGATATAACTGAAAATACTGCCGACAATGGAACGGGATGTTTCAGTGCGATGTACAGCAGCTTTGTTTTTCCTGTCTTTTCGCAAAGCAACCCGGGTAATCAGATGTTTACCGAGTTTCATGATGAGTACGCCTGTGACGATAACTGCCAGGGCGATTAATGTGCGGCTGAGAATAACAGGGAGTTTGCCTACCAGATCTCCGGCCGTTTCCGCTGCCACATTGACTGTATCTTTCAGATCGTTGGCAACCTGTGTGCCGACACCCGGCACAGGGGTTGCTTTCGCAGCAATAAATCGAATCGGTTCAGTCATTTTTACCTCCGTTTGATCAGTAAAAGAAAGCCTGAGAGGGACGGTTTGGTTCAGCTGCGTTTTTGGTTCCGGTTGATCCGGCGGACAGGTTTGCCGATACTGCCGGCGGAACGGGCTTTTCCATCCCGGCCGATAATGATTTGCTCAGAGGATACCTTCGACCGGGCACGATGGGGACGGGGGGAAGACGCCGCAGGGACGGTGGTTTTCCGGCGCTCCGGCAGCGGCTGGCCGTTCCTGCCGAGCTGCGTCGGCCGGCCTTCCCGGTCCACCTTCGCTGGCCGCGGGTCGCGAACCTTGGGAGGCGTCGGCGTCGTGATCTCCATGGGCCATTCGCTCTTTTCCTCATGAAGGCGTTTGCCGATCAGTTTTTCCACCTGGTTCAGCTGCCTGATCTCGTCGATACAGCAGAAAGAGATGGCTTTGCCGGTACGGCCGGCCCGGCCGGTACGGCCGATGCGGTGAATATAGGCTTCCGGCTCCATGGGCATATCGTAGTTGATCACATGGCTGAGACCGGCTACGTCGATACCGCGGGCGGCGATATCCGTGGCGACCAGCACACGGCATTCGCCGGTCCGGAAACGGTTCAACGCTGTCTGGCGGGCGTTCTGGCTCTTGTCGCCGTGAATGCCGGCGGCTTCGATGCTCTTTCTTTTCAGGTCCCGGACGATCCGGTCCACGCCGTGCTTCGTGCGGGAAAAAACCAGGGCGCTCTCCACGTCCGGATCCTCCAGCAGCTGCGCCAGCAGGTGCTTTTTGTTTGCCTTGTCCACATAATACAGGCACTGATCGATGGCTTCCACGGTGGAAGTGACCGGATCCACTTTGACGTTTTCCGGATCTGTAAGCAGGTCCAGGGCCAGCTTCTCAACTTCCGGCGGCATGGTGGCGGAAAACAGCAGGGTCTGGCGTTCCTCCGGCAGACAGCGGACGATTTTGCGTACGTCATGGATAAAGCCCATATCCAGCATCCGGTCAGCTTCGTCCAGCACGAAGATCTCCACCCAGTCCAGCCGGACAAGTCCCTGGCCCATCAGATCCAGGAGACGGCCGGGGCAGGCAATGACGATGTCTGCGCCACGGTGCAGGGCTTCCACCTGACCTCCCTGGCCGACACCGCCGAAGATGACGGTGCTGTCCAGGCCTTCTCCCTTGCCGTAAAGCTGGAAGTTCTCCCAGGTCTGCAGGGCGAGCTCCCGGGTCGGGGAGAGGATCAGAGAACGGATCACTTTCGCGTTCCGCTTCGGGGGCAGCGCTTTCAGCCGCTGCAGGATAGGCAGGGCAAAAGCGGCGGTTTTTCCGGTGCCTGTCTGGGCGCAGCCCAGGACATCCTTTCCCTCCAGGACCAGCGGGATTGTGGCCTGCTGGATGGGGGTTGGGGCCTCATAGCCGGTATTGCGGATGTTTTTCAAAAGGGAGGGGGTTAATCCAAGGTCTTTAAACTCCATTCTGTATTCCTGTCTAATCAGATTCCGAGGATCCTGGCAGCTTTCAGGACGCAGACCTGCGTTTTCGCATCGGAAATGCGGCCTTCCATGACGTCCTTCACCAGATCGGCCAGGGGGATGGCGTACACATCCAGAAATTCGTCGTCGTCCAGGTCGCGTTCACCCTTATGCAGGCCGCGGGCCATGTACATGGTAATATACTCGTCGGAATAGGCAGGCGCGGGATGGAAATCGCCGAGCTCTGTCCATTCGTCCGCACTGTACCCGGTTTCTTCCCGCAGCTCCCGTCTGATGGCAGAGAGCCGGTCTTCATTGGGGGCGTCCAGTTTGCCGGCGGGAATTTCCAGAATAACCTTGTTCAGCGGGTAACGGAACTGCCGTTCCATGATTACCCTGTTGTCCTCAGTAACGGGGATCACGCAGACCGCGCCGATGTGGCGGATGACTTCCCGGACGGTGGTGTTTCCATTGGAAAGGGTCACCATGTCCCGCTTTACATGCAGGATTACACCGTCGAAAATGTCCTCGGTGGACGCCTGGGTTTCAGCCAGCCGCTTCAGCTCGCTGCTTTCATCAAACTGCATAGATGCTCCTTGGAACGGGAATTATGCTTTCGGGGCAATGGTGGCCTTGATGCGGCGGACGCCGGCGGAGGAAGACTCTTCCTTGCGGATCTTGAAGGAGCCAAGGTCGCCGGTGTTGGCGGCGTGTGGGCCGCCGCAGATCTCGAAGGAGTATTCGCCCATCTTGTAAGTGCGGACCTTCTCGCCGTACTTGCTCTCGAACAGGCCGATGGCGCCCTTTTCCTTGGCTTCCTGCACAGTCATCTCTTCCATGACAACCGGAACCTTGGCGTCGATGGCCACGTTCACCAGGCGTTCCACCTCGGCGATTTCTTCGGGGGTCATCTTCCGGCCGAAGGAGAAGTCGAAACGCAGGCGCTCGGTGGTGATATTGGAACCCTTCTGGGCAACTTCGTCTCCCAGGACTTTCCGCAGGGCAGCCTGCAGCAGGTGGGTGGCAGTGTGCAGCTTGGCGGTTTCTTCATTCCGTTCGGTCAGACCGCCCTTGGCGGCGCCTTCCTGCTTGCTGATCGCCTGGTGCTCCTTGAACGCTTCGGCGAAACCGGCGGCATCCACAGTGAGGCCTTCTTCGGCGGCCAGTTCTTCGGTCAGTTCCAGCGGGAACCCGTAGGTGTCATACAGGCGGAAAGCCTGCTTGCCGCTGATCTCGGTCTCGGCCACATAGGACGGATCCTTCTGGGCCATGAACTCGTTTTTACGGCGGATGCCGGTGATGCACTTGGTGAACTCTTTCATGCCGGTGACCAGCGTCGCTTCGAAGCGGGCGGCTTCCTTCATGATTTCGTCCAGAATGTAGTCTTCCTTTTCCACCAGCAGCGGATAGGCTTCGTCATAGATCTGCTCGATGAAGATCTTGCTGACCTCGGCCAGCACGGAGGATTCGAGGCCCAGCTGGCGGGTATAGCGGATGGCGCGGCGGAGCAGGCGGCGCAGGATATAGCCGGCGCCCACATTGGAGGGCAGGATGCCGTTGACGTCGCCGATGAGCATGGTGGAGGTACGGATATGGTCCGCAACGATGCGCATCGCCTTCTGTGCGTCGGCGTCCTCGTCGTAGCTCTTTCCGGATTTCTCTTCCAGGTGCCGGATCACGGGCCAGAACAGGTCGGTCTTATAGCCGTCGGTCAGGCCGTTCAGGAAGGCCAGCATCCGGTCCAGGCCGAAGCCG
>CAZUXV010000024.1:0-23404 GCA_964624445.1 uncultured Oscillospiraceae bacterium | reverse complement strand
TTGACCACACTTTCGCCGGCATCAGCGGCATCTACGGCATCTACTGCATCAGCGGAACACACCTTTTTTCCATAATAAACATTTTCCCTTTAATATCTAGCTTTTTTATCACTTGATCCATGTGCTCCTAAGCGGAAGGCCGTGGGTTCGAATCCCGCCGGGGAGGCCAAAAACGCCAAGAAACACTGGATTTTTTTCAAGTGTCCTTGGCGTTCTTTTTTGCACATATGCTGAAAACCTGTTAGCATGCTAACAGAAATGCCTTACGCAACTTGCACTTTAATGGGCGGACATGAGTTTTTCCTCCCTGCAAATGTTATTTTCTGCTGGACCGCTCGATCCGTTACTCTTTACAGGAAGATTGTGCCCAATTTCCCGCCATAAAGCAAACAGAGATAATTCGGGTTTCCAACAAAGGATCTTTGATTTTTGTCAAGGCGAGGCCGCCGTCCTGTCCTGAGATCGTCTCATGGGCCTACAGCGCCGCGTGCTGCACGATGGTCGCTATGCCGGAAAGGAGCACGAACAAGTACACCACCTTCTTCAGTAGAGCCACGTTGATCCGCTCTCGCACCCTGATCCCCAGAAACATGCCCAGCAGGATCGCCGAAAGGCCTATTGCCGAATAGCCGATATAGGCCGGGATGTAGATGCCGCGGATGATGCGCAGCCCCATGTTGATGATGTTCGTGGCGGTGAACAGGAATTGAGTGTTCGCGATGTAGCTCTCCTGCTTCTCCGTGGTCGACACCAGGTAGACCGCCAGCAGCGGTCCGCCCACGCCGAACAGACCGGAGAATACCCCCGATATCATGGAAAACGCCAGCAGCACCGCCTTCTTCTCCCGGATGCGTATGCGGTTGGAAAAGAACAGGGAAAAGACGCTGATGCAGACCAGGAAGATGCCAAAGGCCACCGCAAGGGCATGGATGTTGATGCTGGTGACGAAGTAGATGGAGATGGCGCTGAGGATCGTGTATGTGACGATGGGCGCCGCCATCCGCCTGAGCTCTATGCTCTTCCAGTACTTGATGGATAACACCGTGGTGAGCCCGAGACAGATGCTGGTGTTGATCGCAGGCGCCGCGATCATACCCAAATAATTCGAAAGGACGAACACCATAATCACACCGGCGCCGAAGCCTGTCAGCGTTTGTATCAATCCGGCGACGAAAGCCGCTGTGGCCACGACCAAAAGCATGATCCCGGTCCTCCCGCTTTGCTAAGCGCCCGCTGATTCCACCACGGGCATAATCTCCGATGCGTGGGGGACGGCCAGAAACAGGGCGTCCTCCCCATAGTCCCGCAGCGCGGCGCCGATGGCCTCTTCTACGGTGGCATATCCTTCCAGAAACATTTCATTCAGGTCTCGGGGCGGTATGCAGCTCTGGGCGACGGCCACTCGGAAGCTGGTGGTGGCCCTGGCCAGCATAAAAGCCTTGCTGACGGCATCCGGGGAGTAGCCATACCGGACGAACCGGTCGATGACCTCCTGGGCAGAGGAAGCTTCCTGCAGCACTTTTCCCGGCTTCCCGCTGCCATCGCGGCATTCGGCGCAAAGGATGATCATGCCGCCCTCCCGACAGATCATCTCCGCGCACCCGATGGCCTTCTGGGACTGATGCAGATCGAAATCCCTGGGAAAGCCGCCGGGGCTGACGATGACCACGTCCGGCTTGCGGGGAATGGACACCGTCCAGACGCGGCGGCTGACCTCCACGCCCTGCATGTACGCTGCCTCCAAGTCGCCGGCGACGCATTGGACCAATTCCCGCTTTTCGTTGTCCACCGAGTTCACGATGAAATCCACCCCGGCCATCCGGGCCGCGGCCATGGCCTCCGTGTGGAACCGATTCCCATCCAGCCACCCCGACGAGGTCACCGCCGGCCGGATCGGCAGGGAATGGTGGATCTTCAAGCTGTCGATCCCGGCGATGCCCGGCATGACGCTCTTTCGTCCTCCGGAGAACCCCGCCATCTGATGGGGCGCGATACACCCCGTCAGGATCTTGACCTCGGCTGCGCAGAAGGCCTTGTTGAGCTGGACGGGCATCCCGCCCTCCGTATGGCCCAAAAAGACCAGCTTCTCCGGGTTGTTCGCCTCATGATGCTCTATCCGAAACCGGCGTAGCGTGCTCTCACCGTATTTTGCCGCCAGCTCCTCCTGGGTGTTCTTTCTATGATTGCCGTAGGCGATCACCAGCAGGATCTGTTCATCCGTCAGGCCCGCCAAATGAAGCTCCTCTGCGATCTGCTCAATCATGATCTGACCGGGATAGGGCCGCGTGATGTCATTGACGACGATCGCCGCGCTGCGCTTGCCCCGGGCAAGTTCGCTGAGCCGCTTCGTTCCTATAGGATGCTGGATGGCTCGCCGGATCTCCCGAACCGGGTCTTCTACCCCGGCCACGCCCACGGGATGCACTTCCTTGATTAGATTGGGCACGTCGACGGTGACCGTCTCATCGCCGATATGCAGCAAAACAGGGGTAGTCTTCATTCTCTTCCTCCACGATCACAATACCCAGTCCTTCTCCGTGTCGAATTGGACGCGGCCGCTCTTTCGGGGTGCCCGTTCCTTTGGTTCGTCCGCGGCGTATCCCAATGATATGCTCCCGAAGATGTCCTCCTCCTCCCGCAGGCCATACCGGGCGAACACCGCCCGTATCGCGGGAACATCCGTCAGCCAGTGGGGCTGGTTGCTCCAGCAGGAGGCGAGCCCCAGGGCGGAAGCCGCCAGCTGCATGTTCATCAGCGCGCAGGAGCAATTGGCCATGCTGTTGTCGTGATTCCGGGGGGAGACCACGTTGATCAGCGTGGGCGCATGATGGATGAAGTGATAGTTGGCCTGCCGGGCCCGGGCGATGCCCTTGCTCATGGAGGAACCGGGCACCAGTTCCCTGCCGGAAAGATCCTTCTGGATCAGTTGGTTCAGCTCCTCCAGAACGGCGGGGTCCTGTATCACGATGAACCGGCTGAACTGGCAGCCTCGGCCGCTGGGGGCGTACAGGCCGCAAGTCAGTATCGTCCGAAGATCGTCCTCCGAGATCTGCCGCTGCGTGTACTGACGAACGCTCCTTCTGTTTAGGATCACATCGATGAGATCCCTTGCCTCTGTCATAAATCGTCTCCTCCCTTCGGATCAAAACATGTTCCTTTTTCTGTTCAAAACTGGTATAATAGAAAAAAAGAGAAAGAAGGCTGCTCCATGATCCCCAACTATGATTACTTCATCGCCCTTGCCGAGGAGGGCAGCATCTCTAAGGCAGCCAGCAAACTGTTCGTTTCCCACCAGTGCATGAGCCGCTATCTTTCCTCTTTGGAAAAGCAGTACAACCTTTCCTTCTTTGAACGGAAGCCCCGTCTCACCCTCACCCCGGCCGGCAGGATCATGCTGGAGACCCTGCGGCAGGTCAAGATGCTGGAGGGGAACCTGCACAACCAGCTGGAGGACATCCGCAACTCCAAAAAGGGGCTCATCCGCTTCGGCACTACCGAGGGCCGGTATCGCATCCTGGTGCCGGACCTGGTCTCCCAGTTCAAGAGGGAATACCCGGATGTGACCCTTCAGGTCTTCTACAACTCCACCGACAACCTGCACGACATGCTGGTGGCCAACAAGCTGGACATCGCCCTGCTGAACAAAAAGCGGTTTTCCAGCAATCTGTTCGACATGATCCCCGCCCTCAACGAGCGCCTGTACATGGTCATTTCGGACAACATGCTCAAAAAGTATTTCCCGGACAGATACCCCGCCTGCAAGACTTCCTTCCAGAATGGCGTGGATCTTGCCGACTTCCAGGAGGTCCCCTTTATTCTCAATTACCGGGGGTTCAACTCTCGAGAGATGCTGGAGGACTACCTGTACACCCACAACCTGCCCATGAACTGCGTCATGGAGCTGACGCAGCAGGACCTTCATTTCATGATGACGGCTCGAGATTACGCTGCCAGCTTCTGCTTCGCCATGTATCTGCCCTCCATCGAGCAGATCAACCAGGGCATCGTGTCCAATCATCTCAACGTTTTCCCCATCCGAGGCTTGGATACCTGCAACCAGATGGCGCTGGTGACCACCAAGGGAAAGATCCTGCCCAACTATGGGCGAGCCATGATCCGCATGATCCTGGAGAGGTGCAAAAAGTATCAGTGAGCTTTGGTCCGCCTCTTCGACCGGTCTCCGTGGGTGAACCGTTCCCCCAGCTCCTCGATCAGGAGTTCTCTGCAGCAAGCGACGCTGTCCCGGGGGATATCCCTCTTGGGAATGATCAGGGTCGTGTCCTCGCTGAGGAACAGATAGAAGTAGCCGTACGTCTCCCGGGCGTCCCTGATGTCCTCCCAGGGATACTGCTTTCGGCTGGCGGCATCCTCCATGGTAAGGCCTGTCCTGTCCCAGGCCGTGCGGAAGGCGAACGCGGCATCGTCCCGAATGCTCTGCAGGTATTTGGACCGCCGGATCAGCCTTGTTATGAAATAGAAAGCGGAAAGGGCGGCCAGCCCCATGCCGAAGAGGCGCTTCCAGCCGTTCCAGCGAAACAGTAGGATCATCCCCAGGATGAGAAACATGCCCATCAGCTCCACGCTGATCATGTTCCGAACGAACGTGACATAATCGTACAGTTTTCTGAGATCCTTCTTAGTTATATGGATCTCAAAGCGAGTGTCGTCTTCCATTTTCCCCTCCGTAATGAAAGGATGTATTCTCTATGAATCAAACGCAGCAGCTTGCCTACCTTCTGCAGTCCGAAACGCCTCTGCTTATCCCTGGCGTCTATGACGGGATCACCGCCCAGCTGGTCAGGAAAGCCGGGTTCCCCGCCGCCTACGTCACCGGCGCAGGCCTCTCCCTCAGCATCCTGGGGCAGCCGGATATAAACACCGTCAGCTACGGAGAGCTTCTTGCGCGGGTCTGGCAGATCAGCTCCGTTTTTCAAGGCCCCCTGCTTGTGGATATCGATACCGGCTTCGGCGGGAGTCTAAACATCGCCCGGGTCATCCAAGACTTCACCCGGCTGAACGTGGCCGCCGTGCAGATCGAGGACCAGCTCTCTCCCAAGCGCTGTGGGCACCTGGAGGGGAAGAAGGTGGTCCCCCTCAGCGAGATGCGCTCACGGATCGCCGCCGTGCTGAACAGCCGCATCGACGGTTCTCCGCTGCTCATCGCCCGGACGGACGCAAGGGGCCCCGAAGGCCTGGAGGAGGCGCTGCGCCGGGCGGAATGCTTTGCTGAATGGGGCGCCAACCTCATCTTCGTGGAGGGTCTGCGGAGCCTCGCGGAGATCGAAGCCCTCTGCGCCCGCATCCATGGTCCCCTCCTCTACAATAACGCCGAGGGCGGCGCCTCGCCCTATCTTTCCCGGAAGGAGCTCCGCGAATATGGATTCGCCGCGGCCATCTATCCCAATTCCTTGGCCCGGGCCATGTCCTTCGCGGGCATGGATCTGCTGCGGCATCTCAAGGAAGAGGGCAGTACCCTGGCCCTTCTGGACCGGCTTTATACCCATCGGGAGCTGTTCGCACTCTTCGATCAGGACGGTTGGCTGGATCTTGCCGACGCCCTGACGGCCGATCACTTCTCTGCGAAGTGAAAGGACTCGACGCCCAGCCGTCGATACGCCTGATCCACCTGGTCGTCCAGCCCATCCAGGATGTGGTCGTAATAGCTGTTCCCGCGAACGTCGGTCTCTACCACAAAGGGACCGAACCCTTCGAAGCGAAGATCCCATAGCGCCTCCGGGGTGCCCAGGTCCAGCCAATGCACGCTGTTCACCCGGACCACGTTCCGCGCAAAGGCCCCTGCGAAGGTCCCCGTGCGGCACAGGTGGACGCACCGATGCGCCGCCATGGCAGCCCGGGTCTCTTTACCGACCCGTCCCTTAGAGATGATGGCCTTGAGGCCGAACCGGCGGATGTTCTCCGGCTCCCACTTGTTATAGCGGACCCCCGTCGTGATGCTGATGGCGTTCACCTTCCAGCCTTCGACCGTCTGCGTCATGATCGGGCCCGTGTGCAGCAGCACGTTGTGGGTCTTCAGATCCAGGGGAAACGGCTCCTCTGGTGAAAAAGCTTTTTTGTAATAGCCGCTGCGCCCGGTGAATATGTCCCCGTTCAGGATCACCAGGTCCCCCACCCGGAGCTTCTCGATATCCTCGTTCTTCAACGGCAGATCCAATTCGATCATAGGCGATACCTCAATACGCGAACCATCCAGGCCAAGAGACCTCCTCCATGTGCCCGTCCTCATACAGCCGGATCGTTCCGATCCGCGCCGCGGGACACTGGGCCGAAACGGCCACCAGCGTGCCCACCAGATGGGTCATGGCCCATTCCACATGTACGTCTAGGACCGTGGTCCTTCCGCCCATGCCCAAGGGGCCCAGGCCGGACTCGTTCAAAACCTCATACAGCTCCTGCTCCAGCGCAGCTAGGTGCGGATCCGGGTGTCGGCTCCCGATGGGCCGAAGGCAGGCCGCCTGCTTCGACAAGGCCATGCACAGCTCCGAGGTGCCCCCGATACCCACGCCAATGACGTTGGGGGGGCATGTCTCCCCCGTCCGGTTCCCGTTGACCACGATGGAATCGTACACGAATCTCTTGACCCCGGCCAATCCGTCAGCCACGAGGATGGTCCGGAACGAGGGCCCAAATATCTCCGTCCCGCCGCCCTTGGGCACATAGCTGATCTCTATATAGTCGATGTCGCCGTCCACCCGCCATTCAAAGACAGGGGAATGCCGGCCGCAGTTGTCCCCCGGGTTTTTCCGCCCCATGGGCGTCACCGCGTTCGGGCGGATATACCCCTTCTTCGTGGCCTCCCGCACCGACGCGGTCAGCGCTTCCTCAATGAGGGGCAGATCGTAACAGCCATGGCCCACGCGAAGAAAGAACACCGGCAGCCCCGTATCGGCGCACAGCGGGATATCGTATTTTTCGGAAAGCGCCAAGTTTTTCAGAGTGGTCATCAGGTGAGCCTGCCCCACGGACCCCTCCTCCTCCAAAGCATAGGCTCGGGAAAGGGCCCGCTTGCTGTTCTCTGGAAGGGTACAGACGGTCCTTCGGATCAGTTCTGTCATGCGCTCCTGCAGATCTGTGGAAGAGATCATATTGCCTCCCTCACACGGTATAGCCCGCCATGAACCCCTCGCTGACGGCTGTCAGGATGGTCCTGGGCTGCACGCAGTCTCCGGCAAGGAGCACTTCCACGCCCCGTTCGTGGAGCGATCGGGCCAAAGAATCGTTGGGTAGCAGGCCCTGAGCCAGCACGATCCCCCCGTAGGGCACCTCCTGCAGGACGCCCCCCTCTTCAAAGGAGAACCGCTCCCTGTTCAGCCCCTTGTACCGGATGCCGTCCCGGATCAGCACGCCCTTTCGAGCCAGTCCGATCAGCAGTTCCGCCATGTTCTGAGGATCGCCGATGGACATGAGGTCCTGCTTTTTCCGGGAGCGGGACAGGACCGTCACCTTTTTGCCAGTGCAGGCGAGGAAATACGCCGTCTCCAGGCCCGTCAGCCCCGAGCCCAGCACATAGACCCTCTCGTCGGACTCCGGCAGCACGGCGTCTCCGTTCAGCACGTCCACGGCCTCCGCCACCCGGGCGTCCCGGAAGTCGCCAATGTCCCGAAGGGGCCTGGGCAGGCTCCCCGCCGTCACGATGGCCCGCCGGAACCCTTCCTCGGCCAGCATATCGGCGGTGGCCTCGGTGTTGAGGACGATATTCACGCCCAGGGTCCTGAGCTGCTCCTCCTCCCATTCCGTGATCCACCGTATCTTTTCCTTGAGATCGATCTTCCCAGCAGGGACCAGGTTCCCGCCCAGACGATCCTTTTTCTCGAACAAGGTCACTAGTCGGCCCCGTATGGCCGCCACTCGCGCCGCTTCCATGCCGGCCGGTCCGCCGCCGACCACGGCGACCCGCTCCGGCGCCGCCTTCGGCAGGGATTCAGGCTCCGTCAGGAATGACTCCCGGCCGGCCATGGCGTTCACGCAGCAGCGCAGCTTTCCCGCATAATAGCTTCTGTACAAGATGCAGCTGTTGCAGTTGATGCATCTTCGGACGGGCAGTCCGGCACGGGCCTTGATCCCCCAATCCGGTTCCGCGATCCAGCCCCTGGCCATGGCCACGAAATCCGCGTCCTCCTGGACCACCCTTTCCGCCACGTCCACGTCCCGGATAGTGCCCACGGCGATGGTGGTGATCCCGCACCGCTGACGGATCTCCCGGGCCAGATATGTTTTCCAGGCCTGGGGATATTTCATGGACTCCACCTGGGCCCGCCGCGCCTCCAGCTGGGGAATCCGATGGGTCCCGGCGGTCACGTGGATGCAGTCCACCCCCGCCGCTTTCAGCAGTTCCACAACCCGGATCGTCTCCTCCAGATGGCGGCCGCCCTTGACGAATTCATCCCCGCTGATCCGGAACAGGATCGGATACCTGGGACCCACTCGACGGCGCAGCTCCTCTACCAGCTCCACCGCGAAACGGGCCCGGTTCTCCACGGAACCGCCGTATTCGTCCGTGCGCTTGTTGGTCCAGGGGGAGAGGAACCCGGCGATTAGATAGCCATGGCCGCCATGGATCTCTACGGCGTCGAATCCCACCTTCTTGGCGCGCTCCGCCGCCATCACAAACTTCTCCTGCAGGCGGTGGATCTCGTCGATCGTGGCCTCCCGGGCCAGCTTTTTGTTCTTCCCGTAGATGAGCCCGGACGCGGCCACGGGGACGAGGTCGCTCCGATCCCTGTCGCCCAGCATCCCGCCCGCGTGGTTGAGCTGCAGCGCCACCTTCGTCCCGGCCATGTGCAGCCGGTCCACCAGCTGGAAGAGGCCGGGCATATACATGTCCTTGTCTATCCTCAGGTCCGTATACCCGCACTTGCCCATGGGCGCGTCCACATCCGTGGACTCCAGGATAATGAGCCCGGCGCCACCTCTGGCCCGCCGAACGTAGAACTCGGTGAACTCCGGCGTCACCTCCCCGTTGGCCGAGGGGAAATTGGTGGACAGCGGCGCGATGACCAGACGGTTCTTGAGCCACATGCTGCCCATGCGGCCCGGCGTAAACAGTTTCATGCTCGGGCTCCTCCTACAGAACGATCATGCGCTGGATGGCGTCGATATCCGCGCAGTCCTCCAGATGCAGCAAGGCATCGCAGATCCTGCGCTGTTTCTCCGCACTGATATAGCTTTGGGTGAGGATGTTGAATTTCTCCACCACTTCCTCCGTCGTCAGCGGATTCTGGGGGTCCCCCTTCGCGCCGACGACCTCCCGCCTGAACTCCCGTCCGTCCTTCATGCGGATGGTGACGGTGGAACACCATTCCTGCGGATACCGAGCCGTCAGCTCCTCGCTGACGCGCACGTCCACCCGCTCGGCCAGGGCGTTGATCACCGGGTCCCGCAGCTTTTCGGGGGCGAACTGAGGCCGGGCCACCTGCCCGTCCATGAGCCCCACGGCCACCACGTAGGGGAAGTTGAACTGGCCCTCCACGCTGTTTTCCGGCACCTTCCGCACGCCCCAGTTCTGCCCGGACACGCCGTAGGTCTCCACGATCACGCGCTCGATCTGCAGGGGGTCCAGATGGTGCTCCTTTTTCAGGCTGATGGCGGCGAAGATGGCCTGATGGGTATGGCCGCAGCAGGAATAGAACTTCAGACCGTTCTCCTCGGTCTTCCACTGGGTCCCCAGCCCCTCCAGCAGCTTATCGAAATAGTACTGGTCGGACACGGCCTTCAGGTATCCGCTCTCCTCCGCCTCCAAAATGACGGTGGGGCCCGTCAGGCCCGCCGTGGCCAGATCGATGGCCAGGCAGCCGTTTTCAGCCGCCTTGCCCACCTGGAAGCGCTTGCAGAGGGAGCCGTCGTTCAAAAAGGTGAACAGGCCGGCCGCCTGGGTCCCGGCCAGGCCGAAGGCGTTTCGCAGCGTCCATTCGTCCGTGCCCAGAATCTTGCTGTAGGCCGCCGCCGCTCCGAAGGTGCCGCAGGTGGCGGTGGCATGCCAGCCCCGCTTCCGGTGGGACACGGTGCCCACGGCCTCGCCCAGCCGGATCATGGTCTCGTAGCCGGTCGCCATGGCCAGGATGGCCTGCCGCCCGGTGATCTTTGCCGGTGCGCCCATGGTAAACACTGTAGGCACGATCACGGCCCCGGGATGGGTCTTGCTGGCCTTGTGTAGGTCATCCATCTCCACCGCGTGGGCCATGGCGCCGTTGATGAGGGCGGCGCGCCGCTTCGTGGTCGAAAAGCCCTTCGCCCATACGAACCCCTGCCCCTTCTTCTCCTCCCCGTCCTCATACAGGCCGCTGATCAGTGCCAGCGTCTCGGGTGCGTCGCTGCCCGCAATGGCGCATCCGATGGTATCCAAGGCGCAGGTCTTGACCATGTTTCTTGTCTTTTCGGGGATCTGTTCAAATGTAAGCCCGGCAACGAATGCCGCCAGCTGCTGTGTAGGTGAAACCATCCTTCTCCCTCCTCTAAACGGTCGCGAAATGGGTAAGCAAAAAAAAGGCTGTATAACGAGAAACCTGAGGGATCGATCCCCCCTGGCCGACAGAGAATTGTAGAATTGAACGAAAAACAGAGAGGGTCAGTCGATGAAGACCAGCCGTCCCTCTCTGCGAGGCGCCGGCTTAGGCGCCGGACCGGTAAAATAGCCGATGCTGACGGAACCGAACACGGCCTCGTCCGCCTGCATTCCGATCCTGTGCAGCAGTGGCAGAAAATCCTCGTCCCCGTCCTCGCACAGCCACCGCAGCTGATTGACCCAGCAGGCGCCGAGGCCGTGATACCAGGCGGCGTTCTGCAGATTTTGCAGCATGCACGCGCAGTCTGCCATGCTGTGTAGCCAATCCGCGGGGGCTACGGCCACCGCCAGCGCCGGGGCGCCGTAGGTGAAATCAAAGCTTTGGTTGGCCTGGGCCTTGCGGATCGTCCGCTCCCGGGATGGGCAGCGGGCTATGCTCATCCGATGGAACCTGTCGGCCACGATCTCGCGGAGACTGTCCAGGACCGCCCCGTTGGTGACGAGAAGCATCCGCGCCCGCTGTTGGCCGCAGCCATTGCAGGAATAGAGGGCCGCCCGGCAGATCCCTTCCAGGATCTCCCGCTCCACGGCCTTCGGATCGAACGCGCGGATGCTTCGTCTGTTGATAATGACGTCTATGGCGTCTGTGGACAGCATCGTATCCTTCTCCTTTTGCTATTAGGGCTCAGCCGACGGAAAGACAGCCAATCAGTTCGTCCAACGACTCCAGTTCCTCTGTCCGGGAGACCAGGTCGATCACCCTGGCGATGTTCTCCTCGCTGAGCGTTCCCGCGGCGCAGCCCCTGAACTTGTTGGCCAGCGCGGCGTAGTCCACGGGCATATCGGGGGTCCCCCGCATGACGGTCCCGAACTTGCTGTACCTGGCGCCGTCGTTCGTCTCCATTTCCACGATGGCCACCCGCACCTTGGGCAGATAGCTCTCCACCTCGGCGTCGGCCACCACCGTCACCTTTTGGGCCAGCGCGATGATCTCCGGATCGTTCAGGGCCGGTCCCGACAGCAGCGACAGGGAGACGTCGCCGTATTTGCAGGCCAGGGCGCAGGCTGTGGCCATGCTGAAGCGGGCCTCGCTGGCGTTCCTGGGATTGACGATGTTGCCTGAGAGGGCCTTGGCGATGCTGCTGACCCGGCATAGGATGGACTTGATGTCGTGGTAGTCCAGCTTGTTCTCCTCCATGATGGCAAAGAGGTTCTCCACCGGCTGATGCATGTGCCGGCAGGTGGGATACAGCTTGGTGTAGGTATCCGTGATGAGATAGGTCTTCCCCAGGTCCTCCGTCACGCTGTTCAGGTCCACGTCCTTGGCCATGGCGAAGAAGAAGCCGTCCTTGCCGTCCAGGATGGTCTCGCCACCCTTCAGGCCCCGCTTCGCCAGCAGGGCGGAGAGCACGCCGACCAGCGCCGCGTGTCCGGGGACCAGGCCCTTGCAGGTCTGGCCCGAGTGCACGATCTCCATCAGTCCCGCGCTCTGCTGGCCCGCCAGGCCGAACGCCCGGCTCATCTGGTCAGCGTCCAGTCCCAGCAGCTTTCCGGCCGCCGCAGCCGCGCCGTACACCCCGGTGTTACCGCTGGGGTGGAAGCCCTTCTTCAGATGGGAGGGGGTGATGTTGGCCGCCAGACGATAGATCACGTCATATCCGGCCACCACGGCCTCGATGAACGCTTTACCGTCAGGCTTCGTCTGTTCCGCAATGGCCAAGGCCGCGGGGATGACCACGCATCCGGCGTGGACGCCGGCAAATTTGTGGCCGTCGTCCATCTCCAGGCCGTGGGCAAAGGCGGCGTTGCACCAGGCGGCAAAGCAGGCCAGCGTACGCGTCCCGCTGCCCAGAACGGTGGCCTGGTCGCCTCCGAAGGTCTGGACCTGCTCCACCAGCTGGCGGCTGATGTCGCCCTCCCGACTCCCGCCGATCACCACGGCCAGGATGTCCAGGATCCTCTCCTTGGCGATCCGGACCACGTCAGAGGGCAACTGCTCATATTTGAGTCCGGCTGCGAATGCAGCCAGCTGTTCAGAAACGGTTTGTCCCATGGTCAATCCTCCAGATCCATTTCTCGTCCCAGTTTTTCAGCCACATCGGCATCGTACCGGATCGTAGCATGGGTAGCCATCTTCGCAAAGCGCTCCGCGTCCTGACGGGCGGATTCCTCCTCCATCTGCTTGTGCTTGGCCACCTCCTCCTTGCTCCGGGTCAGCACCTCCAGCAGGATGCCGGCGGCAGCGGTCCCCAGGGCGATGAGGTCGGTAAGGCGGTCCGGCATCATGAACAGGATGCCCGTGGCCAGGAACAGCCCTCTCTCAATCCACTTAAAATTCCGGCTGTACAACTGGAACCCTTCAAACCCGGCCGCGATGAAGACCGTGCCCAGGATGGCCGTGGCGACGCAGAGGACGATATCCAGCACGCTGTCACTCATGAGCAACAGGGCGGGATTGTACACGAAGCAGAATGGCGTAATGAACGCCACAGCGCCGATCCAGCAGGCGGTCCAGCCCACCTTCATGGGATTGGACCCGGCGATGGCCGCACCGGCATATGCCGCCATGGCCACAGGCGGCGTGATGGCCGCCAGGTTGCCGTAGAAGAGGATGAACATGTGGGCCGGCAGGGGCGCCACGCCCATATCGATGATGGCGGGCGCCACCAGCACCGACAGAATGACATACACGCCCACGGAGGGGAGGCCCATGCCCAGCAGGATGCTGGCGATGGCCGCCAACAGGAGCAGCAGGAACTTGCTACCGTTGGCGATATGCACCAGGAACGAGGAGAACTTCACGCCCAGGCCGGTGAGGCCGAAGCATCCGATCACGATACCAGCGCAGGCGCAGGCGGCCATGATCTGGATCATACCGCTGGTGGCGTCCGTGCAGATGCCAATCAGCTTCTCGATGGTCCAGCGGGTCTCCTTCTTGATCATGGCGATGACCAAGACGGAGATCAGGGAATAGAGGGCGGAGCGGGCGGCGGAGAACTGGAACACCAGCAGGCACATGAGCAGCACCAGCAGCGGCAGGAGCAGCTGGCCTTCCCGCTTCAGGATCGCCTTCACGTCAGGAAGCTCCTCCTTCCGCAGTTTGGGCAGGCAGCAGCGCCAGGCTTCAAAGTCCACCATTAGGAACAGGCCCAGGTAATAGAGCAGGGCGGGGATGATGGCGGCGATGATCACGTCGGAGTAATGAATCCCCAGGAACTCTGCGATCAGGAACGCCACCGCGCCCATGACGGGGGGCATGATCTGTCCGCCCGTGGAGGAGACCGCTTCCACGGCACCAGCGAAGTGAGGCGAGTATCCTCTGGATTTCATCAGGGGGATTGTGAAGGAGCCGGTGCTCACCACGTTGGCCACGGAGCTGCCGCTGATCGTGCCGAAGAGAGCGCTGGAAACGACGGCCATCTTGGCAGGACCGCCGCGCATATGGCCGAAAAGGCCGGTGACCGTATCGATAAAGGTTTGGCCGGCGCCGCTCACCTGGAGCGCTGCACCGAATATCACAAATAGAACAACATATGTTGATGAAGTCGAAGTCGGAGTTCCGTAGATACCGTCTTTAGACAGGAACATGGTGGTGGCGATACGGTTGAACCCATACCCGCGGTGTTGCAGCACGCCGGGCATATAGGCGCCGAAATAGGTGTACAGCAGGAATACGATAGCTATGATGGGCAGCGCCAGGCCTGCGTAGCGGCGCGTGAGTTCCAACACCAGCAATATGGCGATTACGCCCATGACAATCTGGAAGGTGGAGGGACGGCCCAGGGACAGAGACAGCTCCGTATCCACGATATACAAATACAGGTTGCAGAGGAAGAGCGCCAAGCCCAGCGCTACGGCCACCGCTGTGTATACGATGGAATACTTCCCGTGCTTCTTTTGGCGGCGAATCGGATCATTCAAAAAGGCGATGAGGCCGATCATGCCCACATGGAAGGCGCGCACCCGCGTCTCCGATACCGTTCCGAGGAACAGCATATACAGTGTGTACAGCGTGGTGATGACGGAAAGGACGACCACGCAGATGGACAAAACTTTCAAGAAGGGAGAAGCGCCTTCTCCCAGGCCCGCTTTCTTCAGGATGCGGCGGCCCAATGTTCCGCCGAAGGCCCGCTGTGCTGCTGTTTCCATACGTCAACTCTCCTTCTGTGTGTGGGGAACTGGCAGGCAGTTCCCCACACGCTCGTTGTTTTTAGGAATGAATCTCCTTACTTGATGAGGCCGGCTTCCTTGAAGTAAGCCTCGGCACCCTCATGAAGAGGGATGACCATGGCGTTCACAGAGTTCTCGGGCGTGATCGCCTTGGCAGTGGCGTTGATGGCGACCAGGGTCTCCCGGTTGTCCAGCGTCGCTTTGATGAAGTTGTAGACCACCTCGGCGGGCGTGTCGTCGTTGGTCACGATCAGCACGGGCATCTCGACGGTGTTCACGTCATAGTCCACGCCCTTGTAGGTGCCGGCCGCGATGACCCGTGGCACATACATGGGGGAGGCCTTCTGCAGGTTCGCCAGCTCCTCGTCCGTCACGGAGATCAGCCGGATCGCCTTCGTGGTGGCCAGCTCCGCCACGGCTGACACGGGCACGCCCACGGAGATGACCATGGCTTCGATGGTGCCGTCGCCGAGGGCGGTGGCAGCCTGGGCATGGGACAGATACTGTCCGTCATAGTCCACGCCCTTGACCAGGCCAGCGGCATCCCGCAGGAAGTTGGTCAGGGTAAAGGGGGCGCCTTCAGGACCCACGGAGATCTTCCGGCCCTTCAGGTCGCTGATAGTCTGGATGGGGGAATCGGCCAGCACGATCACCTGATAGGGCTGGCTGTAGGTGGCCATCACGAACCGGAGGTTATCATAGCCCTTGCCCTCGAAGGTGTTGACGCTGGAGTAAGCGTCCAGCGCGATGTCCGCCGCGGCGAAGCCGAACTCGGCTTCCTTCTGACCGACCAAGTTCAGGTTCTCCGTCGTTCCGCCGGAGGTCTCCGCACCAACGGTCAGACCGTCTACGTTTTCAGTGACAACGCTGGCGATACCAGCGCCCACATTGTAGAAAGCACCGCCCTGCGCGCCGGTGGCGAAGGAGGTGACGTAGGATTTGGAGAGCTTGGAATAATCCTTCGCCTCCGAGGCGGCGGGAGCTGCCTCCGTCTTACCCTGGGAAGCCGTATCCGTCGTTGTCGTCGTGGTGGTGGTCGTCGTTGTTTCCGTGGTCTTGGTCTGACCGCAGGCGATCAGAGAGCAGACCATCATCAGTACCAGTGCCAGTGCGAGTAGTTTCTTCATGGTTTCCTCCTTTAGTGTTGTTGCGTTTTTTTGTATTTCAGTGCGACAAGCGCAGGCAACCCATCTTCCTGGTCCTCTAGGTCCAGCACCATGGTCCGTATCCGGTCCGCCTGGGAGCGGCTCACGGCCTTCTCCGCTAGGAAATAGTATTTATCCTCCATCTCCCGGGTGGAAAGAGGCTTTTCCGGTTCCCCGCAGGCCAGATAGACTGTCTTTTTATAGCATCCTTCTTTCGTCCTGACCACGGCTTTGGCCGCTGTCAGATTGTCGAAGTGCGCGGAGACGTACGCCTCCATCTCTGGATCGAGGACCACCTCGACCCGAGAGGCCAGGTCCCTGATCTGAGGATCCGAAAGACCCCGCTGCACCTCATCCATACCGATCTTGGAATAGAGCATGCCCACCGCCAGGTTGTAGGGCAGGTTGCTCTGGGTGGCCACCACCGTGCCGGGGAACGGCTTATCGTATTGCTTCACGAACTTGGAGGTGAGGATGGTGACCTTCTTCACGTCCTCGGCGGCGAAACCGTGCTCCTGCTGCAGCTCCAGGACGGCGTCCACCGCGCCGTGGAGGCCTCTCATGCAGGCGTACTTCTTGAAGTAGGTCCCGCAGATCTCAAACCGGGCGCCCAGCTCATCCAGCACATGGGTCAGGTCGTAATGGTTGGTCACGCCCTGGGCGATGCCCTTCTTTCCCTCCACGATGGAGGCGGGACCCGTGAACCCGGCGGCAGCCATCTTCGCCGCCGTCACGCCCGTTCTCGCCGCCCAGCCGGGGACCAGGATCTTGGGGGAGCTGCCGTCAAAGAGGCATTCGTACAGCCCGCCGGTGAAGGAGCCGGCGATGCCCATGGCGTCCACCAGCTTTTCCCGGTCAAAGCCCATCAGCACCCCCGCCACCATGGCGGCCGCCACGGAACCGCAGACACCCGTCATGTCGTAGCCCTTTTCCTTATGAGCGGAGACGTTGATGCCCCGCGCGATGCGCACGTACACCTCGTACCCGGCGATGATCGCCCGGATGATCTCCCGGCCAGAGGACCCCAGGACCTGACCGCAGGTCAGAGCGGTGGGGACCACCACGGTGCTGGGATGGCCAGTGGAAAACTTGTGCCCATCGTCCAGGTCCGCGATGCGGCTCATGACCGCGTTCACCATGACCGCCTTCTCTAGGGAGCTTTTGCCGCCGCCAAACACGAACGCTTCCGCCGGAGAGGTCTCCGTTTCGGCGATCCGGTAGATCTGTTCCCCTTCCTCGCTGCTGACGGCGCCCAGGGAGTTGCCGATCACATCCAAAATGGTCTGCTTCGTCTTTTGGACCACCTCTGCCGGGATGTTCTCAAAGGACAGATCGCAAACAAATCCTGCCAGGGTATCAGAGATCATTTTCCTTCGCTCCTGTTTCAATGGTTGTACCGGGCCTCCAGCTCGGTGGTGCTCAGATACTTCTTCTCCAGTTCCTTGATGAATGGCATGCCTACGAGATCCGTGAAGTCGTTGAAGGCGTAGGAATCGGGCTGCAGGCCCACGATCTCCCCATGCTCCAGGATATATTTATAGGTCCGCTCACAGGCCATGGCTGTGGCCATCAGGGAGGCCACCGGCACGCTGACCCGGGCGGCGCCCCACTCCTGCATCTTGCTAATGGGCACCGGGGGCGTCTTACGGCCGTACAGGAGGTTGATGCTGACGGGGGCGTCGATGGATTGGATCAGACGCTTGATATCCTCCTCCTTGGTGGGCGCTTCCACGAAGATCAGGTCGGCGCCCGCCTTAGCGTAGGCGTTGCCGCGGCGGATGGCCTCCTCCACGCCGGCCACGGCGATGGCGTCGGTGCGGGCGTTGATCACAAAGTCCGGGTCTGTCTTGGCCGCCACCGCAGCTTCAATCTTCTTGACCGCTTCCTCCATGGGGATAATCTGCTTGCCGTCCATGTGGCCGCAGCGCTTGGGGAACACCTGGTCCTCCAGGTTGATGCCCGCCGCCCCGGCGTGCTCGAATTCCTTCACCGCATAGTACAGGTTGATGGCGTTGCCGAAGCCGGTGTCTCCGTCCGCCATGACGGGGATCTCCACTGCCTTGCAGATCTGATACGTCAGATCCACCATCTGCGTCAGGGTCAGTATGCCCATATCCGGCATGGCCATGTAGCTGCCCACCAGGCCGTAGCCGGACGCTTGCACCGCTTTCACGCCGCACTTTTCGGCGATCTTGGCGCTGAGGGCGTCGTGGACGCCCGGCATCACGAGGATCTCCTTGTCGTTGATGAGTTTCTTGAGCAACGTGGTCTTTTTCATGATGAAACTCCTTTCCTGATGCTTGTCCCTTAAAAGTCACCGTGTTCCCTAAGATAGGCCGCCAGCCCTCCGGAGGAGAGGATGGTCTGCATGATATCCGGCAGTTTATGACAGGGGATCTTCCTGGCGCCGTTCACCATGACCACGCCCTCGCTGAGATCCACCTCCACCGTGTCCCCCTTTTGAATGGAGGAAGTGTCGCAGATCACCGCGGGGATGCCCACGTTGATGGCGTTCCGGAAAAAGACCCGTGCGAACGATCTGGCCAGGATGGCGCTGACGCCGGAATACTTCAGCGCCAGGGGCGCCTGCTCCCGGGAAGAACCGCACCCGAAATTAAAACCACCCACAACCACGTCTCCCTTCTGGACCGTGTTTTTGAACCTGGGGTCCAGGTCCTCCATGCAGTGATCCACCAGATCCTGCATGTTCAACGTCTTGGTATATTTGCCGGCAATGATCACGTCCGTGTTCACGTTGTCGCCGTACACATGGGCAAATCCCTTGATGTCCGTCATGTCAGATCACCTCCCGCGGATCCGTGATCCGTCCCGTAAGGGCCGCCGCGGCCGCGCTGGCCGGTGAACCCAGATAGATAAAAGCGTTGGGATTGCCCATCCGGCCTCGGAAGTTGCGGTTGGTGGTGGAGATCACCGTCTCCCCGTTGCCGGGCACACCGCCCAGCGTGCCCACACACAGGCCGCATCCGGAGGGGCAGAAGATGGCGCCTGCCTCCGAAAGCGCGGTGACGATGCCTTCCTCCACCGCTTGGCGGAACACCCGCTCGGAAGCGGGGGAAACGATCATGCGCACCCCCGGCGCCAGTTTCCGGCCCTTTAGAATGTTCGCCGCGATCCGCAGATCTCCCAGCCGCCCGTTGGTGCAGCTGCCGATGAACACCAGATCCACAGGGAGCCCCGCCTTCTCCCGAAGGGCAGCCACGTTGTCCACTGTGTGGGGGCAGGAGAGCATGGGCTCCAAGGTCTCCGCCCGGTATTCCCGCACCATGCTGTAGGAAGCGTCCCCGTCCGGGATCAGCTCCGGGTCCTTTAGGGCGGAGACGAACACGCCGGTCTTGGCGCCCATCTCGATGGCCATATTGCAGATGGTGAAGGATTCCTCCCATGACATGGCCGCAAAGGTATCTCCGTGGAACTCCATGCACTGGTAGGTGGCGCCATCCGCCGTCAGATCCCGCAGCAGCGTCAGCACCACGTCCTTGGCGTAGACGCCCTGAGGCAGCTTCCCGTTCAAAACGATCTTGACGGATTCCGGGACCCGCAGCCAGGTCTTCCCCGTCAGCAGGATGGCGCCCAGATCCGTGGACCCCACGCCTACCGCGAACGCGCCAATGCAGCCGTAGGAACAGGTGTGGGAATCCGCGCCGGCCACCACGTACCCTTCCTTCACATGGCCCCGCTCCACCATGATCTGGTGGCAAATGCCGGCGTTCTGATCATAAAATACACAGTTTTGTTCCTTCGCCGTGTCCCGCAGCAGCTGATGGAGTCCGGCGATCTTCTCGTTGGGACAGGGGACGGCGTGGTCCAGAACGATCACGGTGCTCTCCGGCTTTTTGAACCGCACCCCGCCCATGTTCTGAAAGGCCTTAATGGCCAGGGGGCCCGTGGTATCGTGGGTCATGACCGCATCCACGTCCACGATCACCGTTTCACCGGCGTGGACGCTGCCGCCCGTTTTTCGGGAAAGAATCTTTTCTGCAAACGTTTTTCCCATAGCTTGGATCCTTTCGTCATTGTTCGCGGTTTTTCAGGTATCAAAGATAATAGCCTGCCGTGAAGCCCTCATGCATGGCGTAGAAGGCTGTCCGATCCTGGATCACGTTGCCGACGCAGATCACTTCCGCATCGGCGTCGCTGACCTCCTTCACCAGCTGATCGTGAGGCTGAAGCCCCTGCGCGATCAGGATCACGTCGTAGGCCATGGTCACGGGCTTGTCATAGACCGTGGTCTCAATGGCGTCCTCGCTCAGAGAGACGATCTGGGTATGATCGAAGATCTCCACGCCGGCAGCCTCCACAGCGTCCAGCAGTTCCAGTGCGTTGCCGATATCGCCCACCGCCATGGTCTCCTTGGTGCGATAGCCTTCCAGCAGTCGTACATGCAGGCCTGCCTTCGCCGCCATGTACGCGGCTTCCTGGCCGATGCTGCCCGCTCCCAGGACCAAGGCTTCCCTGGCGCCTTCGGGCAGGGTCACCTTTTTGCCCAGGTATTCATCGGCAAACAGGAGCCGAGGATCATCCTTATGGGCCTCGTAATACTCCCGCACCGGGGAAAACAGCCTATGATCGCTCCCTGTGGCCAGGATGATGGCTTCATATCCGCCGGTCTTGAGCATGTCGGCGGTGGCCTCCGTGCTGAGCCGGATGTCCACGGGCAGCTTGGCAAGCTCCCCCGTCAGCCAGTCGATGAGCCAATGGAATTTGTATTTGAGATCGGCGCCGCAGGCGGGGATCAGCTCGCCTCCCAGCTGGGGATCTTTCTCAAACAGCGTCACATGGTGGCCTCTGAGGGCAGCCACCCGGGCCGCCTCCATGCCAGCCGGCCCACCGCCTACCACAGCAACCTTCTTGGCTGCCTTGGCAGGCCTGTCCTCCGGCCGAGCCAGGCGATATTCATTGCCCGCCATGGGGTTCACGCAGCAGCGGAGCTTGCTGCCGTACATGCTCCGATGGAGCACGCAGGCGTTGCAGCTGAGGCACTTACGGATGTTGCCGCCGGTCATGCCCTTGTTCGCCCAGTCGGGATCGGCGATGAGCTGACGGGCCATGGCCACGAAGTCGGCGTCCTCCTGGACGATCCGTTCGGCCACCTCCACGTCGCGGATCGTATCCACCGCGATCACCGGGATATCGCAGGCCGCCCGGATCTCTCGGGCGAGGTAGCTTTTCCATCCCTGCTTGCAGCCGGTGGGTCCGATGTGCGCCCTTCTGGCCGGGAGGCTGGGGATCCTGGCTGCGCCTGCCGTCACGTGGGCGCAGGTGATGCCCGCCGCTTTCAGGAGCTTCACGATCTGGATGGTCTCCTCCAGATGCCGGCCCTCGGGGACCATCTCGTCCCCACTGATCCGAAAGAGGATGGGGAACCGGGGACCGCATTTTTTGCGGATGCCCTCCACGATCTCCACGGCGAACCGGGCCCGGTTCTCGGTGCTGCCGCCGTATTCGTCAGTCCTGAGGTTGGTCCAGGGGGAAAGGAAGTTGGCGATGAGGTAGGACGCGGCTCCATGGAGCTCCACGGCGTCGAAACCGCCCATTTGGGCGCGCTCCGCCGCCATGATGAACTTGTTCTGCAAAGCGTGTATCTCATCCACAGTGGCCGCACGGGCCAGCTTGTGATTTTTACCGTAGACCACGGCGGAGGCGGAGATTGGCGCAAGGTCGCTGCGGCCCCGATCCCCGAACATGCCGCCGGAGTGGTTGAGCTGCAAACACACCTTGGCACCGGTCTCGTGGATGATCTCGGTAAACTGGCAGAGCATGGGGATGAAGCAGTCGTCATCCAGACGCATCTGCGTGTAGCCGCCCTTGCCCAGGGGGTAGTCTACGTTAGCCCACTCCGTGATGATGAGGCCCGTGCCGCCCTTGGCCCGCTCCAGATAGAAGGCCGTGAACTCCGGCGTGATCTCCCCGCTGACGGAGGGGAAATTCGTAGAGAGAGGCGCCATGACCACCCGGTTTCTCAGGCGCATCGTGCCCAGCATCGCGGGCTGGAACAGCTTTCTGGTTTCCATGATCATTTCCTCCGCTTCAATTTATACTGGCCGTATCCTTCCTGACCGGCCTTTCTATTCGCGGACGTAGACGTTTCCGTCCATGATCCGGCGGGCGGTCCTGTCCAGATACCCGCAATAGATCCCTTCGGAGCCGTCGTCCTTCAGATCCGCCTTGGCGATCATGACGCCCCAGGGATGGCCGATGCGCAGGGTGCTGATCCGGTCGGTGCCCAGGTTCTCCGAGGCGATCTCATGGACGATGGTGCCGGGGGTGTTAGCGGCGGTGATGGTGCAGATGGCGCCGGTGCCCATGTAGGCGTCGATCATCTTCATGTTCACGGAGAAGAGCCGACCCACCAGGTTGATGTCCTCCGCCTTGATCTGCTTCCCGCTGCCGGCAGTGTAATCCACGGCTTTCGTGACGAATCCGATCTTGGGCAGGGTCTGGCTGTTGACGCGGGCGTCCTCCAGATCCTTGGCGTATCCCAGCACGATGGCACCAGTGCCCCGGATGATCTCCAGCTTGCGGCAGATCTCCTTGCAGTTGGGCAGGGCGTTGAATTCGGAGGGGATCTCCGTGCCCTTCACGCCGAAGTCCTCGGGATGGACGAAGATCACCGGGTTGGCAGCGTCCACGAAGCTGTACTCATAGACCTTGCCGTCGATCTCGATGGTGTCCTTAGGGTTGCCGGTGGGCAGGAGCTTGCCGGAGGAAGCGCCCTGGGGCTCCACGAACTTCAGCGTGACCTTGGCCGCCGTGCCGGGGACGCCGTCGATGGCGAAGTCGCCTTCGCTCATGAACCGTCCGTCCTTCACGGGCACCTGGGCGATGATCTCCTTTTGGGTGTTGGTATTGAAGATGTGGACCTCGGTCATGGGCTCCACGGCCTCCACCAGCCCCTCGTCGATGGCGAAGGGGCCCACGGCGGAGGAGATATTGCCGCAGTTCATGGTCTTGCCGATGATGGGGGCCATCACGTCCACCTGGCCGAAGTCATAGTCCACGTCGATGCCGGGCCGGCTGCTCTTGCTAATGATGGCCACCTTGCTGGTGGAGGTGTTGGCGCCGCCCATGCCGTCGATCTGACGGCGATCGGGGGATCCGAAGGCGCTCAGGATCACGCGATCCCGCGCTTCAGGATCCTTTGGTAGATCTTCTTCGTGGAAAAAAACCGCCTTGCTGGTGCCGCCCCGCATGTAGACGCAGGGGATCTTCTTGTTGAATTTGTATTCGGCCATTGCTATTTACCTCCTTGGGGTCTTGGAAAAACAGAAGTGCTGTCAGAACGATGATCATGTGTCTTGCAATGCTACAATATCATGACATTGCGCATAAGTTAAGCACTAAAAATTTAGGATGCTGCAACATAAAGTTGCGTGTTTTGATCGTTTTAGTGGCGGGGAGCCGCTTCCGGGACCGCTCCGCTTTCATCCCCGGCAGGAGCGGTCCCTTTGCGCCTTCAGGAGGATCGTACGCTGTTATTTCTTGATCTCGCGGATGACGTCGATGACCGTGCCGTCCCGATATTCCACGATGCAGGCCACCCGGTCGGTGG
>CAZUXV010000023.1:476-24495 GCA_964624445.1 uncultured Oscillospiraceae bacterium | reverse complement strand
GCCGATGATGGTCACGGCATCGCTGTCTGCCATCGCCTGTGCCACAGCCAGGGTACCCTGGGCCAGGGTGGGATTCTCGAACACGCCCATCGGTCCGTTCCAGACGACGGTCTTGGCAGACTTCACGGCATCCGCGAACAGTTCGCGGCTCTTCGGTCCAATGTCCAGGCCTTCCATGTCAGCCGGAATCTTGTCGGAGTCAACAATCGTAGTTTCAACAGGTCCGTCAATGGGATCCGGGAATCCGGCCGCGCAGACGGTGTCGATGGGCAGAAGCAGTTTCACGCCCTTTTCGGCGGCCTTCGCCATCATGTCCTTGCAGTAGTCGATCTTGCTTTCATCCAGCAGGCTCTTGCCGACTTCGTATCCCTTGGCCTTCAGGAATGTGAAAGCCATACCGCCGCCGATGATCAGGGTGTCAACCTTTTCCAGCAGGTTGTTGATCACGTTCAGTTTGTCTTCAATCTTTGCGCCGCCGAGAACCGCCACAAAGGGACGGTCGGCATTTTCCAGCGCCTTGCCCATGATGGACAGTTCCTTGCCGATCAGATAGCCGGCAACGTTAGGGCTGGTGTAGGCGGTCACGCCGGCGGTGGAGCAGTGAGCGCGGTGGCAGGAGCCGAACGCGTCGTCCACATAGGCATCAGCGATGGAAGCCAGGTCTTTGCTGAAACTTTCGATGTTCTTGGTTTCTTCCGCGCGGAAACGGGTGTTCTGCAGCAGCACCACGTCGCCGTCCTTCATCGCGGCAACGGCAGCCTTGGCGTTCTCGCCGACCACGTTATCGTCATTGGCGAAAACGACGGGCTGACCCAGCAGTTCGCTCAGGCGGACAGCCACAGGAGCCAGGGAGAACTTCTCTTCCGGACCGTTCTTCGGCTTGCCCAGGTGAGAGCAAAGGATCACTTTGCCACCGTCAGCGATCAGCTTTTTGATTGTCGGCAGGGCTGCCACGATGCGCTTGTCATTGGTGATCTTGCCGTCTTTCATCGGGACGTTGAAGTCGCAGCGGACCAGTACCCGCTTGCCAGTTACCTGAATGTCGTCAACTGTCTTTTTTGCCATGGTTTTATCTCTCCTTTTCTATGATTGGTTCCTTCATCTATTGCAAATCTCTTCTGGAGATTGACAATCATTTTATACTGTCTTTTCCTCAAGTGAACCTAAACTCTGGTTTGCTGATCACTCATTGTTCATTTGATAATATGTGCAGCATGCTTTCTGCCGCTCCCTGGTCTGTGACCAGCAGGTAATGCCTGGTGTGGCGCAGGATCGAGATAATTGCTTCCGCCTTGGATGCACCGGCTGCGGCCGCGATCATTTTGCAGGTGGGCTTCAGCCTGGCCAGGTCGACACCCACATTGGTGGATTCCATCAGGCACCGGCCTTCCAGATCATAGTAGGCACCGAAGCTTTCGCCCTTTGCACCCTCCTGGATCAGCTTCGACTGAATCTCATGGGGTTGCCTCCGCTGCTTCATCATTTCGGAGGCCGTTCCGATTCCATGCAGGATCACGTCCGCCCGTTCCAGCAGTTCCATTGCTTCGCTGACTTCCGGCAGTTTCAGCATTTCCTGCATGGCGGCGGCGTCCATCGTGTCCGGCAGATGGATCAGCCGGTAATGGCCGCCAAGCTTTCCGGCAATCTCTTCCGCCAGGGTGTTGGCCTGGATCTCAACGGTCCGGCCAAGCCCGCCCCGTGCGGGAACCACCATCACATTCAGCGGCGTCGGGCTCTGGAGGCTTCGGGCCACTGCGGCGATCGTCCGTCCGCCGGTTACGGCCAGCGTGTTCCCGTTCATCAGAATGTTCCGCAGCTTCTGGGCACAGATCCGGCCGACATCGGAGAGCACCTGTTCATCTTCGTCCGCGTTGCCGGGAGCGATCAGCACCCGGTCTACCGGAAGCAGTTCACAGAGCTTTGTCTCCATTTCAGTCAGGCCGCTCATGGCTTTAGAGAATGCCCGGGATGTATCCAGCACCTCTTCCGCCTTGCCGGAAAGCGACATGCCGGAAGCATCCAGATCGATATACCCCAGATCCTTCAGGATCGCGGCGGTATTGCGGATTTCCCGTTCCGGAAGATTCAGTTTCGCGGCCAGCTGCCGTCTGCCCACCGGCTGCATGGCTGCGATCCGTTCCAGGATCAGCGCACGCCGAGTAATCTCGTCGATCAGGTCCGGGGCGAGTTTCCGCATCAGGGTGATGAATCCTGAATCCATTTGCTCGCCTCCCTCTGATCTTGTGGGTCATTTTTTGCCCGCAAGGGCAGATCGTGTCCCAACAAAAATTCTATCACAATGAGCAGGCGATTACAAGTTACAAATCTTTTAAAACATGCCGTATTCTGATCATTTGTATTAGACTCTGACCATTTCCACGCCGTCCAGCGCTCTTTGGATGAGTTCTTCCGTTTCCAGCTTTGACTCCCCTTCCAGGATCTTGTCCATCTTCGGATGGGTAGCCGGATGTCTGGGGGTAAATACGGTGCAGCAGTCTTCAAAGGGCAGCTCGGAAATTTCCAGCGTTCCGATCTTGCGGGCCACTTCAATGATTTCACTCTTGTCAAAGCCGATCAGCGGACGGAACACCGGCATGCCGGCCACGTCATCCGTGCAGCCCAGGGCAGTCATCGTCTGGCTCGCCACCTGGCCGATGCTCTCGCCGGTAATCAGGGCTTCGCTCTCCGTTTCCCGAGCGATCCGCTCGGCAATCCGCATCATATAGCGGCGCATAATCAGCGTGGTGTATTCTTCCGGACATTTTTCGTGGATCGCCATCTGGATCTCCGTGAAGGGAACGATATAGACCTTGATCCCGCAGCAGCTGAAGGAAAGCTTCCGCGCAAGGTCAAGCACTTTTTCCTTCGCACGGTCCGAAGTATAGGGATAGGAATGGAAATGCACCGCGTTGATCTGCACGCCCCGCTTGGCGATCATCCAGCCCGCCACCGGGCTGTCGATACCGCCGGAAAGCAGCAGCGTGGCGTTGCCGTTCGTACCCACGGGCATACCGCCCACAGCCGGAATCACCTTCACATACAGGTAGGCCAGGTCCCGGATTTCGATATTCACCAGGTGTTCCGGTTTGTGTACGTCCACCTTCAGGTCTTCGTTTGCCTGGAGGATCCGGTAACCAACCTCCTCGTTGATCGCCGGGGAGTTCATCGGATAGCGTTTGTCACTGCGGCGGGCGTTCACCTTGAAAGTCCCCTTCAGGTCCTTCGTCATCTCTACCGCCTGGGCACAGATCGCCTCAAAGTCATCCTTGGACATTTCCACTGCCGGACAGACGCTGTGTACGCCGAATACCTTCGTCACCCGGGCGATGCACTCGTCCAGGTCTTTAAAACCCTTCACAAAAATCCGGCCGTCATGAACCCAGACCTCCGCGCCGAGGCCGCGTACGGCATATCGAACCTTCCGTACCAGCGCGCGGATAAAGTAAGGCCGGTTCAGTCCTTTCAGGAAAATTTCACCGTATCTGACCAACAATAATTCCTGCATTTTGCTTTCTTCCTTTGACTCTTAGTACTGCGGCTGCCAGGGACTGTATTCCTTTCCTTCCAGGATATCCGCGATGCGTTCGCACGCGTGTCCGTCTCCATAGGGATTACAGGCGTGCGCCATTTTATCGTATTCTGCCCGGTCTTCCAGCAGCAGTTTGAACGTCTTGTAAATAACTTCTTCATCCGTGCCGACCAGTTTCAGCGTGCCGGCGTCGACGCCCTCCGGCCGTTCCGTCGTGTCGCGCATGACCAGGACCGGCACGCCGTAGGAAGGACATTCTTCCTGAATGCCGCCCGAGTCTGTCAGGCACAGATAGGATCGCGCCTCGAAGTTATGACAGTCAAAAACCTCGATCGGCTCGATAATATGGATATGCTCGCATCCACCCAGTTCTTCATCTGCTGCTTTGCGAACAATCGGATTCATATGAATCGGATAGACGGCCCGGCAGTCCGGATGCTCATCCAGCACGCGGCGGATTGCCCTGAACATGCGGTGCATCGGCTCACCCAGATTCTCCCGGCGATGGGCGGTGATGAAAATCAGTTTGTTGTCCCCGACCCATTCCAGTTCCGGATGGGTATAGTTTTCCCGAACGGTATGCTGCATCGCGTCAATCACCGTGTTTCCGGTGATATAGATCGTCTCCGGCTTTTTGCCTTCCCGGAGCAGATTCCCGGCGGAGAGTGGCGTGGGACTGAAATTGTAGGCTGAGATAATCCCGACGCCCTGACGGTTGAACTCTTCAGGATACGGACTGTAGATATTGTAGGTTCGAAGTCCGGCCTCCACATGACCCACAGGGATTCTTAGATAGAAGCAGGCCAGTGCCGTTACAAAGGTGGTACTGGTATCGCCGTGGACCAGCACTACGTCCGGTTTTACCTCTTCCAATACATTCCGGATTGAGTTCAGGATGTTTGTGGTAATATCAAACAGCGTCTGTTGGTCCTTCATAATGTTCAGATCATAGTCCGGAACAACATGGAAGGTTTCAAGCACCTGGTCCAGCATCTGTCTGTGCTGGGCTGTCACGCAGACAACCGTTTCCAGTCCTTCACGCTTCTTAAGTTCAAGTACAAGCGGGCAGATCTTGATGGCTTCCGGCCTGGTGCCGAACACGCACATGATCTTTTTCATTCTTACTCTCCCCGGTCGCTTTTATCTTCTCGTATACTTTTTCAGCATATTCCAGTGTTTTACGGTGCATTCGATCGCGTAGTCAATCTCTTCCTCGGTGGTGTAAGGGCACAGGCTGAACCGCAGGGAGCAGTCCGCCTGTTCCGTGCTGACGCCCATGGCTTTCAGCACCGGCGAGATCTTCTGCTTCCTGCTGGCGCAGGCGCTTCCTGCGGAAACATAAACCCCGTCTCCCTCCAGGGCAAAGAGCATCGTCTGGCTCCGGACCGGCATCAGTGCAACATTCAGGATATGCGGTGCGCACTTTGCCGGATCTTCCTCCGGGCCGTTAATCCGTGCATCCGGAATCCTCCGGAGCAATTCTTCCCGCAGCCGTTTCTTCAGGGCGCGCATCCTGCCGTTCGCTTCCGGATTCCAGGTCCGGACCGCTTCGCCCAATGCCAGGATCCCGAAGGTGTTTTCTGTACCGGAGCGAAGGTTCCCCTCCTGTCCGCCGCCGAACTGAATCGGCCGGATCGCATGGTCCTTGCGGATAATCAGCGCTCCGGTTCCTTTCAGCCCGTGGATCTTGTGACCGGAAAACGCGTAGGACTGGATTCCGAGTTTGTTGAAATCCAGATTCATCCGCAGGAAACCCTGCACTCCGTCCACATGGATCGCGGCGACCGGGGCTTTCCGGTCCCGCAGCGCGGCGATTTCCGCCAGCGGTTCCGTAGCGCCGGTCTCGTTGTTTACCTGCATCACGGAGATCAGCAGGACGCTTTCATCCAGCATCTCTTCCAGCGCAGCCAGGTCGACAGACCCGCTCCGGGAAGCCGGGATCTCCTCCACGGTATGGCCCATTTTCCGGATCTCTTCCGCGCAGGCGGAAACCGCCGGATGCTCCACCGAGGAGATCAGTACCTTTCCGGGTTTCCGGCAAGCCTTCAGGTGCCCCAGCAGCGCCAGGTTGTCCGCCTCTGTTCCACCGGAAGTAAAAATCACTTTCTGCCCCTGGGCACCGGCCGCCTTCAGACAGGTTTCCCGCACGCCGTCCAGCTTTTTCTGAATCTCCAGGGCGGGCTTATATAAAGCGGATGGATTGTACCATCCGCCTTCCATCAGTTCCCTGACGGCTGCCGCGACGGCTGCCGACGGCTTGGTCGTGGCGCTGTTGTCCAGATACGCGTTCATTTCTTTACTCCCGGTACGCGCCGTGGGGCAGATACTGCCTGATATAACCCACCATCTCTTCGCTGGGCTCGAGAATGATCATCTTCTTGTCCGATTCCTTGGTGAAATAGAAATAGTACAGTTCCGCTTCCCGGTTCAGGAACCAGTTCATCCGTTTGACGCCGGGCGTGTTGAGATAGCGTTGGAAGGAAGAAGAGCTCACCTTTCCGAACGCTTCCACATTTCTCACATTCAGGCTGCCCAGGCTCTTGCGCTTTTTGTTGTTGTATACTTCCGCGAAATCCAGCGCGCCGTTGGTGAACGTATATTCGTATTCCGTGAGCAGCTTGTCATGGAAGAACCAGGTATAGACTGCGATACCGGCGGAGAGCAGGATAACAACAACCGAAAACCAGTTGAATTGCATGGTCAGCGAGCTCAGCGTCATGCTGGCGACCAGCGCCGCGAAAACCATGACCACCCAGCTGAAATAATACAGGATCCGGTTCATCGTATTCTTTTGCTTAACAACTACTTCTTCCAGAAAATGATCCATAAAAGGCATTGTTTTGTCCTCCGTCAGTTTAATGATTCCGGGTGATCACACCGCGGACAAGTTCCTCAAAGAATCCGTGTTCCCAGGGCAGATCATTCAGCGCCCGAATGGCCAGCTCTACTTGTTCTTCCGCATCTTTTTCCGTTCCTTCAACGCCCCGGAGCGCGACCCATGTCATTTTGTTCAGCGCTGAGTCCATACCGGTATTTTTGCCCATCAGGGCGGCGTCGCCCTTCACATCCAGCAGGTCGTCCGTCATCTGGAACGCCAGTCCGAAATGCAGGCCGTAGGCATATCCCGCCCCGATCTGACTCTCATCAGCTCCGGCCAGCGCCAGGCCGGCCTCCATCGGCGCTTCCAGCAGGTCCGCTGTTTTGTGGCTGTGGATATAGGCGACCAGGTCCTCCTTCGGCGTTTCCCCTTCCGAGAGTACGTCCCGGGTCTGGCCTGCGATCATCCCGGTCACACCGGCATGCCGCATGATGATTTCCAGTGCCCGGATTCCCCGGGAATCCGCCAGTCGGAGCGCAGTACGGGCCATCAGCTCAGCTGCCGCGTTCAGTAGTCCGTCGCCAGCCAGGATCGCCAGGTCCTCGCCGAAGACCTTATGGTTTGTTGGCTTGCCCCGACGCAGGTCGTCATTGTCCATTGCGGGCAGATCGTCGTGGATCAGGCTGTAGGTATGGATCATCTCAATCGCGCAGGCAAAAGGCAGCGCGGTCTCCGTATCCCCTCCGGCCATCTCACAGGCCGCCAGCAGCATCACCGGACGCAGGCGTTTTCCCCCGGCTTCGAGGCTGTATTTCATTGCCTTGAGCAGCTGCTCCGGGATCTCTCCCAGGGACTCCAGCATCGGCCCCAGCGCGTGTTCCACCAGGCTCAGGTATTCCTCATACGTCTTCATGCAGATCTCCCGGAACAGTCAGTTCCTGCTCTTTGCCATCCTTCAGTACCGTCAGCCGGCGGTTCATTTCCTTCAGTTCTTCATCCAGCGCAGCCAGGGTTTTCATGCCTTCCTCAAACTGCTTCACCGAATCTTCCAGCGGAAGCTTTCCTTCCTCTATTCTGGTAATGATCTCCTGAACCTCCTGCAGGCTTTCTTCAAAGCTTTTCTTCTTTTCTGTCATGGTGTTTCCTTTCTGGTTACGGCGACCCGTCCGTCCGCAAACTGCAGGGTCATCCCGGTCTGCTTTTTCGCTTCTGCGGCGCGCGTCAGCAGCCGTTTATCTTCATCATATACCAGGGTATACCCCCGGTTTAAAACAGCCATTGGGCTGACAGCTGTCAGCCGTTCTCTCAGTCGGCCTGTGGCATGTTCCGCTTCTTTCAGGCGGTTGACCGCCGAAAGCTGCAGGGTAGTCTTCGCGTCATTCAGCGTCTTACATACTCCATCGAGTTTTGAACCCATGGAATCGCACAGTTGCAGCCTGAGCAGTTCCTTCCGGTTCATCAGCAGCGTGATCCGTTTTTCCGGTGACAGTGCCGACAGCCTTCGGACCATGTTCCGGAGATTCAGTTCCGCCTGCTGCAGTTTCCCCATGTGCGCCCTGATCAGCCCGGAACGGCAGAGGTTTACGCGTCCGGTCAGTTCCCGGCGATCCGGGAATACGATCTCCGCGGCGTTGCTCGGTGTGGACGCCCGCACGTCTGCGGCCAGGTCGCAGATCGTCGTATCGATCTCATGCCCGACACCGGAGACCACCGGCTTAACGCAGGCGGCAATAGCCCGTGCAACTGCTTCATCATTGAAGCACCACAGATCCTCCGCGGACCCGCCGCCCCGGGCGACGATGATCACATCCGCGTCCGTATCCATGTCCGCCTTCATGATCCCTTCCGCAATCTCCTTTCCGGCGCCGGCACCCTGCACGGCCACCGGAACCAGCACGATCGGGATATCGGGACAGCGCATACCGGAGACATTCAGGATATCATGCAGTGCCGCGCCGCTCTGGGAGGTTACCACCGCCACTTTCCGGGGCCGCATGGGAATCTGCCGCTTCCGGCCCGGATCAAACAGCCCTTCCGCCGCCAGTTTCCGTTTCAGTTCTTCCAGCCGAATGTACATATCTCCCAGCCCTGCAGGTTGCAGGCCGGTGACAATCAGCTGGATCTTGCCCTGGGGAGCATAGAAGTCCACATAGCCTTCCGCCAGCACCTGGTCGCCGTCCTTCGGCCGGATCTTCGCTTTCAGGTTGGCATTCCGGAACATGGCGCAGGTAATAGACGCCTGTGCGTCCTTCAGGCTGAAATACCAGTGCCCCGAAGCGATCTGGTTCCGGAAGCTGCTGACTTCGCCGCGTACCAGCACGCTCCGCGTCCGCGGATCCCGTCGGACCGCTTCCGAGATCATCAGGTTCAGCTCGGATACGCTCAGGCCCGTTTCGTTCATCACTTTGCGAGGGTCCTTTCAGCCGCTTCCACGGTATTGGCCAGCAGCATCGTGATCGTCATCTTGCCGACGCCGCCGGGCACCGGGGTGATCCAGCCCGCGATCTCTTTTACTGCGTCAAAGTCCACGTCGCCCTTTACCTTACCGTCCACGCGGTTGATCCCCACGTCAATGACCACCGCGCCGGGCTTGACCATGTCCGCCGTTACAAAGCCGACTTTGCCCACCGCCGCTACCAGGATGTCCGCCCGGCGGGTATGCTCAGCCAGGTTCTTCGTCCGGCTGTGGCACATTGTTACCGTGCAGTTTTCCCGCAGCAGGAGCATTGCCATCGGTTTGCCGACAATATTGCTCCGGCCGATGACAACAGCTTCCTTGCCGTTCAGGTCCAGGCCGGTGCTTTTGATCATATACAGGGCTCCCCGGGGCGTACAGGCGACCACACCTTCCGTTCCGGTCAGCATATGGCCGGCATTGATCAGGTGGAATCCGTCCACGTCCTTTTCCGGCAGGATCTTAGCCAGCGCGGCGTTCTCGTCCAGATGCTTCGGCAGTGGAAGCTGCACCAGAATTCCATGGATCGCGGGATCGGCGTTCAGTTCCTCAATCGCCGCTTCCAGCTGTTCCTGGGTCGTTTCTTCCGGCATATTCAGTGTCCGGGAATACATCCCCGTTTCCGCGCATCCGTTGCCCTTGTTCCGCACATAAATTTCGCTGGCCGGGTCGTTGCCCACCAGGATCACGGCCAGGCCGGGCGTGACGCCCTGCTCCTTCAGCCGCGCCACCCGCTCCGCAATCTGCTTCCGCAGGCTCTCGGACATCTCTTTTCCGCTCAGAATCTGTGCTGCCATCTTTTCCTCCGTCAGTCACAATCCATTATTATGAATCAACCAGGCGTCTCGCACCGATCAGTGCAACACCCACTGCGTTGTCCCCGCTCATCTCCGGTTTTCCGAAGACGATCTCCGGACAGTTCCGTGTCTTCTTCCTTCTTTCCTCCAAAAGCTGCCGCAACAGTCCGGAAGCAGCAACGCCCCCTGTGATCAATGCCTGGCGGATCCCGTTTTTTTCGCTCCCGGCCTGCAGCATCCGGATCAGCGTCCGGGCCAGCAGGTCGTAGATCTCCCGGGCAACATCCTCCCGGGGCAGCGTTTTTTCCCGGATCCATTGCTGTACCCGGGTCTCAGCGCCGCTCAGATGACAGGTCAGTCCGCGATTATCCATGCTACATCCGAGCCTGCCTTCGCTTTTTCCGTGCACAGCCAGCGCTTCCAGTGCTTCTCCCGCGGGAAAGCCCAGTCCCATGGCAACCCCGGCCCTGTCCACCATCTGGCCGGCATGCAGGTCGGCGCTTCCGCCGATCTGTTCAAGTTTCTCCCCGTCCAGCACCAGCAGATCCGTCGTTCCGCCGGACAGATGGATGGCCAGTAAGCGTACCGTTCCTTCCAGCTTTGTGCCGTGAAGAGCTGCCGCCAGGTGCCCCCGCTGATGGGTCGTTTCGTAAAACGGCACGTTCAGTGCGGCCGCCAGCAGGCTCCCGGCCGTATATCCGGCCTGAAACACCGGCATATAGGAGTCTTCTCCGTCCCGCGGTTTCGTGCTTGCCGCCACTGCCGCAATCTCAGCATCCTGCAGGGCGGTTCGCAGTTCTTCCCCGCTGTTTCGCAGCTGCCTGATATGCGCAAAAACGGCGTCACTCTGTCGAAGTCCCCGCTCCCCGTCAGGCACAGGGAGCAGTTCCCGGTGATTCACCAGGATCTCTCCATCCAGCGTGACTGCCGCCACCGAGGTTCTGTAATTGCTGGTGTCAAAGCCGATTACAACCGGCTTTCTTTCGCCTTCCCTCACGCCTGCGCCTCATGTTCGCGCAGGATCGTTCCGAGAATGCCGTTCACAAAAGCCTTGTCCTCCGGATCCGAGAACCGTTCCGTCAGTTCCATTGCTTCCGCGATGGAAACACTGCCGGGGACGTCCTCCGCGTAGAGGATCTCCCAGACCGCCAGGCGCATAATCGTCAGGTTGACCAGGGAGATCCGGTCCATACTCCAGCCCTTCGCGGTGTGCCGGTCGATCAGGTCGTCAATCTCATCCCGGTGTGCCAGGACGCCTTCCAGTGCGGCGGTGATATAATCACGGTCTTCCTGGTCGGGCTCTTTCCGTCCGATATGATCCACGCCGGGAAAACCGTCGGCCCGGAGTTCGTCGTAAACCATCTTCAGCGTGTCTTCGCCGCCCTGACCTCCGGAGATCTTCTCAAAGATCATCTGCATCGCGGCTGCGCGTGCTGTTGTACGGGACATGTGTCTGTTACTCCTTTGTCTTTGCTTCCATGCTGCTGATGATCTCTTCGGCGGCCTGGTTCATTTCCTGTTCCTTTTTAACTTCTTTTTTGAAATCGATCACCTTGATCTCTTTTTCCGGGATCAGCCTGTTGGCGGTATTTTTCAGGAATTCCTTTTTCTTATCAATGGCGCCGAGGAAGTATCCAAGGGCAAACAGCAGCGCCAGCAGCAGTGTTTTCCAGAATCCGATCCACATGACCAGGGCGCCGAGCACGACCAGTATGGTTCCGAGTATCAGCCCGCAGGCGGGCGTTCCCTTCTTCAGGTTCATTGTTCTTTGCCCCCTTCCTCAGTCTCATCCTGCGGCGCTTCTTTTTCCTCGGCGTCTGCAGGTTTCTCATCCTCAGATTTCGTTTCTTCTGCCACCGTTTCTTCCGATTTCTTTTCTTCAGTTTCTTGGCTTCCCGCTTCTTCCGCGGCGGGCGGCATCGGCATCACGCAGGGCTCTTCGGGATTGGAGAACAGCCGCTGATGGATCGGCCGGTCGTCCTCTTCCTGGGGTGCCTCGTTCTTCAGCATCTCCGCCGCGGCAGCCGCTGCTGCCGAAACCTCAACCACCGGAGCAGCATCCTCCGCGTCGGAAGGAAGCGGCGCGGGCATCTCAGCCATGACCTGCTCCACTTCTTCCTGGGTCATAGGGGCGGGTTCTTCCTCTTTCTTTTCTTTCGTCTTCTCCTCTTTGGCGTTTGAGCCGCCGGGCAGCGCCCTGGCCGTCGGCGCTTCAATCGCGAACAGGGATTCTTTGGCGTCCGGGCCGGAGGATTCGATCTGGACGCGGATGTCCTTCACTTCCACGCCGCTGCAGGCGGTCACGTACTGCTTGATCTGCTGCTGCAGCGCGTCCACGGTCAGCGGAATGCTGACTCCGCCGGCCACGGTGCCGCGGATCCGGATCAGCAAGCCGCCTTTCTGGTTCTCCAGCCGCACACCCTGCACAGTCAGTTCCTTATGCGGATCAAGGCATTTCTGGACCATGTTTTCCATAGCCTTCAGGGAAATGGACAGCTCGCCGTTTTCGGTCTTCTGCATAACAAACTTGTCCCTGCGCCCGCGATGGCGGAACAGCATCAGGATGCAGTAGCATGAGATGATCACCAGCAGTGCCAGCGCAATGATCAGCCAGATCCTGTATTGTTCGTTTGTCAGAATCTTTGTGACCCATCCGATCACGTCTTTTCCGAAAAACAGCTGGGCAGCCAGCGCGGCGCAGCCCGCCAGCATCAGCAGGCCTGCAAGCGCAACCAGGATCCTGTCCAGAACACGGATTTTCATACGTTCGTCCTCCCTTCCTCAACAGGGAAAAAAGACAGAGGATTCCTCCCCTGTCAGAATGTTTTACTTCTTTTCGCCGGCTTCGTCAGGGGCTTGTCCCGCTTCGGGTTTCTGCTCCGCTTCCTCAGGCTTTTTAGTGGTCTTAGCCTTCGGCTTCGGATCGGCTTTGGGTTTCTCCTTGGGTTCTTGCTTTTGTTCATTTGCCGCGGGCTTCTTCGCTTTTTCCCTGGCGTCGGATTCTTTCTTTTCGGTTTCCGGCAGTTTCACCGCGTCGAATTCTTCCCCGGCGACAAGCGCAGCCTGCTGTGCACCGGCCTGCAGCGCTTTCTTGTCCTGTTCGAAGCTGACACTCTGTACATGGACGTCTACCCGCACCACGTGCAGCCCCGTCATGGATTCGATCGCCTTGCGGACGTTTTCCTGCGCTTCCCCGGCGGCGCGCTGGATCGGAATGCCGTATTCCACGATCACGTAAAGATCCACGGCCACTTCTTCCGTGCCGACTTCAACCTTCACGCCCTTGGTAACGTTGCGGTTCTTGCTCATGATGCTGCCGCTGACGTTGCACATACCCGCGATGCCTTCCACTTCGTTGGCGGCAAGGCCTGCGATGATGGCGACGACCTCACTGTTGTAAGTGATGTTGGAAGAGGGGGTCGAATCCTCCGTGTTCAGCGGAAGCGTACTGTTTGTCTTTTTTTCCGTCTTAGCTGCCATGAAATCACAGCCTCCTTATCAGCGGTGTTTCAAATCTTTTTTATTATACCAGATTCACCCCGGGATTACAACTGCTCCTCCTCGTCCCTGACGATGGCGATATGGAGCTCGTCCAGCTGCTTCTGCTCCACGGGGCTCGGGGCGCCCATCATGATATCCTGGGCATTTTTGTTCATCGGGAACGGGATCACCTCGCGGATGGTCTCGGCGCCGGCCAGCAGCATCACCATGCGATCCACGCCCGGGGCAACGCCGGCGTGCGGCGGCGCGCCGTAGCAGAAAGCGTTGTACATGGCCGGGAACTTGGCTTTCACGTCTTCCTCGCCCAGGCCTACCATCTCAAAGGCCTTGATCATGATCTCCGGATCATGGTTCCGGACTGCACCGGAGGAAAGTTCGATACCGTTGCATACGATGTCGTACTGGAAAGCCGTAATGGACAGCGGATCTACTTCTCCCCGCTCGGCCTTTTCCAGGATATCCAGTCCGCCGTTGGGCATGGAGAAGGGATTGTGGCAGAATTCCAGCTCGCCGCTTTCCTCGCCGATCTCATACATCGGGAAGTCCACGATCCAGCAGAACTCATAGCGTTCCGTGTCCATATGGTTGGGGCACAGTTCGCCCAGCTTCTTGATCAGCACGCCGGCAGTCTTCTGCGCAGCTCCCTTCTTTCCGGCGCTCAGCGCCACGAAAGTATTGGGCTTCAGGTCCAGTGCGGCAATGACCGCGTCCTTGTTTTCCTGCAGGAACTTGGCGATACCGCCGACGATCTCGCCGTTCTCATCCAGGCGGAACCAGTAGCTCTTGTTGCCGCTGATCACTTCCACGTCCGCGCACAGCTTGTCGATCTGCTTGCGGGTGGCGGTAAAGTCCGTCACGGGAACAGCCTTGACCACATTGCCTTCAAAAGGCCCGAAACCGCAGCCGGAAAGCAGCTCCGTCACGTCTTTCACCGTCAGGTCAATCCGCAGGTCTGGTTTATCGCTGCCATAGGTCTCCATCGCTTCCAGGTACGGGATCCGGCGGAAAGGCGCGGAAGAAGCAACATTGTATTTACCGTATTTGGCAAAAATAGGCGGCAGTACGTCCTCCATGACGGCAAAAACGTCTTCCTGGGTGGCGAAGGACATTTCCATGTCCAGCTGATAGAACTCGCCGGGGCTCCGGTCGCCGCGGGCGTCCTCATCCCGGAAGCACGGGGCAATCTGGAAATAGCGGTCAAACCCGCTGGTCATCAGAAGCTGTTTGAACTGCTGGGGGGCCTGCGGCAGGGCGTAGAACATGCCCGGGTGTTTCCGTGCCGGCACCAGGTAATCCCGGGCGCCTTCCGGAGAGGAGGCAGTCAGGATCGGCGTGGTGATCTCCAGAAATCCATGTTCCGTCATAGCCTGGCGCAGCGCGCTCACCACGTTGCAGCGCATGATGATATTCTTCTTGACCTCCGGGTTGCGCAGGTCCAGGTAACGGTACTTCAGGCGGATGCTCTCATCCGCCTCGGTGCTGCGGCCGATCTGGAACGGCAGCGCGTTATACCGGCACTTGCCCAGCACTTCCACGCTGTCCGGAACGACTTCGATGTCACCGGTTGCCATCTTCGGATTCTTGTTGTCCCTCTCCCGCACCGTACCGGTCACGGAAACCACGCTTTCCTTGTTCAGGTTCAGGAAAACCTGCAGGATCTTTTCATCTTCCGCCACCAGCTGAGTGGAACCGTAAAAGTCCCGCAGCACGATAAAGGCCAGGTTGCCGCTGACCTCGCGTACGTTTTCCATCCATCCGCTCAGCCGGACCTGTTTCCCGGCGTCCGCCAGCCTCAGTTCATTGCATGTATGTGTCCTGTACTGCATATGTATATCTCCTAAGTGAAATTTATAAATTCATCTCATTGATCGTTTCGACGGCGTCTTTCACCGGGACCGTTTTTTCTTCCCCGTCCGCCATCCGTTTGATCTTCACGGTGCCGTTCGCCGCTTCATCGTCGCCGATAACCGCCGTCAGCGGCGCTCCCGTCTTGTTAGCGTATTTGAACTGGGCCTTCAGGCTGCGCCCGCAGTGGTCCATGTCCGCCTTGATTCCGGCTTTCCGCAGCTGCTGCACCAGGGCGAAAGCATGCTGCCCATTCTGTCCCATATAGGTCACGAACACATCGTACCAGGCCGGCTTCGGGATCTCGATCCCTTCGCCGTCCAGCAGCATCAGTACCCGCTCCAAACCCATGCCAAACCCTACCGCGGGAATGCTCTGCTCGCCGATCTGCTCCACCAGGTTGTCATACCGGCCGCCGCCGCAGACCGTCAGCTTTCCGTCCGGGGTTTCCGTCACAAGTTCAAAAACCGTCTTGGTATAGTAATCCAGTCCGCGGACGATCCGGGGATTGACCCGGTACGGGATCCCGGCGCCGTCCAGGCAGGCCTTCAGCTGTTCAAAGTGATCACGGCATTCGTCACACAGCAGGTCCAGCATGCTCGGCGCGTCTTTGGTCAGCTCCTGGCACTGTTTCTCCTTGCAGTCCAGCACCCGCAGCGGGTTCCGGTCAAACCGTTCCCGACAGGTGGCGCAGAGTTTGTCGATCCGTCCGCCCAGGAATTCCTTCAGCCGGGCGTGATAGGTGGGCCGGCAGTTCGGGCAACCGATGGAATTGATCTCCACGCTCAGGTTGCCGACACCCAGTTCCTGCAGCAGATGATAGGCTGTCAGGATCAGTTCAGCGTCCGCTGTAGCCTCCTTCGCCCCGAAGCATTCCATGCCGAACTGGTGATGCTCGCGCAGCCGGCCGCTCTGGGGATTCTCATACCGGAAGATCGGCGCGTTCAGGTAATACAGCTTGCAGGGCAGCGGTTCCGCGTACAGATTGTGCTCCAGGAAGCACCGGACCGCACCGGCGGTTCCTTCCGGCTTCAGGGTCACGGAACGCTTTCCCTTGTCTTCAAAGGTATACATCTCTTTCTGTACGATATCGGTTGTATCGCCTACGCCCCGAAGGAACAGTTCCGTATGCTCAAAAACAGGGGTCCTCGCCTCTCTGTATCCGGCCAATGCTGCAGCCGCGCGCATTCTGTTCTCAATATATTGCCAGCGATAGCTGTCGGCGGGCAGTACGTCTCTTGTCCCGCGGGGTGCCTGTGTAAGCATGTTCATCCTCCTGTTCAGTGCACCTTATAGATACACTGAAAATGATTATATCATATTCCAATAATGAAAAAAAGATTGAATTCTCTGAAAACACCTTTGCTGTCGACCGAAAAAAGGCATCACCGAGTCGTCGCTCAGGTGATGCGATTCTTCCGGATCATTTTCGCTTCCCGGATGATCATGATCCTGACAAACCGGAATTTACAGTTCTCTTTCCATCAACCAGCAATCTTCTTTTTTCCCTTCATGCAGCTCATGTTCAGGAAGGGACTTTATAATTCTGAACCCGGCTTTCTCATAAGCGCGTATAGCTCTGTAATTGTTTTGATGCGGATCAAGAAGGATGCAGGAAGCTCCTTTGCTGTTTTTCAGATACGAAGACATCATTTGCATAAACGCAGAGCCGATTCCCCGGCTCCAGCAATCAGGCTCCCCGATGAACTGATCCATCGCATATACGACTTTACCGTGGTCGGGATATTCGTATTCGTCAAACATTTCTCCGCTCAGCTGATAAGCCTGACCGTATCCCACAGGTTGATCCCTGTATTCGATAATCACTCTGAAGCCATCGGGGATTTCCTCCAGAAAATGTGCCGCCAACGTATCCATGGTGAATCTGACGTCCCGCCCCTCATAGTATTCCAGCACCCTGTCGTCGGTCAGCCATTTCAGCATCAGGGGAAGATCACTCTCGGCAAAATCCCTGATCCGGATAAGATTGTTTTCTATCCTCATGTTATCGCCCTCGTCAAACCAGCAGTTCTTATTCTTTGACTCGCTTTGACAAATGACGCTCGCGATCGTTTTTATACCCGAGCTTATCGTATACCAACTGAGCGATAAGGTTTTCTTCACCTGTCAGGAGTTCAGATTTACGAAGCGGATAGTTTTTTCTGCAGTATTCCTCTGCAAAACGAATCATCCTGCTTGCTATTCTTTGCTTTCTGTATTCCGGACAGACATACACCTCTGTAATCTCGGGCCTTTAAGCATCGTAGCAGAAGGACTTTTTCAACTGAACGCAGACAAATCCCGTCAGCTTTCCTTGCTCATCATCTACAACAACGACTTCCTGACAATTGTTAGCAAGACAGTTTCGTATGTTTTCAATGGTTGTTTCACCGTCACCATTAAACTCGGTGTTAAGAACACTCAATTGTTCCGCATCATCTGCAGTGGCTTTTCTGATCATCATTCTTTCTCCAAATTCCGTTTTTTGCACGGTAAACTGATTCATACCTGATTCCCCTCACAGGTTTTCCTGTCTGCAAGCCATTCCACACCGGAAGTCTGCTGATCAACGCCGGGAAACGGTATCCCTGTTCACCGGTGTATTGCTTTCCCGGTCCGCAACACCGTAGTATTCAGCTGTGGTTTTTCCGGCTGCTTCAATACGGGCACATCCGATTCCGGGAAAGTTTTCCTTTATAATTCTGTGCTCCATTGTTCTGCTTTCCTTTTTTCAGGATATTAAAGCTTCTTCCCCTGTATGATCATGGACAGCGGAAAACCGCTGTGATCGATCGCGGCAAAACCGCCGCTGATATCGCCGTCAAATTCCAGGAGACCGGTGATCACCATTCCGTTGCTGCACATCCCGGAAATGATCTCGGACAACGAATGGGTAAAGTCAGTGAAGGTCTTTGAATGATAGTTTTTCTGCGTCATATAGTACATGCCGCCGTTACCGGTCCACTGATGCTCAAAATAGGAGAACCGGCATTCTGTCCTGTGTTCAGGATCAAACTCTTCGTCGCCCTCAGTAGCCAACATATTCGTGCAGGGATGCTGTTCGTTGATCACGATGACCGCGCCCGGTTTCATACATTTTGCAACAGCAGCAAAAAATCGGCTCAGGTCATCAAACCAGCAAAGAGCCCCGATCGTGATGATCACTACGTCAAACTGTTCCCTGTACCGATCATCAATGTCATATACGTTTACAGCCTCAAACATGCAGGGCAGACCCAACTCTTTCGCTTTTTCATTGGCAAAGTCCACCTGGTTTTCAGCGATGTCAAAGCCGATCCCTTTTGCTGCCTTTCCGCATTTTACCAGGGAAAGCAGTTCACGTCCGTTATTGCAGCAGAACTGACCGATAACCGTTCCCTCCGTGCGGATCTTCCTCAGGATATCCGCTGTTTCCTTGTTGAAAAAGGGATACTCTTCCTTCCGGATACGGTCTGTAATATCGGCTCCCCAGGAGGCATGCCTCTGGTCAAAAGCTTCCTCCCATGCTTCCTTATTCCCTTTGATATACTTTTCCATATATTTCCTCTCACCGATTCGCGATGTTCTGTTTCTCTTGTAATCATCGCCCGGTTCCTGTCGTATTTCGTTGTTGGAAATTGTATCATCATTTATCCGGTTCGTGAAGAATAATCAAATCGTTTGAATTCAGAAAGCACAAAAGCCTTGCGAAAAAAACAGAAGACCCCTGAACCTGATTGTTTTCAGAAAAACAAGAGGTTCAGGGGATATTGAAAGTGTGATGATATGCAGTGAATGACAAGCTTTTACCAGCTGTGTTTCATTGCTTCCGCCACCATGTTCTGGTGCATCGCGTCAACTTTTTTGCTGCCGTGGGTCTTGCTGCCGTAAAAGTGAATGCAGAAATGGCCGTCAAAATTGTTGCCGCTGATTGTCTGCGTTCCGTGGGGCATACCGTTCATGGATCCTGCGTAAACATGCCCGTTGTATTTGACCAGTACAGCACGGCGTTTCCAGCTCCAGTGACCATATATGGATTTCATGATTTTTGTATCCGAGGCGCTTGCCGGCTCTGCGTCAATATGATTGGCGCCGCTCCACCGCTTGACGGTAAAGACTTTCCCGGTCTTGATATCCTTGACCTTGAAAGTGGCGCCTTTCGGAATCTTCTTGCTCCCGCCGTTAAACCAGTTCAGGCGCTCCGTCGTTCCGCTTCCTCCGCCGTTTCCCGAATCGGATGCGGTTGCTTTTTTTGCACTGGAGGAATTAAGTTTGGCCAGCGTCTTGCTGTTGACCTTTCCGTTGGCTGTCAGGCCGTTGCGCTTCTGGAATTTTTTAACTGCTGTCTTGGTGCCGTTGCCGTAATCTCCGTCACAGGATCCGCTGTAGTATCCCAGCTTTTTCAGCCGCTGTTGTACTTTTTTGACCGCACTTCCCGTATCACCAGGTCCGCATGTTCCGTCAGAGCTTCCTGACTTCTTGTTTTTTGTTTCTTTGGAAGATGATTTCTTCGAATCTGAAGACTTGGAGGATTTACTTGAAGAATCGGTGATTTTTATATATTTTTTGTAATCGTATCCGGTTTTTCCTCCCGCAGAGATCTTATACCAACTGCCTTTGGTCTCCTTAATCGTAACGGAAGCCCCTTCCCGGAGCGTACCAACAACCTTGCTTTCGGAATTGGCGCTCTTCCGGATATTGATGGAAGAAGCTGTTACCTTCCCGGTTTTTGCCAGCGCTGCACAGCAGGGGATCAGACATAAAATGAGCACAAGAACAAAAGCAGCTTTCCACTTTCTCACCCTGCTCACCTGCCTTTTGAGAATCATTCAGGGTAATATTATTACGTTTGTATTAATTTGTCAACATTTTCCGTAACTATTAAGAAATACTTTCTTATATATTTAACATTTTTTTGAAACAAAACAAGATCCGCCAGTATAGGCGGACCTTTCGATTATTGAAGAATCAAGGATGATTGATCCTTTGCTTGTCTTCCATCATCATCTTTTTCGCGCGTTCCATCACGGTCTTCACCGTCTTGTCGTTTTTCCGGTCGTAATCCGTAATACCCAGGGCAGCGCTGACTCGTTCCCACGGAGCAGCTGTTTCGTCCGTCTCTGCCCGGAGCAGTTCCTTCCGGGCCTGCTTCACCAGTTCGGTCCGGTTCCTGTAGTCTTCCCCGCTCATGATGGCGGTAAACTCGTCTCCTCCCAGGCGAAATACAGGTGTGTGATGGAATATTTCACAGATGATCCGGCAGGCTTTCAGCAGATACAGATCGCCCTTTTCATGTCCGTACTCATCATTGATCTTCTTCAGGTCGTTTGTGTTCATGTAAAGGATCGCGTATTCCTGCGGTCCTTCGCTCATTTTCAGCTGAAGTGCTTCCGCAAAGGATTCGTAGGCGTTCCGGTTGCCGACCCGGGTCAGCGGATCCCGGTTAGCCATAGCGTTGAGCTTGGCCAGTTCTTTTTCCTGCTTCAGCAGGTCTTTCACGTGTTCCCGCATATCGTCAACCATGTTTTTCGACGCCTGTGCAAGGGATTCCACTTCGTTCCCCGTACTGATCTCCGGCAGTTCGAGACGCATCGCTTCAGGGTTTCGCTGGCCGTGACTCTTTTCAGCCATTCCGCGAACCCCTTTTTCCAGCAGCCGGATCGGTCTGACAACATTGGTATCCGCCCATACAATGAAGGTGGAAGCGAACAGCAGGGCGACAATAATGATAACAACCAGGATATCCAGGATATTATCCGTCAGTTGTTTACGGATGCCGTTCACGTCAAAATCAGCACAAAGCGCGGCAACTTTTTCTCCCCGTGAATCCTTCAGTATGCGAAAGCCGGTATAATCCGTCCCGAATACTGTCGTATTTCTGAAGAACGCGTCGTCTTCGCCCGCATAAGCATCCAGGTATTTTCGGGCCGTTTCCGGAGAATAGGCATCACCCGTCAGTTCGTTCAGGTGAACGATCGTTTCCGGTTCATTTTCATATTCATACTGCGTAGCAGCTGCCATAACGTTCTGAATATTGTCTGTATTTTCCGTATTCAGCGGGATGATGATATACAGGTAATGGACCTCGGTATATTCTTTGATCTCGTCAAGACTGTGCTGGGTTTCTTTGAATTTCTCGGATTCATTCCCTGTCCGGATGCATTCGGCCAGGTCATCCGTGTCAATACGGCTTTCCGCATAGTTCAGAATACTGTCAATCCGGCTCTCATACTGGTGATACAGGGAACGGCGAATCGTAAAATACTGCGCACCGATCAGAACGATACACAGCACAAAAACAAACAACAGGATGCCCCATAGCAGGCTTCTTTTCAAAGGCCTTCGGATCTCGTTCACGGTGCCGCAACCCCCTCTTCAGGCGTTTCATAGACCAGACCTTCTCCGCTTTTTGCTTCTTCCGCAATCTTGTCAAACGGACGGGGTTTGTTGAACAGATATCCCTGCAGGAGACCGCAGCCCATATCCTGAAGCAGTTTCTCCTGCTCTTTGGTTTCCACGCCTTCCATGAGCGTTCCGGAACCCAGTTCCCGGATCATCCGGATGGCGTTGGAAACAATAATATGGTTCTTTTCGCCAACAGCCATATTGTTCATAAAATACATATCGATCTTGACCAGATTGAAATCCAGGTTCTGAAGCAGGTTCAGTGTGGAATATTCGCTTCCGAAATCGTCCATCCAGACCCTGAAACCCAGTTCCCGGAATCGCTTCACTTCCCGCCCGAGGAGTTCCTGATTGGCGACAAAGGCAGATTCGGTGATCTCAATCCGGAGAACGTCCGGTGTGTATCCGGCTTTTGCCACCCTGTCGGCAATCTCCTTCACCATATCGCACTGGAGGAAATCGTTCCGGCTGAGATTCACAGACACCGGCACGACAGGAATATCCATTTCTTCACGCCTCCGCCGGTCTTTCAGAACCCGTTCCACCACAGCCAGATTCAGCTTGTACATCAGTCCGTTTTCTTCAAGCGGCGGGATAAACCGGAAGGGCATCAGGAAACCCTGTCCGGGATCGTTCCAGCGGGACAGCGCTTCCTCGCAGCAGATATGTTCCGTATCAGCCCGGACAATCGGCTGATAGTATACCTCAAGCCATCCTTCCCGGATCGCATCGTCCAGGTGATTGACAATATACTGGCGGAAACGCAGTTCTTCATCCAGGTCCAGGTTGTACTGGCAGCAGACTGTATCCGAACGGTTCAGGATGCTGCGCTGGGCAATCCGGGCAAGGTCGAGCAGCTCAGTTGCGGTTTCCTTGCCGGTATACTCCGCAAAACCCGCTTTCCCGCGGATCTCAAATTCCGGATGTTCTTTGTTGATCCTGACCAGAAGCTTCTCTGTCCCTTCGGCAGCTTCATTCAGATAGCAGAAAAAGCAGTACTGCCCCGCGGTAATGTGACCGACCAGGCGATACGGGAACGCTTCTTTTAACGCTTTTCCGACATCGGAGATCAGCTTGTCCCCCTGCTGATAACCAAATTCATCGTTGTATTCCTTCAGGTTGCTCAGCTTGAAATAGCCCACCACCGGCATTAAAGCCATGTCAACCAGGTTGATCATCAGTTCGTCAGCGCGCATGCAGAAATAAGTCATCGTCGGCAGGCCGGACAGCGGATTGATCTCGAACGCCTTTACATGATGGGAAGCAACGTTTGCCTCCGCCGATGCCTCCGCCAGCGCTTCTTCCGAATATGTACCGTGCCAGTTCTCGTCTCTTCCCGCGGCACCTGCTCTGTGGGAATAAATCTGCGCCAGATGGATCATGGACAGCAGCTCATCTTTTGTCGAGGGCGTTCCGTCCACGCGTCCCTGAGCGAATGTTACGGCAATTCTGTATCCATCCTGTAAATATTCGTGCATAGCTTTCCGGCATTCCGCCGCGAGCCTGTCGCACTGTTCCTCGTCCGCTTCGGTCAGGAGACACAGCACGTCGTCTTCCCCGTAATGGAATGTATTTTCTTTGCCGTAACTGCGCATCAGCGTGTTGACAAACTCATTCATAATATCGTTGGCGACCGGTTCTCCGTAAAAATCACTGAAAAGCATCAGCTGGTCTATATCCGACATGATTACCGTCAGCGGTTTCCCGATATAATTTCCCAGTTTTTCCTCAAGCGCGTACCGGTTCTGGCATTTTGTATCACGGTCATGGTTCAGGCTGTATTGGAGAGAATCCCGTTCTTTCATGGACTTCAGACGGATCCGGACAACGGCATAGGTTACCGATATGCTCCCGACCAGGAACTCAATCGCATGAATCAGGTCGTAATTCTTCAGCGGAGATTGTTTCACGCTCTGCGAAAGCACAATAAAGAAAACAGTCCATCCGGCCATGATGCCCAGCGAACGGTTCGGATGATCCATAATAAACACAGGCGCTGCGATCATAAAGAGCAGGATTGTCGTCGCCTGGTGTTCCGGATCCCAGATTGTCCCGAGAAGAATGGAAAGCAGTAAAACCGGTGCCTGTGCCAGATAAAGCGCCCAGGTTGGCAGCGGCACGTCCTCCGGAATAATAATTCTGTCCAGGAAGAACAGCAGTGAAAAACAAACCAGCAGGATACTGCTGCGGAAAATAGGCATACCGAAACCGGTGACCACGATCTGCGTGATCAGATTGAATACGCTCAGCACGCATCCGGTTACGGTCATCAGCCTGAATGCCGTCCGGTTCTCCTGCTGGATCATACCTTTGTACCGGTCAATATCGGCTTGATGGATGATCCACTGGTTTTTTTTCAACATTTTGTTCTTTCCCTGTTACCTGATCCCGACACATGTATTTATGACATTCTTGAAATATTATAACAGGTTATGGTAACGATTTCAATTGGCCTGTAATCCGAACAGTTAAGGCCTGTAATCCGAACAGTTAAGGCCTGTAATCCGAACAGTTAAGGCCTGTAATCCGAACAGTTAAGAAAATGGTTGTTTTTGCTTGACATCCTTTCTTTCAGTATGTTACAATTCACCTCGGTTTCGAAGAGACCAGTGCCGTAGACAGCCGGTATCGTTTGACCCAGGGGAAATCATGTGGGCCACCTGGGGCAATCACGTGGGCCCCCAGGGGAA
>CAZUXV010000023.1:0-466 GCA_964624445.1 uncultured Oscillospiraceae bacterium | reverse complement strand
AGGATCGTATTATTTCCCTTGCGCCTGCACGCAAGGGTTTCTTTAATCTTGACCGGAAAAGAGGTGCGCAGAAAAGATGAGCGCAAATCTGGAAGCAAAGAAACTGGTAGTATCCGAGATCGTTGAGAAGCTGAAGAATGCCGAGTGCATGATGGTCGTTTCCTACAGCGGCCTGACCGTTGAACAGGTGACCGAGCTTCGTAAGCAGTGCCGGGAAAGCAATGTTCACTACTGTGTTCTGAAGAATCGCCTGGTGAACCGTGCCCTGCAGGAACTGAAGATCGAAGGTCTGGACAGCCTGCTGGAAGGCCCCAACGCTTTCGTGTTCAGCGACAAGGACGTCACCGCCGGCCCCAAGATCATTTCTCAGTTCATTGAGAAGAACAAGCTGACCTCTCTTGAGATCAAGGGCGGTCTGATGGGCACCGAAGTGATTGACGTCAAGGCCATCAAGGGTCTGGCCTCC
>CAZUXV010000022.1:0-25031 GCA_964624445.1 uncultured Oscillospiraceae bacterium | reverse complement strand
TGCGTGGATAATGAACAACAAACAGCCTAAAAACTGTTGACTTTTTATAGGAGAAGAAGAATGAAAAAACTGCTGTCGGTACTGCTGTGCCTGTGCCTGTGCCTGCTGGGCTGTATGCCCGCGTTTGCCGAGGAGGAAGCGGACGCTGACTCTTTTCTGCTGAAAATATGGGATGAGAGCGGCCTGCCCGTTTCCTATCTTCGCTTTGACGTGTATATCGGCGGGGAATACGCGGGGCTGGTCTGCTCCTGCCCGGATGAAGGGGAAGACTTTTACCGTTTCCCGTTCTCCGTATCGTCTCCGGACGAACTGACGGACATGAAGATTGAATGTTCCTACGGGGTTTCCGATCTGGCGCCGGAAGACGCGATCCTGAAGGTGATGATGGGCGAAACCCTGGAGGAGCACAGCCTGCTGACGCTGGATTTCACGCCTGAACAGGGGAAAACCTACGATCTGAAACTGGTTCCCGACGGGGAAGAAACCTGGAAACTGGTCCCGTACGAAGCGGAATAAAAGCAGCTTTTACACCCCGTTAACGCCCGGTTTACATCCTCCTGACAAACCTTACGAAATCGTAAGATGAAAGTCACGTGAAAGTAAGGTTGATCCGTTAGGATAGGATCGAGGAGGGATGAAGCATGGGAATCGCCAACGAAACGACCCTTTCCGCGTGGTACGATGAATATGGCACGGACGTACTCCGTTACTGCTTTATGTTCCTCGGAAACCGACCGGACGCGGAAGACGCCACACAGGAAACTTTTCTGAAAGCCTGGCGGAACATCGACCGCTTTGAGGCGCGGGACGGATGCTCCCCGAAGACCTGGATCATCAAGATCGCGGGCAACACCTGCCGGGACTTTCTGCGCAGGGCCTGGCGAAAGCACGAGAGCAGCCGGATCACAACGGAGGACCTGGAGAAGATGGGCCAGGGACAATCCACCGACGAGGACCGGGAGATGATCATGGATGTGATGAACCTGCCGGAGAAATACCGCCAGGTGATCCTGCTGGTTTTCTGGTACGGGATGACGATCCGCGAGACCGCGGAGTGCATCAGCACCAGCCAGTCCACCGCTTTCCGGCGGCTGGAAAAAGCCAAGAAAATGATCGCAGCATAAACAGGGAAACCGTGACGGCAGGTCACGGTTTCCTTTTTGTTTGCATTGGCCGGGGATCTGTCTGTATAATGGGATCAGAAGGACAAACCGAAAACGGAAAAGGAGATTATACAGATGGAAATCCGTCACCGTTCAAGACTCAGACAGATGTGCGCCAATTTTACGTCTCCCATGCAGGAAGACTCCCCGGAGATCCTGCTGATGCAGCTGATCTGCGCCGGGAAGACGATAGAGGCCTGCGCCCTGTTCGGCGAGACCAAACAGTTCGGCGGGCTGCCGGCGGTGGATGCGCCCTACGGCCGCTTTGAGGGACAGGAGGAGCTCGCGGCCTTCGCCTCCGGCTGGCTCAAGCGGTTTAACGCGGAATCGGCAAGTATTGATCCCGTCTGCCAGACCCAGTCCGGCGGCCGGAGCGTGACGGAGATGAACGTCTCCTTTGTCACGGACGGGATGATCGAGGAAGTACCCATGTTCGTGGTGGGGGACCTGCGCGAGGGCGGCCTGCTGGACGAGGTGCGGATCTACTGCAACTTCACCCGGGTGCCGGGGCTGACGCCCTACCGGAAGCCGATCTTCAAATCCGCACATCTGGAGATGGGGGACCCGAACCTGCTGACGGGGGCCTTTAAGGAATACTATGAAGCCCTGCACCACGTGCCGAAGGTGGATGTGGAGCGGATTATCAACTCCATGGGGGACGACTGCGTCTTTGGCGGATACGAGCCTGTCATCGGCGATGAACAGCCGGCGGAGGATCCCGCGCCCATGGACCGGGAAACGCTGACAAGGATCTATACGGACATGAGCGGGCACATCCCGCGCTGGGTCGGCATGCGGTATGAAACGCTGATCGACAACGGGATCACCGCGGTCATCGAATGGCAGCATATCGTGACGGACCTGGGCGTAAAAGAAGCCGGACGCGTATGCATGTCCGGCATCTCCGCCTATACCCGCGGGAAAGACGGCAGGCTCTGCTCCATTCGCATCTGCGACTACGCAGGCTTTGAGCGGACCATCGACTGGAGCAAAACCCCGATTTCTGAGGCGGAAGCCCGCGCCATCAACCGGGTGCATGAATTCCCGGCGGGAGTGGGGAACTGATCACCACTTGTTCCGGACTTTTTCGGCAAAGCCCATGAGGTTTTTGATCTCGATCTTCCGGCCGTCGTCCAGTCGGGCGGTGCCGGAGAAGCGGCCGAAGACCTGATGCTGGTCGGAACAGATCAGCTTCAGGTCGATCTTCGCGCTGCGGTCCATGGCCGGGGTGAAGTTCATTTCAAACCGGCCGTCGCTGCTGGTAAAGGTCCAGGGGGACATATAGTCGTCTTTTCCATCCTTTTCGGGAATGTTGAAGGTGACCCGGTCCAGCTTGTGGATCTTTCCGTCGTAGAAGAGCACGTTCTCGCTGGCGGCGGAGGTGTCGCCGAAGCCGTAGCCGAAGTTGAATCCGAAGGGGACGCCGTCCGCAAGGCCCGAGGCGGAACCCCAGAACCAGGTGTTGTCATAGGTCCAGACGCCCCGGCCCCAGTCCAGCACGGCAAAGGTGTCCTCCGGAGTACAGACGTACTCCTTTTCTTTGTACTTTATATTCCCGGAGACCCGCATGCAGTTGATCTTCTGGTTGTAGTAGAAGGCTTCCGGATGATCCCTGTAGGGCGTGACGATGACCATGGATTCCGCCGGGGCGTCGGTCAGGGTCAGGTCGAAACCGATGATATCCTGGCCCGAAAAGCGGTCCATCCGGCCGGAAAGACGGCGGACGGTGCCGTCGTTTTCGAAGGCGAGCTCGTAGTCCTTGCCGGAAACGCGGATATCGCCCTTCACGCTGGTGGGCGGCAGGGATCGCTTTGCGAAGGCGGGCAGGTTGATCCGGGAAGTGGTGACCTGGCTGTTTGTTTCAAAGTCCAGCAGGGAAATGCTGTCCATGGTCATATAGCCGTTGTGGTCGATGGTCAGGGCCAGGGCGAAACGGTCGCAGCAGACGGCGTAATAATCCCATTCCTTGATCCGCCACGGCCGGGCGGCGATCCGGGAACGGTCGTAGGTTTTGATCAGTTCGGTGGCGTAACCCGTCTCGATGAGACGGCCGTTTTCATCATGAAGCGGGCCGGGGGTGACGATGCGGCGCTGCATAGGGACAGCCTCCTCTGTTCAGTTTTTTCTTCCGGGGATATTATACCCCTTTGCCGGCGGAAAAACAATGCGGGGAACGAACCCGGCCGGAAGGGTGGAAACAGCCGGAGCAGGCGGAAAAACCGGTATCTTTCCGTTGAAAAGCCCCGGGTTTTATGAGATAATTGTATCCGGATCAGGACGTCCCGGACGGAATGGGACTGAACAACAGGAAAGTGAACGAAAAACAGATGAATTATCCGACAGGATCATTATATAAAAAGAAAAGCACCATGCTGACAGCGGTGCTTTTTCTCTTTTTGCTGCTGTTTTCCGGCGGATGGGCGAAGGCGGAGGAAGAGCCGGTTGTTCAGGCGCAGAACCGGACCATGGAGCCCGGGGAGACCCTGAATATTTCAGACATCAAAAAAGCGACCAATATCTATATCAACACCGCCGGAACCTACACCCTCCAGGGTCAGTCCGCCCGGTGCATGCTGCATATCAGCGCGCAACAGTCAGGGGACGAGATCCGTGTGATCTTTGAAAAGGATCCGGGCAAGGACGATGAAGACGAAGGCTTCAGGCTTGTCGCGACAAAGGACTGCCCGGGACTGGACAATATCGCCAGGGCGGCGGTGACGGTCAGCACGGTCAAGGGATCCAAAGTGTACCTGGTTTCATCGCCGGATACGGAATGCTATTTCAGGAGCAAGGCCAATGCCTCGCCTTTGTCCGGCTGCGAGCCGGCCATCAAAAAGACGACGGCAGACGGAGAGCTGATCTTCGATACGGTGGATCCGAAGCGCCCCGGGGTTATCATCGCGTTCGCGGACCCGAAGGGATACTGGACCCCGGGAATCGGCGGAACGGGAGACGGTGAGATCGGACTGCAGAATGTGATCTTCCTGAACGGACGCATCTGGGCCAAAGGATCGGAAAAGGGCGGCGGCGGTCCGGGGATCGGCGACCGGGTCTATGTGAACGGCCTGACCTTTGAGAACGCCGAGGTGAACGCGACTGCCGGCGGCGATACGGCAGCGGCGATCGGAACGGCTACCGGGAGCATCTTCCCGGGAATCGTCGAAATCCTCACGAATGTAACAAATATCACGATCAACGGCGGCAAGGTTCATGCCGTCCGGGATGAGGGAAGGGACGGAGACGGCGGCGCCGGGATCGGCGGCGGATACCAGGGCGACTGCAGCAATGTTACGATCAACAATGGCGAGGTATACGCGGTGGGCGCCTTTTCCGCAGCCGGGATCGGCGGTGGATACCTGGGCAACGGAACCGGAATCGTGATCAATGGCGGTACGGTCTACGCCCAGGGCGGCGCGACCGGGATCGGCGGGGGACATGTGACATCAAAGGGCGATACTAATCAGGGGCAGTTCGAGATCACGATCCGCCAGCAGAACCCGATGATTCCGACAAAGGTCACGGCCATCGGCGGCGTGCTGCCGGACGGGGGACATGAAGGCAGCGGCGTGGGAATCGGCGGATATATGCCCAAGTTTAAACAAAACGCCACGCAAATCCTCCCGGGACCGCGGACGATCAATATTGAGGGCGGAACCATCATCGCCAGGGGCTGGCGGAACGGATCCGGCATCGGCGTCGGGAAGGACGGCTATGCGGGGGATATCAATATACACGGGGGCATCATTACAGCCACCGGTTTTGAAGGCGCGGCCATCGGCGGCGGCGGAACAGACGACCGCAAAGATTCCAATGCGGGCGTGGGACATATCAGGATCTACGGCGGAACGATTACAGCCTACCAGGAGAGCTGTGAAAAGGAAGGCGTGATCACCGGGCCGGGGATCATCGGCGGAAGGAATTACGGAGACCTGGCTTACATATTCGTCCACGAACCGGTGATGTATATCAGCGGCGGCAACATCTACGGCAAGCTGTACAATGTTACGCCGAAGGCATCGAAGCAGGATGACCGGGAAGTGGTTCGCAACGATATCGCCATTCAGACCTACGGCCTGTCGGATCTGCGGAAAGCGTACGTGAAGGTGGAATCATTCACCACGGAAACCAAAAATTCCGCGTACTACGGCCTGAAGGACGTGTTTACGTTTCCGGATAAGAATGATGAGGAGCCGGTGCTGTATTTCTGGCTGCCCAAAGGAGAAGCGGTCCGGTCCGTAAAGACGGAAACGCCGTACCTGGACGTCGGATATCTCAACACAGCGAAGGATCAGTATGAGTTTTTCGGGATTACAAAGGCCAATTACGGAGGAACGCTGTATCCGCCGCTGTGTTTCCTGATTGACGACAACACAGCCGGGGATTATGAAAACGGGCCGTACTTTGAGGCGAGGATCGGGGATAGTTCCGAAGTGATCCGCAACCCGGTGGCCGGCGCGGATCTGTATTCCCTCCAACAGGACGGGACGTATGCGCTGATCAGCGCCGAAGGCGCATTCTACGCGGACGTGACGGATTCCATTCCGGTCAGCTGGACCGACGCGCAGAACCGGCTGATCATCCGGCAGGACGAAGAAGGACCGGACGCCCGGGAAAACTATACGAACGGGCTGCGCGTCTACTCCCGGATCAGCAAGGTAAATATCGTTTTTGAAAAGAGCAGGCCGAAAACGGCGACGACGGAACTGACCGGCGATTGTCCGGCACCGATCATGATCAGAGTGGATCAGCCTTCCGTTACGCTGCCGGCCGTGTCCGGACTGACCCTGCCGGGCTATCAATGGACCGGATGGAACACGGCGGAGGACGGCGGCGGGAAACACTATGATCCCGGCACGCGGCTTTACAGGGAGGACATTCCCTTTACAGCAGATACCTTCTCCCTTTATCCGGAATGGAGACCGCTGCCTTATATGATCCTCTTCCGTTCGGGCGACGGAACCGGCGTGCAGGAGCATATCCAGGCGGCGGTGTTTGACCAGGCGGGAAACCTGGACAGGCTGGAGACTTTCGGCTGGACGAATACGGAGAGCCTGCTCGGCTGGCAGGATACCGCGCTGGGATCGCTGCATGAAGACGGCGACGACTATTTCAATCTCTGCACTCTGAACACGGATGGCTTGCCTGAAGGCAGGACGCTGACAGCAGCATGGGGCCAGGCAGGGAGCATTACAGTGGCCGTATCGCTGGACAATCTCGGTGTTACGGGACTGGAAGATTCCTTCAGCCTTGCCGGCAGCGCAGCATCCTTTGATTTGCACATGATTCCCGGCGGACGCGGGATTTATACCTGGACTCCGGCGGACGCCGGCGCGCTGCCGCCGGGCACCTACAACCTGCTGACGTCAGATGAAAGGTTTATCATCCCGGAAGGGAAAACTGCTTTTGCCTGGGACGGCACGACAGCGGTTACAATCGTGCTGGATTATTATACGGTATCCGTGAAGCGCGGAGACGAACATATTACAGGAATTTACCTGCGGGAGACGGGAACGTCCGCTCCAAAGACGGAACTGATCCTGCCGGACGACGCCGCGGTCTGCGTGGAAGTGACGGTTGCGGAAGGCTATCACCTGGACGGGTTTACCGTGATCGGCGTAACGCCGCAGTGGGAGGATCCGGAAAATCCGGCCCGGGCCAGCCAGCAGGTTATCATCCGGGGAAAGGCGGAGATTACGGCCTGGTCTGAGCATAACGTCTATACGGTGGTCTTTGACGCCAACGGCGGCGAAGGGACCATGGACAGGCAGGACATGGTATACGGGGAACCCCAGGACCTGTTCCCCGTCCGGTTCAGCCGGACAGGATATGTGTTTGACAGCTGGAATACGGCACCGGACGGAAGCGGAACCGCATACCGGGACGGCCAGCGGGTGCAGAACCTGACAGACCGGCACAAAGCCACCGTTACGCTGTATGCCCGGTGGAAACCGGTGCAGTACCGCATCGATTATGAACTGAACGGCGGATCCCTGCCGGCAGGGAAGACGAATCCCGCTTTCTATACGCCGGAGGACAGCTTTACCCTGGTCAATCCGGTACACGGCAGCCTGCGCTTCAGCGGCTGGACTGGTACGGGGCTGACAGACAGGACCATGCAGGTTACCGTGCCGAAAGGCTCCACCGGCAGCCGAAGCTACACTGCCGGCTGGTCTTCCCGGAGGATTCGCATCATTCTGTTCTTTGACACGGGTACCGGTACGGCGGAAGGCATCCCCGGTCCAATTGCCTTTGATCCGGACGAATCAGAGCGGGTCAGGCTTCCGGACAATGTCCCGACCAAAACCGGATGGTACTTTACCGGATGGAACACGGAGGAGAACGGCTCGGGAACAAGTTACCTTCCCGGAGAGATCCTGACGGTCCGGGAAGACCTGGACCTGTATGCGGTCTGGAGCAGCGAGCCGGTTATCTGCAGCATCTCTTTTGACCTGTGCGGAGGCACCCTGGACGGACAGACCGGAATCATCACAAAGACGTATCCGAAAGGAACGGTAATCACGATTCCGGGACCGCCTGTCCGGAAGGGTTATACGTTTGTCTGCTGGCAGGGTTCAGTGTATTATCCCGGCAACAGGTATACCGTTGAGGAAGACCATGACTTCACAGCAGTCTGGGAAAAGAAGGTGCCGGTGACGGGAGACAGGGCGGATCCGCTTCTCTGGCTCGGACTGGTTCTGACCGGCCTGTGCGGGATCGTTGGGCTGAAAGTGGTCCGGAAAAGCCGGAAATAAAAGAAAAATAAAAAAATCATAAAAATCACCTTACGTCACCTCTTGCTTGTGACGTTACGTCATGTCGTAGGATGGGCCCGAAAGGAGGCCTGAAGCTATGTCCCAGTACACCACCGGAGAAATGGCGAAACAGTGCGGGATTACCGTGCGGACCGTTCAGTTTTACGACCAGAAGGGCATCCTGGTTCCCAGCGCCCTGACCGAAGGCGGCAGGCGGCTGTATTCCGAGGAAGACCTGAGACAGATGAAGATCATCTGCTTCCTGCGGGATACGGGGCTGTCCCTGGATACCATCGGGAAGCTGCTGAAGGAAGAGGATCCCGGCAGCGTGATCTCCATTCTCCTGGCGCAGCAGGAACAACTGCTGCAGGGGGAGATTGGCGAACGCCGGGAGAAGCTGGACCGGATCGCTGAACTGAAGAACGGGCTGAAAACCGTTTCCACGTTCTCTATTGAATCAATCGGCGACATAGCGGCGACAATGGAAAACAAAAAGAAACTGAGCGCTGTGCACAGGAATCTGCTCCTGGCCGGCCTGCCGGTCAGCCTGCTGCAGATTGCGGGGATCCTGCTCTGGATTTTCAGGGGAACCTGGTGGGTCTTTGTAGCATGGGCGGTCGCGGCGATATCCTTCGGCATCTGGGCCAGCCGGTATTATTTCAGGAAGACCGCCTATATCTGCCCGCAGTGCCATGAAGTGTTCAAACCCGGCTTTAAGGAAGCGTTCTTTGCGAAGCATACGCCGAAGACCCGGAAACTGACCTGCACGAAGTGCGGGCACCGCGGATTCTGCGTGGAAACCTACGACAACAGCGAGGAGAAGAAATAAGATGAAGAAGATGATTGCGGGCCTGCTGGCCCTGGTGATGATCCTTTGCGCCCTCGGAACCGCCGGGGCGGAGCAGGAAACAAGAAAGATGGAAACCGCCGCGGACGCGGATGAATTTATCGCAGCTTTCCTGGGCGAACACCCGGAGGAACTGGACGGCGTATGGGCGCTGAGCGCACAGATGGAAGCGGCCATCGCCCAGCTCGGCGGGTTCGGCGGGCTGGCGAAGCAGCTGGCAGCGCTGGGAACGCCTGAAAAGCTCGAACCGGCCTATGAAGGCAAAGTGCAGGGCATGAAAGCTTTCTTCATCCCCTGCCGGTTCACGGCCATGGCGGTGGACATCGTCCTGCCTGTGCAGGACGGGGCAATTGCCGGCTTGTCAACCGCAGCATACAGCGGCGGGAAGGGAGAGACTGCCGAACCGGAAGAATCCGCCGACTTCGACAGCGTCGGACTGGCGCTGCCGGTGGAGAGCCTGGGTGAACTGCCGGGGATCCTGACCGTGCCGAAGGGCGATGGCCCCTTCCCGGCGGTGGTGCTGATCCACGGCTCCGGCGCCAGCGACATGGACGAAAACGTCGGGAATGTGAAACCTTTCCGGGATATCGCGGAAGGCCTGGCAGTGCGGGGTGTGGCGGTCTACCGCTTTGACAAGCGGACAAAAACCTACGGTACGCAGCTTATGAATAATACGCAGTTTACCCTGGAAGACGAATCGATCGAGGACGCGGTGAACGCGGTGCAGCTGCTGGCGGCCCAGAAAAAGATCGACCCGGAACGGATCCTGGTACTGGGTCACAGCCTGGGCGGAAACGCCATCCCGGCCATCGCCCGGGCGTTGAAGGAAGCGCCGGTGAAGGCCTGCGGGTTCATTATGATGGCGGCGTCGCCCCGGCCCCTGGACGTACTGATGCGTGAACAGTTTGCCTATCTGGATTCCATGGGCCAGATCCCGGAGGATCAGAAACCGACCTATGACGTTATACTGAAGGACCTGGATAAGCTGCAGGAGATCGACTCCCTGCCGGAGGACAGGACGGTGGCGGGCGCGTATCCCGCCTACTGGAAGTGGCTGGCGCATTACGACATCCTGCAGGCCGCGGAAGAAATCACGCAGCCGGTCCTGCTGCTGCAGGGCGAGGAGGATTACCAGGTGACGATGGAAGACTTCGGCATCTGGCAGGAGCATTTCGGCGGGAAGGAGAACTGGACGCTGAAATCCTATCCGGGACTGACCCACTGCTTTACGCCGGGACAGAAAACCGAAGGAAGCGCGGCCTATGCCAGGGAAGAAAAAACGGATGCCCAGGTCATCCTGGACATCGCGGAATTTGTGAACGGTATTCAATAAGTCAGCTTACAGCTGATTATATTTCAGCGGCGGCGTGCATGCTTCAAAGATCACGCCGTCGTTTTCCTTTGCGTCTTTGGCAAAGTCACGGGACGTCCAGGCGATCAGCAGGACGCCTTTTTCCCGTTTGCGGAGTACCCGGGCCGGCCGGGGACCGATCTGGTAGGCGATGAAGTCCGGCTTGTTTATGAAAGAAAAACGGCAGCCGGCCAGCAGGCGCTTCAGGAGAGAATTCACGCCGGCGGCGTAGTGATCCGCAGGCATGGCCAGCTGGCCCCGGATGATCTCCGGGGCGTTTTTCCTGAACCAGTTCACGATATTCGGGTCGAAGGATTCCACGCAGTAAACGCCGGGATAAGCCCGCAGGAGCTGCCGGGTCTTTTCGCACAGCTCGTCGTTGCGTTTGCCGGCCTTCAGTTCCACGATCAGGGGACCGGCGCCCCGGCTGAGGACGTCCAGGACGTCCGTGAACAGGGGCATGGCCTCCTCCGTGTCCAGGAGCTTCATCCGCTGCAGTTCCTCCAGGGAGAAATCTACCACATTCCCGTGGACGCCGCAGACCCGGTCCAGGGTATCGTCGTGGAAAACGACGACGGCGCCGTCCGAGGAAAGCTGGACGTCCAGCTCCACGCCGTAGCCCTTTTCCGCGGCGGCGCGGAAAGCGGGAAGGGAATTTTCCGGGATCCCGCCCTGGTTGTCATACAGTCCCCGGTGGGCATAGAAGACGCCCTTAAAGACCGAAGGATCGAACATCCGCATCTCAGTCGTCCTCCCCGAAGGCTTCCAGGCCGGAAACCGTGGCCACTTTCTGGATCCGGATGTTCTTCACCCATACGATGAAGACCAGGACGCTGAGGGCGAGCAGGACGGAGGAATAGACGGGAAGCACACCCCAGGCGCCGGTCCGCATGAAGATCAGGCCCAGAAGTACGGGGGTGACGGTCTGGGCGGACATGCTGGCCGCGTAGTAATAGCCGGTGAAGGTGCCGATCTTCTTCGAGGTGCACAGCTCCACCACCATCGGGAAGGAGCAGTTGTGGACCAGCGCCATGCCGAAGCCCTTGATGACCCAGACGCCGTAGAGGAGGGCGGGGAAGGAGAACTCGCCGTTTGCGCCGACGACCTTGCCCGTGGGTCGGACCAGGATCATGATCAGCCCGGCCAGGAGGGACAGGAAGAGGCCGGAGCAGACGGTCCATTTCCGGCCGATCTTCTCGGCGATGCCGCCGGCGATCAGAAAACCGACGGCGGAGGCCAGGCCGCCGCCCAGGGTCAGGATCATGGTGGCGCCGGAGGAGGCGTTCAGGTAATAGATGACGTAGTTGCCGATATAGGTGCCGATGGCGTTGTCGGACATGAACCAGAGGAATTCCGCGGCGAGGATGGCCAGGAGCATGCGCTTGTTGGCCCGGGGCATGGGACCTTCGTCCGTGGCGGGCTCCTCGATGGCGGCCAGGCGCTCGCCTTCCGCCATCTCTTCCTTCATCTCTTCCGCGATCTTATTCTCCCGGATGGAGAAATACAGCACGATGGCGGAAATGATCATCAGCAGGGAGGCGACGATGAAGGGGATCTCGATGATCCACATCTTCTGACTCCGGTCGGTGACGTTGATATAGTCGCTGAGCTTCAGGAACACGCCCAGGATCGTCGCGGCGCCGCCGCCCAGGTAGCCCATGATGTTGATGATGCCGTTGGCCTTCGCGCGCAGGGGTTTGGGCGTGATGTCCGGCATGAGGGAAACGGCCGGGTTCCGGTACATCATCATGAAGATCAGGACGATGCCCATCATGATGATCATGCCGGCCATATTGCCGTTGTGGAAGAACAGGGGGATGAACGGGAACGCCACGGCGGCGACGAAGGTGCCCACCAGGATATAGGGCATCCGTTTGCCGATCTTCGTGTGGGTCCTGTCGGACAGGCGGCCGAAAAGCGGAAGCAGGATCAGGGCGGCGAGGTTGTCGCAGGCCATGATGATGCCCACCAGCCACTGCACGTTCAGGATCTTGTCCGGGTCGCTGAGTTTCAGCTCCGCCGAGGTCAGACCGTACATCCGGTGAGCGAACAGGTCCGTCAGGAAGGTCGGGCACCAGGAATCGTACACCTGCCACAGGAGCAGGATCCCGAAGAAGGCAAAGCCGATCCGGCAGGTGCGTTTGACGTTCAGTTTCATCGCGGTGACTTCCTTTCAAAAAAGAAAATATATATGCGCGCGCCTTTTCAGGCGTTCAGCGTGACGGTAAATGCGGTGCCGGATCCTTCGCGGCTCTCCGCGGCGATCTTCCCGTGATGGGCGTCCGCGATGGTTTTCGCGATGGCCAGGCCCAGGCCGTGGCCGCCGGTCTCCCGGCCGTGGGCCGGGTCCGCCCGCCAGAAGCGGTCGAAGATGTGCTCCCGGTCCTCCGGGGAAATAAAGCTGCCGGTGTTGAACACCCGGATCTCCCGCTGCTTTCCCCTGGCTCTGAGGGAGACTACGATCTTTCCGCCCTCGTCGGCATATTTCAGGGCGTTGGACAGCAGGATCACGGCCAGCTGCTTGATCTGTTCCTCGCTGCCGGTGCAGGTGATTCCGTCCGGGATATCGGTCTCCAGGGTCTTTCCGGCCTCAAAGACCGTGCTTTCAAAGGGCAGGGTCACGTCCAGCAGCGCGCGGCTGAGGTCGAAGGGTTTCATGGCTGTTTCCGCGGTTCCCTTGTCCAGCCGGGCCAGGGTCAGCAGGCTGTTGACCAGCGTGTCCGTGCGGCGGACCTCGGAACGGATATAGCCCAGGTACTCGTTCTCCCCGATGTCCTGCTCCAGGACCTCGGCGTTGGCGGAGATGACGGCCAGGGGCGTCTTCAGCTCATGGCTGGCGTCGGAGACGAACTGCTTCTGTTTGTTGAAGGCGTTCTCCACGGGACGGACCATCCGACGGATCAGCAGCCAGGCCAGCAGGGACAGCAGGAGACAGGAGGCCCCGGCGATCAGGATCGTGGAGCGCAGCGTGTTTGACGCCGACAGGAAGTCCAGCCGGGCGTCCAGCACAACCAGTCCGTCTGCTGTCTTCCGATAAAACTGGGTGCCGATCCGGCCCGTGTCCGTTCCCTGTGCCAGGGCGGCCGCGGCGACGTCGGCGACCTGTTCATCCGAATACAGGTCCGCCCGGTCCGAGGTCCAGGAGGCGACGGAACCGTCTTCATTCAGCGTGACGGTATAGGAATTGCTCAGACCGGCCTTGGCCACGTCGCCGCCGCTGCGGATATCCGGGAGCATATCACGGCCGCCGCGCCGGTCGTTCTTCCGGCCGAAACGGTTTCCGTCGTCATCCTCACCGGGCTTTGGCGGCGGATTGTCCTTCCGGTTTTCAGCGGCGCCGCTGCTGTCCGACAGCACGGAAAGGGCTTCCTGCGCCTGGGCGGCGATGCTCCGCTCACTGGACAGGTGGGTCGCCAGGACGATGCCGGCGGACACCAGGATCAGCACGGCAATGACCATCAGGGTCATGCGGATGCACAGTTTCCGGATCATGCTTCCTCCTCCAGCGCGTAGCCTACGCCGCGGGTGGCTTTGATCTTCATGCGGGAGCCGATGAAGGACAGCTTTTTCCGCAGGAAGGAGACATACACTTCCAGGTTGTTGTATTCGGCGTCGCTCTCCAGGCCCCAGACCCGCTCATGCATGGTCTCCTTGGAGAGGATCCGGCCGGGGTTGCGCAGGAAAAGCTCCATCAGCTGGTATTCCTTGGCGCCGAGCTTCACATCCTGCCCGTTTTCGGTATTCTTCAGCTTTCCGTCCTTCTGGCCCAGCAGCAGGTCTCCGCTGGAAAGGCTCATCATGGGCGTCCGGTCCCCGCGACGGGTGATGGCGTGGAGGCAGCTGATCAGTTCCGCCGATTCAAAGGGTTTGGGCAGGTAATAGTCCGCGCCGCTGTCCAGGCCGGTGAGCCGGTCTTCCAGCGCGGCGCGGGCGGTCAGCATCAGCACGGGTGTCGCGATTTTTTCCTTCCGGAGGGCGCGCAGCACGGAAAAGCCATCCATGCCGGGCAGCATCACGTCCAGGATGACGGCGTCATACTCGGTGCTCAGCGCCCAGTCCAGGCCGTCGTTCCCGTCATAGACCTGATCCACGGTAATCCGTTCCTTTTCCAGCAGCCTGCAGACCGCTGCCGAAAGCTTCCGGTCATCTTCCACCAGCAATACACGCATATTGTTTTCCTCCGTTCTTCGATGATACCACAGCCACCGGCTGACAGCAAGAAGGACTCCCGGAAAAACCGGGAGTCAGGGAAGCAATCTGAGCAGGTGTCAGACTGCGCTTCAGGAGCCGCCGGGAAAATCTCTCTGTGACGGAGCCAGTATAAAAGACAAACCTTGAACGAAAATTGAAGTTTTTTCCTTCTCCGGGTATTACCGGTCTTCCCTGACCGCTCCCATGTGCCGGGCAGCGGGGAAAAAGGGAATTACCGAAACACGGGCGCAATCGCAGTGGAGCAAGAGAAATCAACAGTTGCAAATCGAATGAAAAGGAAACATTTTGCAAATGATTGCAAATTGTACGTTCAGGAATGATTGCTTGCATACAGAGAATGAGTGATTACAGGTATGAAAATGCCATAAAATGGACCAAATCATACATAAAAAAGATCAAAATGCACGTTGACAGCGGGAAAAAGTTGTCTTATGATAATAACGTAAACGATTGCAAAATGTGCAAAATGAAAATGACGGAGCAGACGCGGAACCGCGTCCAGAGAATCACCGGGGACTTTCCCGCTGAGAAGCGGAAGAGATAGAAACGGAAGCGACAACGTAAAAGGAGGAACCACCATGAAGAAGACCCTGTCAACCATCCTGGCGCTTGTGACGGCGCTGTGCCTGATCTTCGGCTGCGTCAGCTTTGCCACGGCGGAAGAAGCGGCGGAAGACGGTATGACCGCCTACCTGATGTATGCCAATGCCGACTGGAGCCAGCAGTACTGGCTGGACGGCAACGAATACCCGACCGTGACCGCGAAGAACGTGACGGTGACCGGCGCCGGCGAATATACGGTCGGCCTGGAGTTCGCCGAGGAAGCACAGGGGCTGGCCTTCACTGCCATCGGCATTGACGGCGGCGAGATCGCCTTCCCGAACTACACGATCGAACTGAAGGCGATCCGTGTGAACGGTGAAGCGGTTGAGTTCAAAAAGGGCTACACCTCTTCCGACGACGGCATCACTACCCGGATGAACATTTACAACGAATGGGTTTCCGAGCTGCCCGCCGACGCCCGTTCCTTCGACGGAAAGACAGACGACGCGGCGCCCGTGATCGTGGACAAGGAAGCCTTCGCTTCCGTGAAGACGGTGGAAGCGGACTTCGTGCTGCACCAGTTCGGCGTGGACAAAGCGTACCTGATGTACGCGGATGCCGCCTGGGCGAAGCAGTACTGGGGCGAAGACGCTGAAGGCGTCACCGCGACCAACGCGGTGATCGACGGCTTCGGCGACTACACGGTCGGCCTGGAATTCGCGGAAGCGGCGGAAGGCCTGGCCTTCACCGCGGTGGGCATCGTCTGCGGCGAAAAGACCTATCCCGGTGCCTACATCAAGATCAATGAAATCCGTGTGAACGGCGAAGCCATTGAGTTCAAAAAGGGCTACACCTCCTCCGACGACGGCGTGACCACCCGGATGAACATCTACAATGAATGGGTTACCGAACTGCCCGCGGACGCGCACTCCTTTGACGGCACGACCGAAGACGCGGCGCCCGTGATCGTGGACAAGGAAGCCTTTGCCAGCGTGAGCAAGGTGGAAGTGGACTTTACCCTGGTGCCTGTGACCGATACCGCTTACCTGATGTATGCGGACGCCGCCTGGGCGAAGCAGTACTGGGGCGAAGACGCTGAAGGCGTCACCGCGACCAACGCGGAGATCACCGGACAGGGCAGCTACAAGGTGGGACTGGAGTTCGCGGAGCCTGCGGAAGGCCTGGCCTTCACGGCTGTGGGCATCAAGACCGGTGAAAAGACCTTCGGCGGCTACTTCATCGACATCACGGAGATCAAGGTGAACGGCGAACCCATCGAAGTGGCGGCCGGCTACACCTCCTCCGACGACGGCATCACCACCCGCGAGAACATCTACAACGAATGGGTGGAAAGCCTGCCCAAGGACGCCCGCCGCGCGGACGGCCAGCTGGAAGGCGCTTCTCCCATGATCGTGAGCAAGGACGCCTTCGCATCCGTCAGCTCCGTCGAAGTCAGCTTCGACTTCATCTACGGCAAGCCCGTTGAGGATACCGACGCCCCGCTGACCGCCGAGGAAGCGGCCGAGCTGCAGAAGGTTGACTACAACGCCTACATCGGCGTTCAGTCCGAAACCTATATCTTCCGCAATACCTGGGACGAATCCAGCTACGGCCGTGACTCCCAGGACAACCCCGAGTGCTTCGGCCAGCTGACCGGCTGGGATGCCGACAACAACAAGGTCAACTACGGCGGAACCTTCGAGGACGTCCTGCTGACCAAGGACGGCACCTACACTGTGTCCCTGACCACCGGTGAGATGGGCTTCGGCAGCGACACCTTCTTCCGGATGCTGTTTGTCTCCACGGAGATTCCTTCCAAACTGGTGAAAGACGGCTTCGTGACGATCGACGACGTCCAGGTGAAGATCGGCGACGCGGCGACCCAGAAGTATACCGACGTGGATACCAGCGGCGACTATGCCCGGATCATCCTGATTGACGAATACAACCGCGGCGACGCGCCCTTCAGCTACAATATGCCCGGCGCGGACGCGACCATCAGCATTACCTTCACTGTAACCGGTCTGACGGACTGATCCCTTTGTGACGACCGCGGCGGCGCTGATTCTTCGGAACCGGCGCCGCCCTTTATTCCGACTGAAATGAGGCTGCTCTATGGCTGAAAACAAACCGCGCGGCATCCGGCTCCTTCCGGACCAGACGAAACCGGAGAAGGTTTCCCTGTGGATCCTGCGCATCCTGGCGGTCCTGGTGCTGCTGATGATCTTTTTTCCGCCGTTCAATCCCGGCCGGATCTCCACGCAGATCAGCGGCAACCTGACCCTCCTGACTTCCGCCACGTCTTTTTCCACCATTACCACCAAGCTGGAGGCCTATATGGTGGAAGGAAGCCGTTTTGCCCTGCGGGCGGCGGATATGCGCCGGTCCATGGCGGGATGCGCCATGATCCTGGCCGGCGCGGTGCTGGCCGGCGCCGGTGCGTGCGTCAGCCTGGGGAACCGGAAAATGCGCCGGATCGGCGTGTGGTTCCCGCTGGCGGGCAGCGGGCTGATCCTGGGCGGCCTGGCGGTCAACCGGGCGGCCTTTGAACGCATCGGGCAGTTTGTCCAAAGCATGGACCTTCCCAAGTCCCATATCCGGGAACACCTGAACAACCTGGCGCTGCAGTGGCCGGAATTCGCCAACACGGCGTGGACCGTCGGCGGCGTTCTGCTGCTGGCCGGATCCCTGGCCGCAGCCTTTTTCGCGTACCGGGCGAAGTGCCCGGAAACCAGGCCGGAAATGGAGGAGAAATACCGGCTGTTTATCATGTTCCTGCCGGTGCTGATCCTCTCCTTCGTCTTCGCGTATCTGCCGATCTACGGATGGCGGTATGCCTTCTATGACGCCAAGGCCGGGGACGAACTGACTAAGGAGATCTTTGTCGGTTTCAGCAATTTCACGATGCTGATCAACGATCCCGGCTTCTCCTCCAAGATCCTGCAGGTGCTGCGGAACACGCTGATCATGAGCGGGCTCGGCATCGCCACCAGCTGGCTGCCCATCGCCTTTGCCATTCTGCTGGCGGAGATCCGCTCCACCAAGTTCCAGCGGACCGTGCAGACCCTGACCACGATTCCCAACTTTCTGAGCTGGGTGCTGGTCTACGCCGTGGCGCTGTCCATCTTCGCGGCGGACGGCCTGATCAACAACCTGAACAGCATGATCGCCGGGATCGGATTCGTGCGCACGGACTACCTGGCCAGCGCGGACGCCACATGGATCAAGATGCTCCTGTGGGGCACCTGGAAAGGCCTGGGCTGGAGCGCCATCATCTATATCGCGGGTATCGCAGGCATCGACCAGCAGCTGTATGAGGCGGCCAGGGTGGACGGCGCCAACCGGTTCCGCTGCATCTGGCACATTACGGTACCGGGCCTGATTCCGACCTATATGGTGATGCTGCTGATGAGCGTGGCCGGCATCCTGTCCAACGGCATGGAGCAGTACCTGGTCTTTTCCAATCCCTATAACGGCGACTTTATCCAGGTCCTGGACCTGTATGTATACAACCTGGGCATCGGCAACAACCAGCTGTCCGTCTCAACGGTGATCGGTATCCTGAAATCCCTGATCGCCGTGGTGCTGCTCTTCGGCGCGAACGGGATCTCCAAGGCCGTCCGCGGCGAGAGCATCATATAAGGGGGTGCGCCTGTGGAAGAGAGAAGAGGATTCCTGAGCAAGCGCATCCGGCTGAAGCTGTGGCAGAAGCTGCTGCTGATCTTCGGCTGCACGGCGCTGGCGGCGCTGGCCGCCTGGATTTACTGCGAACAGATCGCAAAACCGGTGTATGCCACCACGGTCCGGGCCCAGCTGCAGATTATGGACACGGACTCCCTGACGGCGTCGGGAGATCCGTCGCTGACGGTGACAAAGCTGGATATCCCCGGGGGACTGCGGGATGAACTGGCGGCGGTGGGCAGCAAAAACAAGGGGCTGTTCTACCGGAACATCACCGATGAGATTCAGCAGAACACCGGGGAACTGATCAAACCCAAAGACCTGAAGAATATGATCAGCGTGGCGGCGGACCCGGCGGATGAAAGCAGCCTGACCGTCCTGATCACGGTGAAAAACGACGACCCGGAAAAGGCGGCCCTGATCAGCGCCGCGGCGGCGAACCAGTTCGGCATGCTGGTTTTCGGCGCGCCGGCGCAGCCGGAGCAGGCGGAGATTACGGACGAGGCCGGGGAGGGCAGCGTCCGGACGGTCACCTTCCGGGTGACGGAAGACGCAGCGCCCCTGCTGCCGGACAAGTTCCAGGGAAAGACCCTGGACCTGGTAAACCCGGTGCGGAAATACCTGGAAAGCGACGCGTTCTGCGAAAAGATCGCGCAGCGGGCCGGGATCGCGGCCAAAGGCAGCGCGGTCCGGAAGGGCGTCGGAATGACCACCACGGCGGATCCCGCTGTGATGACGCTGAACGTGACCTGGACGGACGCGGAGGAAGCCCGGGCCCTGGTCCGGGCGGAAGGCGAACAGATTGCCGCGGAACTCTTCGGCGGAAGCTATGAAGCATGGCAGGCGGCGGTGGACGAGCCCGTGACGGTCAGCGAAAACGTGAAAACCTGGCCCAACACCGGCCTGATCATGGCCCTGGCGGCCCTGATCGTCCTGGTGATCAGCTTTGCCCTGTTCTCCCAGCAGCCGCTGTTTGACACCTGCGTGGTGATCTTCTTCGTGCTGTTTACGTTCATCTGCGTATTCCCGTTCTACTATCTGTTTATCAACACGATCTCCGACAACAACCTGGTGGCCGGCGGCCAGATCAACTTTGTGCCCCAGGGGATCCATTTCCGGAACTACGAACGGATTCTGGGCCAGGAGGAGCTGAAGAACGCGCTGGTCGTGACGGTCAGCCGGACCCTGCTGGGCACGGCCCTGATGGTGCTGACCTCCGCCTGGGCCGGGTACCTGGTGACCAAGCGGAAGATGTGGCACCGGAGTTTCTGGTACCGGGCGCTGGTGGTCACGATGTACTTCAACGCCGGCCTGATTCCCTGGTATACCAACATGCTGATGCTGGGACTGACGGGCAATTTCCTGGCCTATATCATTCCGGGCATGGTGGCGCCGTACAACATCATCCTGGTGAAGACCTACATCGAATCCATTCCCGGTTCCCTGGAGGAGAGCGCCATCATCGACGGCGCGTCCACCACCAAGGTCTTCCTGAAGATCATCCTGCCCCTGTCCGTCCCGATCCTGGCGACGATTTCCATCTTCGGCGCGGTGGGCAACTGGAACTCCTTCCAGGATTCCCTGCTGCTGATGAGCTCGGCGCCGAAACTGTATACGCTGCAGCACCGCCTGTATATCTACCTGAACCAGACCACCAGCATCAACACGGAGCAGATCTCGGAGCAGATGGCCCAGAACCTGCTGAACAACGGCGTGACCACGAAGTATACCATCGCCATGATCACCATCATCCCGATCCTGCTGGTTTATCCCTTCATGCAGCGGTACTTTGTGAAAGGGATTATGCTTGGTGCCGTAAAGGGATGAACCTCTTTTGACCCGCAGTGCGGGAAATTTCAAAAGAGGTGAATTCAACCGAAAGGGAGTGATCTCTCCAGTGGAGAGTCACGACCATTGAGGTTGCGGATACCGGGAGGGCGCACCCTCCCGGAATATGAGCGAAACGATATAAAACATGTAGCTTTTCTGAATTCTGAAAGGAGAGACAACCCATGAAAAAACTGCTTGCCCTGATCCTTTGCCTGACGATGCTCCTGCCGGCGGCGGCAGGCCTGGCCGAGGAACCGACAGCGCCGCCGGAAGACGGCATCATCCGCCTGGACGTCTACAGCCAGCTGGCTAACTTTTCCGGCATCCAGCAGGGCTGGGGCGCCACGTTGCTGAAGGATAAGTTCGGCGTGGAGATCAACATCATCCCCGAGCAGGACGGCACCTACGCCACCCGCATGGAGGCCGGCAACCTGGGCGATATCATCGTATGGGGCGCCAACGGCGACGACTATAAGAATGCCGTGGCCAAGGGCATGCTCCTGGACTGGGAACAGTTTGACATGGGCAGGCAGTACGCCCCCTATGTCATGGAACACTACACTGACGCCCTGGAGAGCAACCGGAAGATCAGCGGGGACGACAAGATTCACGGTTTCGGCTTCAACGTCGCCTTCTCTTCCGACAGCCACCAGTCCTTCTTCTACACATGGGACGTCCGCTGGGACCTGTACAAGGAACTGGGCTATCCGGAGGTGGCCACACTGGACGACCTGGTGGACCTGTTTGCCGCGATGAAAGAGATCTGCCCCACGGACGAGATCGGCAACGAGACCTACGCCCTGAGCTCCTGGCCGGACTGGGACGGAAACATGGTCATGTACGTCAAGGCGCTGGGCACGGCTTTCTACGGATATGACGAGCTGGGCTTCGGCTATTACAACCCGGAAAACGGGGAGTTCCTTTCCTGCCTGGAAGACGACGGCGTCTATATGGAATGCCTGCGGTTCTTCAACAAGCTGTACCGGGCCGGGCTGCTGGATCCCAACTCCTCCAGCAACACCTATGACAAGATGAGCGAAAAGCTGAAGAACGGCGGCACCTTCTGGTCCATTTTTAACTACGCCGGATCCATGGCATACAACACGGACAAACACCTGTCCGAGGGCAAATACATGTATACCCTGGTGCCGGAAGACGCCACGCCCATCGTCTACGGCCTGGGCTCCACCGGCGGCATCCGGATCTGGAGCATCGGCAACTATACCAAGTATCCGGAAAAGTGCCTGGAGATCCTGGACTGGCTGGCCACGCCGGAAGGCTCCATGACCGCCTGGTACGGCCCGAAAGGCCTGACCTGGGACTATGACGAGAACAAGGGCATGTACTTTACCGAACTGGGGAAGCAGACTTCCGCGGACAGCACGTTCAACATGGCGGGAATCGAATGGACGTCCCCCTATACCGGAAAGACCTATACCCTCAGCGGCACCTACAACGACGGCAGCATCCAGATCAACAACACGACCCTGAGCAAGGACATGATCAATCCGGACGGCAACGGCATCGAAACCTTCAACAAGGACACCTGGGCTTCCGTGGCCAGGGAAGTGACCTATCCTATCCAGGAAGACTGGCGGGAATACAATCACGCGGTGCTGGCGGACGACTATATGGAGAACCGGGTGGATGAATACGGCGACAAGAAATATGTGGTCATGCCTGACATTCCCTATTCCGCCAGCGAACAGTCCTCGGAGCTGAGCCTGAAGTGGAAGAACTGCGCCAAGGTGATCAAGGATTATTCCTGGCGGGCGATCTACGCCAAAGCGGACGCGGAGTTCAACTTCCACGTCAGCGAGATGAAGAAGCTGTGCGACCAGTACGGCTATGACGAATGCGTGGCCTGGTGCGAGCAGGAAGCCGCCCAGATGTGGGAACTGAGCCAGCAGCAGTAAGAACGCAAAGGAAACGAAAAATGAGAAACATGGGGACGCTGATCCTGATTCCGGTCCTGATCCTGGCCCTGCTCCTGGGCGGCTGCGCCTGCGCGGCGGCGGAGGAGGCGCCGGCGACGTCCATTGAGATGACCCGCCGGATGGGCAACGGGATCAACCTGGGGAACACCATGGAGGCCTGCAACAACGGGAAATCCGGCGGCATGACCACGGATAACCCGACGTATTACGAAACCCTCTGGGGCCAGCCTGTGACCACGCCGGAAATGCTGAAGGCGATGAAGGAGGCCGGCTTCGATACGATCCGGATCCCGGTGGCCTGGATGACCAACGCAACCCGTCTGAATCAGGGCGATTATACGATCTCCCCGAAATACCTGGACCGGGTGGAGGAAATCGTGAACTACGCCCTGGACGCGGACATGATCGTCATCATCAACGACCACTGGGACGGAGGCTGGTGGGGGATGTTCGGATCGGATACGCAGGAAAAGCGGGATCTGGCCAGGGAAGCCTACACCGGCATGTGGAAGCAGATTGCGGAGCGCTTCGGGACTTACGACTGGCACGTGATCTTCGAAAGCGCGAACGAGGAACTGGGGAACAACTTCGACATGAATTCTCCGCTGTACTGCGAGGATTCCCTGGACCACCATCTGTCGGACAATGAAAAGTACGCGCTGGTGAACGAAGTCAACCAGGTCTTTGTGGATACCGTGCGGGCAGGCGGCGGTAACAACGGGGACCGGTTCCTGCTGATCGCCGGATACAACACCGATATCGACCATACGACGGATCCCCGGTTCCGGATGCCGAAGGATCCTGCGGACAGCCGCCTGCTGGTTTCCGTGCACTACTACAGCCCGTGGAGTTACTGCGGCGCCTCTTCGGCGAAAGGCGCCTCCCTCTGGGGCCGGAAACAGGACTTCGAAACCATGTATTCGGAACTGAGCCGGATGCGGAAATTCACCGGGGCCGGGTACGGCGTGGTGATCGGCGAATACGGCGCGCTGCCCGGCAGCGACGGGATCATGAAGACGAACGCGCCGGCCTACCATGAAGCGTTCCTGGACTGCTGTGACGCACTGGACCTGACAAGCTGCCTGTGGGACTGCAGCGGGTTCTTCATCCGGAGGAAGCTGACAATCACCGAGCCGGAGATGGCGGCGGTCTATGCCGGACGGAACTGCGCCTCCGAAACCGGAAAGGACTACGGGGAGATCGCGGCCGCGGGGAAAGCGGCCTTTGACGCGATCGTGGAGGCGGCGCCGGAGAGCCTGGTGGACAACGGCCTGGACAGGGGCGAGGGCAGCAGCGTGGCCTGGATCATGTTCAGCGGCGGCGACTGGGCGATGAGCTACAGCGTCGGGGATGTGTACACACCGGATTCCATGACCCCCGGAATCGTTCCGACGGACGTGCAGATTACGGGAGCCGGCACCTATACCGTGGGCCTGGACTTCACCGGTACAGAAGCCGGATACGCTGCCAGCACGGCCTTCAGCGCCATCGGGATCTCCAACGGGGAACAGAACTTTCCCGGCTACTGCATCTACTTTACGGAGATGATCATCAACGGGGAAAGCGTGAAACTGAAGGGCAGGAACTATACCTGCTCCGACGACGGGAAGTGCACCCGGAGCAACCTGTACAACGAATGGGTGGACATGAAAAACGCCCGCGGCGGTGCGCGGGTGCTCTACGGGGACCTGACCGGCATCTCCGCCACGGTGCTGGACCGGGACCTGGAGATCATGCGGAAGATCCGGACGATCGAAATCACCTTCCGCTATGAACCGCGGAAGTCAGAAGGATCATGAACAGCGGCCTGTGCAGCGCACAGGCCGTGTTTTTTATGCTTTGGTGATCCGGACCGCCATATAAGGCCGTCCGGGAAGGTCCACCCGGAAGCGGCCTTTGTGCACGCCGGCGTCGGTGACGGTCATGTTCCAGGTATCCAGGACCTCGGCCCGCCAGGGCGTATCGTCGTCGAAATAAAACTCCCGGTAAGAGGGTCGCATGAAGCTGTAATAGTACAGCCGGTATCCGGTTTCCGCCGCGGTCTTCCGGTCCTCCGGAACGGCGCAGACGGAATCCCATTCCGCCGGCAGGTATCTCAGGCCGTGGCCGGGGACCGCCTGCAGGACGTCCAGCAGGAAACCGATCCGCTTCCAGCTTTCCCCGTGCAATTTTCCGCCGTGGCTCCACCAGAGGATTTCATCCTGATTGAGGAAGGTTTCCCCGTGGCCGGGATAGCCGCCCCGGACCGCGCCTTCCCAGAAGCGGCGGAGCAGTTCCTCCCCGGTGATGTTTCCCCAGCCGTGCTGGATGTTGCCTTCATAGGCGATCTCGTCCAGGACCACGGGCTTTGCAAACTGCTTCCGCCATTCATGGGTCAGCTCCGCGCCGAGGTAAAGCTCCTGCCGCTGGATGCTGCAGTGGGTGATCCAGGGGCGGGTATGGTCGTAGAAGGCGAAGCAGTTATGGATGGAGCGCAGGTGCCGGTAGGGATCCTTCAGCACCAGCAGGTTTCCGAAGTGCTCCCAGTCGTCGGCCGATTTGGCTTTCATCAGGTCATATTCATTGGCCAGGCTCCACCAGACGTTCCGGAAGGCGGCGAGGCGGGCGATGACGTAATTCCAGTACAGGTCGTCCGCGGCCCGGGACATGCAGGAGAAACCCCAGCGGTCGTAGGGATGCATGACGATCAGGTCGGCTTCCACGCCGATGGCCTGC
>CAZUXV010000021.1:0-25097 GCA_964624445.1 uncultured Oscillospiraceae bacterium | reverse complement strand
AGAAGGAAATGGACATGGTCAACAAGGCCTTCATCGAAATCATGATCGAAGGCGATGCAAACGGCCGGGGCTTCCAGTATCCGATTCCCACCTATTCCATCACTCGGAATTTTGACTGGTCCGAGACGGAGAACAACCGCCTGCTGTTCGAAATGACCGCAAAGTACGGCACCCCTTACTTCAGCAACTATATCAACTCCGACATGGAGCCCAGCGACGTACGCAGCATGTGCTGCCGCCTGCGTCTGGACCTGCGGGAGCTGCGTAAAAAGAGCGGCGGCTTCTTCGGCAGCGGCGAATCCACCGGTTCCATCGGCGTTGTAACGATCAATATGCCCCGCCTGGCTTATGAATCGGCTGATGAGAAAGACTTCTACCGTCAGTTGGACCGCCTGATGGATATTGCGGCTCGCAGCTTGAAGACCAAGCGAACAGTAATCACCAAGCTCCTGGAAGGCGGCCTGTATCCCTATACCCGCCGTTATCTGGGCACTTTCAGCAACCACTTCAGCACCATCGGCCTGGTCGGCATGAACGAAGCTGCGCTGAACGCAAAGTGGCTGAGGAAAGACCTGACCGATCCGGAAGCACAGCAGTTTGCCAAAGACGTGCTCAATCACATGCGGGAGCGCCTGAGCGACTACCAGGAGCAGTACGGCGACCTGTACAACCTGGAAGCGACGCCGGCCGAGTCCACAACCTACCGCTTCGCCAAGCATGACAAGGAACAGTATCCGGACATCATCACGGCGAACATGAACGGCACACCCTACTATACCAACTCCAGCCATCTGCCCGTCGGCTACAGCGAGGATATCTTCTCCGCGCTGGACGTGCAGGATGAACTGCAGACCCTCTACACCTCCGGCACCGTGTTCCACGCCTTCCTGGGCGAGAAACTGCCGGACTGGAAAGCGGCGGCAAACCTGGTCCGCAAGATTGCGGAAAACTATAAGCTGCCCTACTACACGATGAGCCCCACCTATTCCGTGTGCAAGGATCACGGTTATCTGACCGGCGAACAGTATACCTGCCCGCACTGCGGTCAGAAGACGGAAGTTTACAGCCGGATTACCGGTTACTACCGTCCGGTTCAGAACTGGAACGACGGCAAGGCGCAGGAATTCAAGGACAGGAAGGTTTATGACATCGGTCACAGCCGGCTGACCCATTCCGGCCCGGTGATGGTGAGCGCACCCGCAGAAGAATCCGCGGCCCAGCCCGCAGCCCAGCCCGAAAAGGAATGCAAGGCATGCACGAACCGCGCGATCCTGTTCGTGAGCGCGACCTGCCCCAACTGCAAACTGGCGATCAGCATGCTGGAAAAGGCCGGATTCCTGTTCAAGAAGGTGCTTGCGACGGACAATCCCGAACTGACCAACCAGTACGGTGTGAAGCAGGCGCCCACCCTGGTAGTGCTCGGACAGGACGGCGAATTTACCAAATACAAGGGCGTATCCGAGATCAAGGGTATGCTGACTGCCAAACAGGTTGGTTAATCTGACGACAAAAAAACATGGGGACGCGGCCGCGTCCCTTTTTTTCGGAGGAAGTATGATGACGGACATTATCGTGGTCGGCGGAGGCCCGGCCGGCATGACAGCGGCGCTGTACGCGCAGCGGAACGGAAAAAATGCGCTGGTGCTGGAAAAACACGGCTTCGGGGGACAGATCACCTACAGCCCGAAGGTGGAAAACTGGCCGGGAACCGCCCAGATGAGCGGGAATGAATACGCGGAGGCACTGCTGGACCAGATTATGGCTCAGGGTGCCGAAGTGGACCTGGCGGAGGTGATCCGGATCGAGGATCACGGGAGCTTCAAACGGATCTTTACGGATGACGGGCTGGAACGGGACGCAAAAGCGGTGATCATTGCCGCCGGCGTGAAGCACCGGATGCTGGGCCTGCCCGGGGAAAACGAGCTGGTTGGTGAAGGGATCAGCTTCTGCGCTGTCTGCGACGGGGATTTCTATACCGGCAAGACGGTCTGCGTTGCCGGCGGCGGGAATTCCGCCCTGCAGGAAGCGATCCTGCTTTCCGGGAAATGTGAAAAGGTGATTATGCTGCAGGATCTGCCGGAGTTTACCGGTGAAAAGAAACTGCAGGAGATCCTTTTTGCCCGCCCGAACGTGGAAAAACTGACAGGTGTGAAGATTACGGCGCTGAATACGGAAGAAGGCATCCTGAAAAGCGTGAGCGTGCAGCCGCAGGCCGGAGGGGAAGAACGGAAGATCGCCTGCGACGGCCTGTTTGTCGCGATCGGCCTGATTCCGGAAAACGATGCCTTTGCGCACCTGGCAGATCTGAATAAGTGGGGATATTTCGACAGTGACGAGCGCTGCGAGACAAAGACTCCCGGGATCTTCGCGGCAGGGGACTGCCGCAGCAAGACAGTGAGGCAGCTGACAACCGCGGCCGCGGATGGCGCGACAGCCGCGCTGGCAGCATGCAGATATATAGATTCACTGTAAGATGAGGATCGTTTCTTTTCTTGATTGTATATCCAATCAAAATTGATAGAGGAACGGGGCGGGGCATATAAGCCTCGCCCCGATTTGTTTAGAAAAGAAAAAATACGCCGATGAAAGCACCGGCGCGCCGCGGAGAAGCACTAAACCGGTTTTGACCGAGGGGGGAAAACTACGGAACATCAGATTACGCTGCTCCCAGGAAGCCAAACCCGTGCGGTTTCTGTGCTGTTGATACTCTGGTTGTAATAATCGTATTCAAAACAGACCCAGCCGTTTTCTTCGAAAATCACTTTCCCTTTTGTCCCGATCGCGGGCGAAAACTGTGCTTTCATGATTTTGTACTCTTCTCCCGGGCCAAAGTATGCCTTCGTCTTCTGAACAACGGTGCCATTCTCCGGATACTGTTCGGTTTCATCCGGAACGGTGCTGAGATCAATATCCGCCTGTTTCATCCGGGTATAACATCTTACCATTGCCCCCTGGCAGTCAAACTCAATTTGCAGCCACCAGCCGGAACCGTCAAATACTTTGGACAGAATGAGGGCTTCCTTTCCTTTGACTGTATAGATTCCAAGCCCTGCATAATTTGCGAAAGGGCCGCTTTTGGCTGCAATTTTATCTTTGACCATGGTATAAGTCGGGGCTGCAGAGGCAGCGGAGCCGACAGGTTCCTGCTCAGCGACGTCCTGAGCAACCGAAGCCTGGGCGGCAGGATAAAACCTGAACGGCATTTCGTTTCCCAGAACAAATCTCTGATAGACATAAACGCCTCCGACGATCAGCGTTACGATCAGCAGCAAAGCAACGATTGCCCGTTTGACCGGAGATTTCCGCTTTGGCATTGATTCGGCTTTTTGAGAAAGCGTCTGCCGGTCCGGAGGAGTGCTGCCCGATACTGCCTGTGGCGGAAGCAGGGCAGGTTTTGCATCGCTTTTTTCGGTTTCTGCAGGGCGATCAGATTCTGTAATCCGTTCGGCTTTGTTTTGATCAGGAAGGCTCTCGATTGTTTTTATGGCACTTCCCGATCGGGCGAGCATCGCGATTGTCACATATCTCTCAATGCGGACAAACACCTCTGTCGGATCTTTCAGGGCGGAGAAGTTTCCGATGCTCCGGTATTCATTGTAGCGCTTGCGAAGGGAAAAAACCGAAAGATCATTGGCTCCGCCCAGAAAAAAGTTCTGAATATCGACTCCATGAGCATAGGTATCATACGCGGCGTTACCGCACGATCTGGCATAGCTGCGCTTTGATTCAACGTCCTTCACCAGATCACGGTATTCCTTGCGCATCTGCAGGATTCTGTCCAGGTTTTCCTGCGGGCGGTTTTGTTCTTTCAGTGCATCTTCCAACATTTTGAGCTTGTCATTAGCGGCATAGGCCGCCCGGTTCGCGGCTCCGACTGCATCGCGATAGCGTTCATTCGCCTCATCCATGGAACGGTTGCGTAAAAGAAAAATAATGAATCCGATAACAACAAGAATACCTACAACAATAAACCAGATCGTCATATCGTTTGAATGGTTCATTCTCATGGCTTTGCCCTCCGTTTCTCACTCAGGAAACTGTTCGCTGGGATGTTTGCCTGTTGCTGAACACAGGATAACAAATGACAAAAGGCATTCTGTAAAAAGCACTTTGCAGGGACAGTTGAATTTACAGGTAAGCATGCCGATAAAAATGACATTTTGCAGCTTCAGGACGGGTATTTGCTGCAATGCACATATAAAATGAACCGGGATCATGAAAAGAGCGGGTTCCTGTTACGGGAATCCGCTCTTTTCCGCTCTTTCAATTTTGCTCAGGATGACAAAGAGGGGGAGACAAGCTCCCCCTCTTTGCGGTTGATTGTCTGAACGATTATGCAATCAGGATCTGCTTCTTTTCGGGAACCTTTTTCGCTTCCTTCTTCGGCAGGGTGATCGTCAGGACACCGTCCTCATATTTAGCCTGTACATCCTCTTCCGTCAGATTCTCGCCGACATAGAAGCTGCGCTGCATGGTGCCGGTATAGCGTTCCTGGCGCAGGATCTTGCCGTGCTTCTCTTCCTTGTTCTCCAGGTTCTTTTCCGTGGAGATGGTCAGGCAGCCGTTCTGCAGATCCAGGTGAATCTCTTCCTTCTTCATGCCGGGCAGATCCACAGCCAGTTCATATCCTTCGTCCGTTTCCTTCACGTCCGTCTTCATCATCCGGGGCGCGTTCTTGCCGTAAAGCATCCGCTCCGGACGGCCGAAGCCGCGGAAGAAATCACGGTCGAAATCATCAAACAGGTCCATCATATTTTCACCGAAAACAGCAGGCAGGAAAGTACTCATATCAAACCCTCCATTCTTTTGATCCGGTTCCGTTCTTATTCCGGTTCCGGGTAAGTTTCTTTTCGTGGTCGTCAGCCACCCCGCTCTCTCAAGCGCTGATTATAGTATACTCAAAAGTCAAAGATAGTCAAAGATATAAAAGGTCAAAATGAAAAGCTTTCCGCCGGTTATCAGCAGAAAGCTTCATTATTCTTTGAATTACTGATTAAATCGATCAATTACTGCGTTTTTCAGTAATCATACACTCAGGTACTTTTCCATCAGGCGGGCGGTAACCACATACATGATACCGGCCAGCACCAGGGCGATCGCACCCTGCCAGAGCAGTACCGGGATGACGCCGATGGTAGAGGGTACAAGCTTGAGGACTTTGCTGATCCCGTAATTCAGCAGGAGGAAGATCAGGAAGGTGATCAACAGACCGCCTTTTTTTCCGTTCAGCAGGGAAGAAGAGATCACATCGGCCAGATAAGCGGTGGTAATCGTGCAAAGCCAGGAAACGATAATCTCGAAGATCAGGGCGGAGATATGCGGCGCATCCAGCACAATATGCTGATTGATGGTCCGGACCATCTGGTTGAACATATCCCAGATCTGTTTGTTGGTTCCTTCTCCCAGCAGCAGGGAGAAATCCAGATAGCCCAATCCGAAGAAGAACACGCCGGCAAGCAGCAGGGAGAGGGCGCATTCGATTACCTTTGCCCCAAGGATCTTATAGCAGCTGTTGGGTGTCATGAAGAGCATGTAGCCCTGTTTGGTGTTCATGTCCCGATGCAGCGTTACGACGCTCAGGATACCCATTAAAGCGATACCGATGATGGCGATGGAGAAGAGCAGAAAAGCGCCGATTGCGAGCGTTTCCTCTTTCTTGCCCCAGAAGCCGGCCAGGAAAACCGCCTGGGCAACGAGGGTAATCCCCAGCAGGACCAGTTTGGAGAACTGAGTTTTTCTCAGCTCATATTTCAAAAGACGAAGCATTACGCCTGCACCTCCTCGTGACCGAAGATTTCGCGGTAGCGGTCCGCCATGGAAACGCTGTCGGTTTCACGCATCTCCTCCAGATCCCGGACCTCGACCAGTTTTCCCTTGCGGATAAAGACCGCCCGGTCCGCGATGGCTTCCATTTCCTCAACCAGGTGGCTGGACAGGAGCAGCAGTTTTCCGGGGGCTGCTGCTTCCAGGATGGCGGAACGGATCTCATCCCTGGCCAGCAGGTCGATGCCGTTGAAGGGTTCATCCAGCATATAAACCCGGGCATCCCGGGCCAGTGTCAGGGCAATCTTCATCTTGGCCACCATACCGCTGGACAGGTTGCGGATCTTGTCCTTCTCGTTCAGGTCCATGGTATGGAGCATATTGAGGAAACGCTCCATGGAGAAGTCTTCAAAGAAATCAGCGTAGTATTTTCCGGCGTCCTCAATGGACATCCAGGCATAGAAATACGGCTCGGTGGACATATAGGCGACTTCCTTCCGGCTGGTGATGCCGACCGGCTGGCCGGCGAAGAATACCTCGCCGGAAGTGGGTTTGATGAGACCGGCAGCCATCTTCATCCAGGTGGTTTTGCCGCTGCCGTTCGGCCCCAGCATCGCATAGATATGACCGGGTTCCATGGTGACGGAGACCTGGTCAACGGCGGTTTTTGTGCCGAATTTCTTGGTCAGTTCTCTGCTTTCAAGCATTTTCGGTTTCCTCCTTCTCATTCAGCAGCCGGACTGCGTCCGCTCGGGACAGGCCCAGGTTTTTCAGGTCCCGGAGATATCGGCCGGCGGCGTCTGACGCCATCTGCGTCCGCAAAAATGCAATCCGCTCCGCATCCCCGGTTACATAGGTACCCATACCGCGCCGCGTCTCGCACAGGCCGGCGCGTTCCAGCTCCTGATACACACGGGCCGCTGTGTTCGGATTGATTGAATACTGAACTGCCAGATCCCGGCCGCCGGGCAGCTTTTCCCCGGGCCTGAGCTTTCCGGTCGCGATCGATCCTTTGATCCGGTTCACAACCTGAAGCCAGATGGGGCTCATGGGATCGTATTCCATAGGGTCCTCCTTCGCAGTGACTTAGTGTACGAGGTGAATAGTACACCAAGACAATATGACTGTCAACCCCTTTTTCAAAAAATAAAAAGCTGTCCGGACGGACAGCTTCAGGACGGTCAGGATGGCGTTACCGGAGCTGCTGCTCTCCGGCCCGGAGATTCAACCGGATCGTCAGCCCGATGCAGATCAGGTCCACGGCCATGGTGCCGTAGAGAATTGCATAACGGATCATATCGTCAACCGGTTCCAGTTCGAACTCATCCCAGCTTCTGGAAGCATAGGCGATGAGCAGGGCGGCTGTTGCTCCGCAGACCAGCAGGGCGGGCAGGATTGCTTTTTTCTTCCGCCAGACGAACAGCATTACCGTGCAGGCCGCGGCAGCCAGGGGCATGCTCAGATACATCCAGAAGGCGTATTCATATTTGTCGAATACGAATTCCGAAGCCATGTCCGCCAGTCCGGCAAATACCAGGGTTACCAGACAGCAGACCGTTTTGACGGTTCCCGGCTTATACCGGATGAGCAGCACAATCAGCACGGCAATCAGCGTGGCCAGGGCGGCCAGCTGGTTAAAGCGAACGAAGACGATGAGCCGGAGATAATAATCCCGGCGCATCTGCTCCAGCAGGATCTGGGTGGTGCCGAGCACCGCCAGGAAAACTGCAGTCTGGTGTCCGGACGGGCTTTTCTTTTCCCGCTTCAACAGAATGAACAGCAGGATCAGGGCGGCCAGTGCCTCCCAGAACCAGATCACATAACGCCACTCGTCAAAGGCGGCATCGAAATCATCATGATAGGTACAGAGGGAAAGAGGGAAGAAATGGGTCCATTCGACTTCAGCAAGGCGGCCGATCCCTTCGCCGGTGAAGTACTCGCCGATGCGGGCGAAGAAGATTGCCGCACAGGCGCCGGGTGTCAGCGCGTCCAGGGCATCCAGCCACCGGACACGGGCGACCTTTCCGGCGATCAGTGCACCGAGGGTACCGCCCAGCAGGGCGCCGTAGATGGTATAACCGCCTTCCCAGATGTGCAGGAACATATAGCCTTTGCCTTCGGCAGCTTCCAGGTCATAGGGACAGAACAGTACCCAGACCAGATGGCCGAAAACAAGCGCGCCTAGAATCACGGCAGGCAGCAGCGGGCGGATCTGTTTTTTACGCAGAGAAAGCGCGGTGCCCGCAAGGGCACCGAGCAGGATCATCAAACTGTAAGGGGTCACATTCAGGGACCCGATCGTCCAAAGCGGCGTCATGGCTGTGCGCTTCCTTCTGTTTCATCGGCGGCAGGGGCGGCGGAGGGCTCGGCGGTGATAAAGTAGACCAGATCCGTGATCTCCCGGATGCCGCCTTTGCCGAACCTGTTCAGCTTGATACCGTTTAACGCCAGACAGGCGGAGTTGCCGCCGTCCATATTGTAGGCGTTTTTCGCACCGACATCGTAAGCAAGCTGGGCCAGTTCCGCGGCCGTAAAGCCGTGGTCCTTGTCATTCTTCCCGGTGGGACCTTCAGTGGTTATGATCAGGTAACTCAGCTTGTCCATCTGGCAGAGGGCCTGGCGCTGGGTATTGTTGTTCAAACCCATACCGGCACCGGAACCATACTGGTTCCGAATAAATGTATCGGTATCGTCGGTCATCAGCTTACCGTCGATGACCAGTCCCGGACCGAACAGAAAACTGTGAAGGATGTGTCCTTCATAGGGAGCAATGGCATCGTCCTTCGGGCGGTTGAGGATATGGAAGTCGCCTTCCTCATCGATAATCAGGATATCGTATCTTTCCCGGACGGATTTTTCCGGGCGCATAAGAACTGTGTTACGGTAGATAACCCCTTCCTGGCGGCCGGAATACCAGTCGCCGTTGATGGCGACGACGGCTTTGAGCCGCAGAGCCAGTTTGACCGGGCTGGTCTCACGGGTGATCTGGCATCGAAGCTGGCTGGGATCGGCGATCTGGATCCAGGTAAAGAACACGTTCGTGTCCTTGATAACGCGTTTTTCCACCTTTACGTAGATAGTGCTGTCCCGATATTCTACCGGGAATGTCACAGAAGAGGCGTCCTTGTCGGGAAGATTGACGAAGCCGTCCGGATTCGGTGCATAGGGCGTCGGATCGTTTTCTTTTGCACTGGGGAGCGGGAGCAGCGGTTCCGGATGCGGATTTTCCAGCTCCACGGGGGAATAAACAGGGAGATCCGATCCTTCGGCACCGGCATAGGTTAGCGCGGAGGGGACGAGAAAAGGAACCAGCATCAGCAGCAGGATCAGCGGGACCAGCCACAGAAGAGGGCGCTTGTTTTTCATGGTCAACCTCCAACGTTTCATTGCCGGAACCGGCAGAAAGAATGAAAATCCATACATTTCAATTTATCACGGAGCAGGGGCAAATGTCAATCAGACCAGGTCGGCCGGAACCAGCTCCGCCACGCGGATCAGGTCGCCCGGGGCGAGCTCCGCCTGGCAGCCGACGCGGCCCGCGCTGACAAAGATCCGGTCCAGTCCGGCAGCACTCTGATGAATATACGAAGGGAAGCGTTTTTTCATTCCGATGGGGGAGCAGCCGCCGTGGACGTATCCCGTCAAAGGCAGCAGATCCCGCTGGGGAATCATGCTGACGGATTTTTCCCCGACGGCGGAGGCGGCTTTTTTCAGGTTCAGTTCGGCATTGACCGGAATCACAAACACATAATACCGCTGAGGTTTGCCGACGGTGACCAGAGTTTTGAAGACCTGGGAAGGTTCTTCTCCCAGGATATGTGCAATATCTCCTCCGGACAGGGAGGGATTCGCTTCATACAGATGAGGCGTATAGGGAATCTTTTTGCTCTCAAGAACGCGCATGCAGTTGGTTTTATCCTGTTTACCCATGGGAACCCCTCCTTTCGGCCGGAAATATTGTATCACAAGGCCGGGCCGCTGTCACCCGGGAAGGCGTGAGGCTTTACGCAGGGACGGCATTCGGATATAATCAGAAAGAAGAATCCTGGATAAAGAGGCAAACGTGATGAAACAGAACAAACTGAGCATTCTTTTTCCTTATCAGGAAGAGGTTACCTATCGGGAAATACCGGAAGAAAGCTGGCACGATCTGGGTCTGGATGCACTGACGGAAAAGGTGGTGTCCCAGCCGCAGGAAGTACCGCTTCTGCGCCGCGTCATGATGAGTCTGACAGCAGATCCGCGGGTGGCGGCCTTTCGCAGCGATGTGTTTGAGGACATGCTGCGCCATCCGGAAATCCGGGAACGGCTGGCCAAGCTGCTGGACAAGATCAAGATGTTCTATGACTACGGCGTGGTGAACCGTCACGAAGGAGACGAAACGGGCATCTGGGACCTGATGCACCGGCTGGAGGAATACCATGATTATATCCTGACAGTGGAAGCCATCCGGGAATGCCTGTCGGAAAAAGACTTGCGGTCAGATGGCCTGACTAACCTGCGGGATACGGTAGACCGGATCTACCGGGACCATGGATTCGCTGCGCTTCGCAAGGATGTGGAAGAAATGCGGGTTTCCGCTTCGGAGATCCGCAGCCTGACGGTGGGCATCAACCTGAACGACCGGTTCGAAGCGGTCAGCATGGGACTGGTTTCCGTTAATGGGAAACCGTTCACCAAGTCCGGCATGCTCAAAAACTTCCTGGCTTCCGTGAATCCACGGGACGACGTCCGGAAAGAAGCGGACTGGAGCGGTGATTACTCTTTTTATCCGGCCAATACAGAGGTAGGGCTGCTGGAGTCCGTCGGCCAGTTTGTCGAGTCGTCGGTGATCCTGCGCAACCCGCTGGCAGCCATGTCCCTGGCGCGGATCCCGGAGGCGGACGGATCCGGCAACATACCGCGCCAGATGGACAGCGCGGCAACGATGCTGACTTCCCGGATCGCCCGCAAACTGAGGGAAACCCTGGCCCAGTACCTGAATGTCAGTGTCCGGGCAATGGCGGATCTGATTCCGGAACTGGTGTTCTATACCCGCTGGGCGGAGTATATCGAGAAAAAGCAGCAGGCAGGATGGAAGTTCTGCAAACCTGAAGTAAGTCCGGAAAAAGACCGGGCGGCGGGGATGGAGGCGAAGGGCTTCTACAACCTGAAACTGATCGAGGGCGGAAGCCCGGAAACGACGGTTCCGAACGACCTGACTTTTGACGAAGAAAAGAGGGTCTATATCCTGACCGGCGCCAACCGCGGCGGCAAGACTACCGTAACCCAGGCGGTCGGTCAGCTCTTCATCCTGGCTCAGAGCGGGATCCGGGTGGCGGCAGAATCCTTCTGCTATGACGCGGTGGATCGGGTGCTGACCCACTTCCCCGCGGACGAAGACAAGACGCTGGATCTGGGCCGGCTGGGTGAGGAATGCCGAAGATTCCGGGAATTGTTTGTCCAGACCACGGCCGACAGTCTGCTCCTGCTGAACGAGACCTTCTCCACCACCTCGTTTGAGGAAGGATACTTCATCGCGGCGGACGCCGTGCGGGCGATTCTCGGCAAGGGAAGCCGCACAATCTATAATACGCATATGCACAAGCTGGCGCAGGATCTGGATACCGTGATCAATACAGACGGAACGAAAGGGAAAGCCGTTTCCCTTGTGGCAGAGACGAAGGGAAAGGAGCATTCCTTCCGGATGGTTATCGCCCCGCCGGAAGGCCAGTCCTTCGCCCGGGATATCGCGGAGAAATACGGTGTAACATATGAAAGCCTGACAGCGGCGCAGCCGGAATAGGATAACAGGAGTATAGCAAAGGCCGGATGGATTTATTCCATCCGGCCTTTAACAGTAACTGAATTATTTGTTCTCGGCAATTTTGTTGTTAATGGCTTCGATGACTTGCTCCGCGGGAATGCCGTGAACCGCACAGGCGTCCTGCAGGGATTCTGCGCGGGAAGCCGGACAGCCCAGGCAGTGCATGCCGATGGACAGCAGGATTTCCACTGCTTCGGGATACTGTGTAACAATTTCGCCAACCAGTGTTTCACCGGTAACATACTGTTCAGCCATGAGAAAACCCTCCTAATGATTTCAGTGCGTGCACATCATACACTATCTGTCCGCAAAACACAAGGTATCCCGCGCAATATACAGTTTTTAACAGAAGATACCAAGGTCGTTGGGAAGTGTGTTTTACAGATCCGTTCCTGCATATTGCTACACTCTGTGCTGAAAGGAAGCTGAGTCTTCCGGAATCAAGGAAAGGAACGTGATCATTCATGAAGAAACTGTTAACTCTTTTTCTGGCGTTTGTGATCCTGGCGTCCCTGGCCGGAATCGCATCGGCCGCTTCAGACAAAAAAGCCAACGTCACCATTTCTGTTGACAAGTTCGACTATGAGGCAGCGGAGAATCTTCTGATGCTGATGAATCAGGAACGTCAGTCCGGAGATGCCTGGTATTACAACCCGGACGGATCAGTCAACAGTACCGGCCGGCTGAACGGATATATCATGGATGATTCTCTCACCGAAGCCGCTATGTACCGGGCCGCCCAGCAGGCGATTCTTTTTGATCATACCCAGCCCAACGGAGCGACTTTGTGCGATGGGATTCATCCCGATGTCTACATGGAAAACCTGGCAGCCTGGCAGACCACATCCGGTCAGGCTTTTACTTCCCTGATGGAGGAAGACCAGGATTACTACGGCCAGGGACATCGCAGATCCATCCTGAGTTCGCAGGCAAAATATGTCGGCATAGGCTGCGTAACAGTCAACGGCCGGAAATACTGGGCCATCGAATACGCTTCCGAAAAACCAACCCATCAGGCAACAACAAATATGACGGAGAACAGCATCACGACTCAGCTTGACGCGAGCGTGCTGAAAAACAAGGATGAAGGATTCACACTCTCTGTATCCGCTTCTTCCCTGTCCTGTTTTGTAGACGGAGAATGCAGTCTGCCGACGGTCAATTATACCAACTACCTGGCCGAGAATACTGTTTATCTGCAAATGACCGTGAACGACGCGGTCTGGTCCGTCACGGATCCTTCCGTCGCGGCGGTCAGCGGAAACAGCATTGTCGGCCGTAAAGAAGGAACAACAACCCTCACTGTGACCGCATTCGGCAAGTCAGCGTCCATTCCGGTGACAGTCACCGCAGCGGAATGCAAACATATGCATACGGATGTTCGCGTCATCACCCCGGCTACCTGCATCATCGCCGGTACCTCCGAGAAATACTGCCTCGACTGCGGCGCATCGCTGGGCCGGGAAACCGTTCCGAAGAAAGGCCACACCAAAGGAACGCCGGAGAGGACCGAAGCAACGTGTAAAGAAACAGGAAGCATTGTCACCAGATGCGCAGACTGCGGAGTATACCTGGAAGCATGGACCATTCCGAAGACATCCCATAAAAAAACAGAACGGATGACCCTTCAGCCGACCTGTACAGAACAGGGCACGAAAGAGATCTGCTGTTCAGTTTGCGGTATTGTAATTGATACAGTTTCTCTTCCCGCGGCGGGCCACAGCACGAAAGAGCGGATTGCGACCGAGCCAACATATACCAGTGAAGGGCGCAAAGAAACATATTGCACTGTTTGCGGTACTGTAACCGCTACCGAACCCATTGCAAAACTGACGCCTGCTCCTACGCCCGCGGCAACGTCCACGGCAACACCGACGCCAAAGCCTACGGCAACGCCTACTCCTACACCCACGGCAGCACCTACTGCAACACCGACGCCAAAGCCTACTGCAACGCCTGCCCCCACACCCACAGCAGCACCTACTGCAACATTGACGCCAAAGCCCACGGCAACGCCTGTACCCACACCCACAGCAGCACCTACCGCAAAGCCCACGGCCACACCCACGCCTCAGCCTACCGCAACACCCACCCCGGCTCAGGACGTATCCGTCTGCAGGCATACCCGCGTCAGATCCCGGGATGATCAGGCAGCCACCTGCAAAAAAGAAGGACGCAGGACATATACCTGCCGGGACTGCGGTTATACCTGGACGGAAAAAATACCGATTAACCCGAACAATCACCGTTTCGGCGAACCGTCCGTTATGAGATCCCAGTGCGGCCGCGCGTATAACTGCTATCATTGCGAGAACGGCTGCGGTTATTGGGAAAAACGTGAACAGATTGAAGGCGGCGACCGGTGCTGCTGGGGACCTGTTCAGGTTGTTTTACCTGCAACAGCAGAGAACGAAGGACAGGGAACCCAGACGTGCGCTTACTGCAGGGCAACCCGTACCGTTGCAATTCCGAAACTGGAGGCCTGCACACACACGAACAGGGACAGCCGGGTAACCCGGGAAGCCACCTGCTGGCAGGAAGGCGCCGCAGAGGAATACTGTAAGGACTGCGGCAAAGTGCTGAATACCTGGTCCATTGAAAGAACAGAGCATGAATGGGTTGAAGAAGGGGAACTGGTTCGGGAAGCAACCTGTGAGACAAATGGGCAGATTAATCACAGGTGCAGGAACGCTGACAAATGCGGACACGTGCTGGCTGACTGTACAACGCTTCCTCCGCTGGGACATGACTATCAGGTAAACGCTGACGGACGAACGGCATGTACCCGCTGCGGAAAGGAAAAACCTGCCGAGCCGGCACCTGCTGCAATACCTGAACCACAGGAAGAACCTGCCCTGCCGAATCCTGTTCCGGAAGCCGAAACCAGTTGTTCCCACACAAACACTTCCACGCGGGTCGTGGATGAAGCAACCTGCTGGAAGGCCGGAGAAGAAGAGGAATACTGCACGGACTGCGGTGCAGTCATCTGTAAGCGGTCCATTCCGCAAAAAGAGCACCAATGGAAAGAAGAAGGCCGTTTGACTCGTGAAGCGACCTGTGAAACAAACGGGCAGATCAATCACGATTGTGTCAATATTGCAAACTGCAATAATACAATGGTGTATGCAGACGAGCTTCCGGCTCTCGGACACGATTATCAGCTGAACGAGGAGGGGAAATATGTCTGCATAAGATGCGGAAAGGAGCAGTAAACAGGCACATGAAAACCGGGAGAGCAGTGATGCTCTCCCGGCTCTTTTCGTTTTTTACAGCGCTTTGCGGATCAGCGCGAGCAGGTCGTCGTAGGTCTCACAGGCAGGATATTGCGGATAATCCTTCTTGATTTGTTCCGTGGAGCGGAACAGGAAACCGGCTTTGCTGGCCTGGATCATGCCCAGATCATTGAAGCTGTCGCCGGCGGCGATGGTCTCGAAACCGACGCTCTGCAGCGCTTTCACGGTGGACAGTTTACTCTTTTCCACACGGATGCGGTAGCCGGTGATCATGCCGTCTTCCCCTACTTCCAGCTCGTTGCAGAAGATCGTGGGCCAGCCCAGCTTCTTCATCAGGGGAGAAGCGAACTGGGTAAAGGTATCGGACAGGATAATCGCCTGGGTCTCGCTGCGGAGCGTATCCAGGAATTCCTTCGCACCGGGCATGGGATCGATGGTGGCGATGGTTGCCTGGATATCTTTCAGGCCCAGGCCGTGCTCCCGCAGGATGCCCAGCCGCCATTTCATCAGCTTGTCATAATCCGGCTCATCCCGGGTCGTGCGTTTCAGCTCAGGAATGCCGCTCGCCTGGGAAAAGGCGATCCAGATCTCGGGGACCAGAACGCCTTCCAGGTCCAAACAAACAATATTCATGCTTCTTTAACCTCAGACGGGCGTAAAGGCGTCTTTGCCCAGACCGCAGACGGGGCATACCCAGTCTTCCGGGATGTCTTCCCAAGCCGTGCCGGGTTCGATACCGCCTTCGGGATCGCCGACTTCAGGATCATAGATATAGCCGCAGGGACATTCATACTTCATGGTTTATACTTCCTTTCTGTTTTTTACGGAAACGTCTGTTTCCCTGATGAATTCATCATAAGCAATGCAGTGAGTTTCGTCAAGCACTCAAATAGACAAAGACCGGGAATACTGTTATACTTCGGGCAACGGAAAAAACGGAGGGAGGAACGGCGATGGCGGATCATCTGACAGTCGGGCTGGCAGCGCATGTCGACGCGGGCAAGACTACCCTGTCCGAAGCCATGCTGTTTCTCAGTGGAACTGTGAGGAAGCAGGGCCGGGTAGATCACGGGGACGCTTTTCTGGACACAGAACAGATGGAGAAAGAACGCGGGATCACGATTTTCTCCAAGGAAGCAAGGCTGACCTGGAACAAAACCGACCTGACCCTGGTGGATACGCCCGGACATACGGACTTTGCCGGCGAGACGGAGCGTGCGATCAGCGTGATGGACGCCGCTGTGCTGGTGATCAGTGCGACAGAAGGCGTCCAGTCCCATACCCGGACCCTGTGGAAACTCCTGGAGGAGCGGGGAGTACCGGTAATCCTGTTTGTCAATAAAACGGACCGGTACGAAGGGAACCGGAAAACAATGATCTCCGTTCTCAGTGAGCTGTCTGACCGGATTGCGGACTTTACGGAGGACCCGGCGGAAGCAATCGCCCTGTGTGATGAAACCTGCCTGGACCTGTTCCTGCGGGAAGGGCAAATCCCGGGAAACCGGATCCGCGCGCTGGTGCGGGCGAGGAAGCTGTTTCCCTGCTTTTTCGGAGCAGCCCTGCGGAACGAAGGGATAGAACCGCTGCTGGATTTCCTGGCGGATTTTGCGCAGGAACGGATATATCCGAAGGAATTCGGAGCGCGGGTATACAAGATCGCCCGGGATCCCCAGGGGAACCGGCTGACTTTTCTGAAGGTTACGGGCGGCGAGCTGAAGGCCCGGGACCAGATGAGCGGCGGAGAAGGTGACGGCGCCTGGACGGAAAAGATCGCGGAGATCCGGCAGTATTCCGGCGCGCGGTATACTTCTGTGCCACGGGCGGCGGCCGGGGAGCTGTGCTGTGTGACCGGACTGACAAAAGTGTTTCCCGGGGATGGGCTTGGCACGGAACGCCGTGAGGGCGGACAGACCCTGCGCCCCTGTTATGCCTGCCGGGTGATCCCGGGGCCGGGGGAGGATCTGCATAAAGTGCTTGACTGCCTGCAGACGCTGACGGAGGAAGAACCGCTGATCCAGGCGGAGTTTCTCGAGGCGCGCCGAGAAATCCGGGTCCATTCCATGGGAGACGTGTATCTGGAAGTGCTGCGCCGGCAGATGAAGGATCGTTTCGGTACGGAGATTTCCTTCGGGGAGACCAGCGTGCTGTATCGTGAGACCATTGCGGCGGCCGTGGAAGGCGTTGGGCATTATGAACCGCTGCGACATTACGCGGAGGTTCATCTGTGGATGGAACCGCTTCCTCCCGGCAGCGGCCTGGTCTTTGATACAGACGTATCCACAGACGATCTGGCACTGAACTGGCAGCGGCTGATTCTGACCCACCTGCAGGAAAAAGTGCACCGGGGTGTACTGACCGGCTCACCGGTTACGGATATGCGGATCACGCTGATTGCCGGACGTGCTCATCTGAAACATACCGAGGGCGGAGATTTCCGGCAGGCGACCTACCGGGCGGTCCGCCAGGGTCTGATGAAAGCCCGGAGCATGCTGCTGGAGCCGTATCTTTCGCTGGAGGTTACCGCACCGCAGGACTGCCTCGGACGGATCATGAACGACCTTTCGCTGATGGGCGGAAAGCCGGAAGGACCGGAGGAGGCGGAGGACGGTTTCTGCCGGATCCGGGCAACCGTACCGGCGTCTGCCTGCCGGAATTATGCCCGGGAACTGAACGGCCAGACCCGGGGCCAGGGCCGGATGACGGCTGCCTTTGCTGCATACCTGCCCTGCCTGGATGCGGAAAAGGTCATCGCGGAGAAGGGATACGATCCGCTCCGGGACGTGATGAATTCTCCGGATTCCGTTTTCTGCTCCCACGGAGCCGGCGTAGCCGTGCCCTGGGACCAGGTGGAACAATACATGCATCTGCCTCTGAAAGAAACGAAAAAACAGGCGGCGGAAACGGAAAACAGGCCCCGGGGAGCAGCGCTGCGCCCGGGATCGGCAGAAGAAGAGGAAGCGCTTCGGATTATCTTTGAAAAGACCTACGGGCCTGCAAAAGCCCGCCAGTTGATGACGCCGGCACCGAAGCAGAGCACTCCGGAACCGGAGACGCAAGCCAAACAGGAACCCGCGCCGGAGGGCGAGATCCTGCTGGTAGACGGGTACAACGTGCTCTATGCCTGGGAAGAATGGAAAGATCTGCTTCAGGACAGTTTTGAGGCGGCCCGGATGCAGCTGACGGAGCTGCTGTGCGACTATGCGGGCATGACCGGACGGGAAATCATCCTGGTTTTCGACGCCTACAAGGTCAAAGGCAACCCGGGAGCGGCGGAAAAGTATAAGAACATCTATGTCGTCTATACCCGGGAAGCACAGACAGCCGACGCTTATATTGAAAAGACAACGCTGCTTGCCCGGAACCGGGCCCGGGTCCGGGTGGTGACGTCGGACAGGCCGGAGCAGCTGATCGCGCTGGGAAACGAAGCGCTGCGGACCTCCGCCCGGGAATTCCGCCGGGAGGTGACCGGCGTACAGGGCAATATCGCGGAATACCTGGCAAAAAACTACCGCCCCGGAACGGAACGTTCACTGGAGCGGCTGTACAAGGACGCCTGGAAAAAAGCGAGAGACAAAGAATAATCAGCTATTCGGCAGAGGCAAAATAGATAATGTCCATCAGCGCCCGCGGTTTGGTATTGCCGGACTGGTTCAACTGTTTTCCGTTAAAATACAGCATGGTGGAATAACCGCCGTCCAGGTTGTATGCGGTTTGGGCGCCCAGGGAGGCGGCCAGTTCCCCTATCTCGTTCAGGGTCATACCCGCGTTTTCTTTATAAGGTCCTGCACAGCAAAGCACCAGATATTGCAGGTGTCCTGTCTGGCAGATGCACATCCGCTGACGGGACTGATCAGCCGCCATGTCCAGCCAGAAATCGGACTGATGGTAGTTTTTGATTGCTTCTCCGTTCTGCACCAGGATCGGTCCGAAGGAGAAAGCGTTCAGTACCCGCTTTCCGTTCAGCAGGCCGGGAATTTTCCCTTTTGTCGGCTGTTGCAGGACAGTGAAATCGCCGTCCTCATCGACCAGCAGGACGTCCATCAGCAGGGAGTCATACTGGCGGATGGCTGCCAGGTTGTTCTGGTACAGGATTCCCTGACGGACAATATAGCCCATTCCGTGCTTTTCCCGGCTGTCCCAGAAGTCGCCGTTGATGGCTACGACCGCGTTTGCGCGTTCGGCGAAACGGAGGCCGTTCATTTCGCCGGTCCGGGAAAAACTGCCGTCGGTGCTTGACGCCATGGTCCGGAATTGGGACGCGTCCGTCAGTCTGATTTCTGCGAACCAGTAATCGCAGGTGCCGGTATTGCCCTTTCCGGTTTTCACGGAAATGGTGGAGTCGGAATAGTTGCTTTCATCGGCATAGTTTTCCGCCTTCGGAACGGAGCCCGTCGAGAAGTTGACCGGCAGAAGATAGTCCCTGTCGGAAAAGTCCTGCGGTTTCATCAGTTCCAGCGCAGGAGCGTCTGCCAGCGGAGAAGGGGTATTTTCCGGGAAATGGGTTCCGTCTTCCGTCCAGCTTTCATCAAAAGGAACATACTCATAGTGCGGGCGCAGATGGTCCTCGCCGAACATCTGGGTGATTACAGCATAGTGGGGGTGCTTCCGGTTGCCGCTGATATAGCGCCAGGAGCCGGTCGTCGGATGGTGCCAGGTGTCGATCTGGGTGTCCGGAAGTGCGGCCTGGAGCATTGCCACCGTTTCAGGCGGCGGCTGCTGTTTTGTCTGCTGAGAAGAGAAGAGCCAGAGACGCTGCAGGGTTTTCAGGTTCATGACCGGGCTCAGGTCCTTGATCTTGTTGAAGGATAGATTCAGGTCCAGCAGGTGGGGCAGGTCCTTCAGCGGCGTGATGTCGGTGACCTTGTTGTTGAACATCTCAAGGTATTCGAGATGCTTCAGGGAAGCCAGCGGCGTGATATCCGTAATGTTGTTGATCGCGATGATCAGCACCCGCAGTTCCGGCAGGTCATACAGGAAATCGATATTGTCCACCTTGTTGTGGCCGATATCCAGTCCTTTCAGATTCCAGCAGTACCGGACCACGGAGAGATCCTCGCTGCTGTGCTTGGCGGTTTTGTTGTTGTGCAGGGTGGAAAAGGCGGTATAGTCCGTGCGGACCAGGTGCTCATGATCCCAGCCCTTGATGACCATGGTCCAGCCCCACTTCATATCCGGATAGCGGGCAGCCAGCCTGTCGCACTGCTCCCGGCTCATCCGATTCTCCCACATGTTTACCTGTTTCAGGTTCGGCAGGCGATCCAGGAAGGCTTCAAAGGCGTCGAAATCCGTGACGACGGTGCTGCCCAGGTCAATGTATTCCACATCCTCGGGCCAGCTCTTATCCTCCCAGGAAACATCCGCTCCGGCCAGGACAGGACAGAGCAGGAGCAGTAACAGGACCACCCAGAACCATCTGCTTTTCACCGGCTGATTCCTCTTTTCCCAAGATTCACTGAGCGGATTATATCATAATGAGGTCAGATAAAGAAAGAGGGCTGCCTCTCAGGCAACCCTCTGATCAGTTCCTGCCTACCATCATGATTCATTTCTTGGACGGAAGGATTCTAACTATTTGGTGTGATTGCACTGTTTTCAGGGCCCATCTCTAACGGTTTATTGTTCTGAATTATTTTCGGCAGTGAACCGGACTGCTACCGATTCTTTATTGTATTACCGAGCGGAGCAGATCTCAGCAGATCTGAATCAAAAGCTGTTATATCCTTGCATAAGCCACCGTGAGACAAAAGAATCCTGCTGCTTTCTTCCATCAGTGGACGGAGGGAGTCCAGATTGTTCGGAAAGGCGTCGTATTCTTTCCTGGTGAGCCTGACCCAAACGTAATAGCGATCATAGACCTGCTGCATGGCAAAAGTAACCTCGGCGGCAAAGACTTCATCCCCGAAGACGCCAACACCATGAATCATGCAATAAGCCATATATGGCTCACGCACAGGTTTGGTCATATGAAAATCTTCCTTATGATAAATCATTTTTTGTCCCTCAGCTTGTTTTCAAAGAAATGAAAAGGATTGATTCTTTCTTATATCTTTGAACTATGATTGATCAAGCACAAATAGTTATAACATTTTCCTGTCCTTTTCACCAGCAGAAATGTTCATTGCTGTTTCCAAATAATGTAATTATGATATCGGCCTAACATCGGCAAGCCTGTTCAGACAAGATCTGTGACCTGTGGAATGCGTCAACTCATGAAACACAGTCGAATAGAATTCTTCCTGTTTCTGATACTGGCTGAGTTGCGGTTCTGATAAATGTTTTTGCCAGCCAGTTAATTGACGCTGGAAAAGTATCAGTGCGGATTGTTTTCAATGCTCTCAGATGATAAAACGGACTCGAGAAAGGTCCCAACATGTGAAATCCTAACAATTGAGAAATACCATCAGTGAGAAAGAGGGCAGACTCAACATAGTCCCAACATTAAGCACCGAAGAGACCACATAAAAAGGATCCTCCCCAACAGGGAGAATCCATTGAAGGCTTTGCCGTGCAGGAACTTATTCTGACGCAGATGACGAATGGTACATCCGGCGAACTGTATTACACCAGGCAATGACCCGCTCATCCTTTGAAAAAGCCGGAAAATCAGCCAGTGAAATGATGGATTCTCTGAGCGTGTGCAGCATCCAGTCTGTCAGTGATTCCGCTGTTAGGGATGGAAGCATATCAGAAGGGATCTCAACATAATTACTGGCTCCGTCTGCGTGACTGAACCCTCCCCGCCAGCTGACGCCCCAAAAAAGGGTCGGATTTCCGTTTCTGAAGAGCAGCTGCAGTGTATCAAGGATCGCCTCTCCATGGGACATTTCCTGATGGATCAAATAAACAGACGGTTCGTTATTCATCGCTTTTTTTACTTCCCGAAGTACCGCTCCAGCAGGCCCTTGAAGGCTTTTCCATGTCTCGCCTCGTCCCTTGCCATTTCATGGACTGTGTCATCGTGGGGCTTCGCCCCACGGGAACTGATGGGATATTCCTTTGCTTGTTGAGTGACAAAGAAAGGATAAAATGAAATACCTTATTTGTCAACGAGTATGGAAGGAATCAAGTTGGAATCAAGTTTGATACATCTTTTATTCATCTTTGGTGCAACTGTTGTACGTCTCAGAAGAAACTTCTAAACATGTTTGTACACCTTTTAGTACATTCTAGAAGGTGAAAAACATGGCTAAACCGAAAGACACAGGCGTATATCAGAAGAAGGATGGATACTGGGAATACCGTTTTGTCATTAGAGTTGATGGCAAAAAGATCGGACGAAAAAAATGTACGGATGAACATGGAAACAAGTTCCGTACAAAAAAGGAAGCGATGATTGCGAGAGAAGAAGCTATGCGCAATCTTCGTATTGAGAAGACCGAAAAACCTAAAATGGTACGGAAAACAGTTAAAGAAGTATTTGAAGCATTTCGCACAGAAGGCCGAAAAGATCGTGCTTACAAAACGAAGTTGAAGCAGGATAGTATCTGGGAAAACCATCTGAAAGATCGATTTGGGAATCGTTACGTGGATGAAATCAGTTGCGCGGAAGTTGTGGATTATCTCTCTGAACTGTATTACGTTGAAGGCAAAGCTTTCATGTACGTGGAATCGTTCCTGAAAATGTTCTATCTGATTTTCGGGCAGGCTTACTCTCGTAATTATCTGGATGTGGACACCTACAACAAACTGTGCGTCAACAAAAACACAAAAATCCACATGCCAAAGCTGAAAACCGAAGATGATACAGACATCGTTGCTTTTAGCAAAGAAGAACTTGAAAAACTGGACGAATACTTCAAGGGAACTAATGCTGAAACAGCGTATCTCCTGGGGCGTTACTGTGGACTGCGGATCAATGAAGCATTTGGGTTGAAATGGGATCATGTAAATCTGGAAGAAGGAACAATCATAATTGATCGTCAGATGCAGTATCAAGATAGTTTGATTAAACTGGTTGGCCCGAAAACAATCAATTCCAAGAGAACGATTATCTTGTGCGATGTTCTGAAAACGCATCTCCAAGAAAAAAAGGCGCAAAGGGACGAAGATGAAAAAATTTACAAGGCAGTCCGTATACAGAAACGCCGCCTGATAGATGATCTTGACGGAAAGAAGATCTATTCAACTGAACTTGTGAATTGTTTGCCAGATGGAACTATCCAAACAGTCAATTCATTCAAGTATCCATCAAGAGAGATCAAATCAAAGTTGGGAATCAACTTCAAGTATCATTTTCTGCGGCATACCTATGGAACGATGATTGCCAGTGCCCTTCTGCTTGAGGGTGACAACCCGATAGCTCGGATAGTCGCGGCGGGCTTCCTGCAACTGCCTGTACTCTTCAGATCCAAAGAGGGAAGCGGCCTTAGCGAAGGTGTTGCTCAGTTCGATGGTGCGATTCTTGGCGTTGATGGTGATAGTGTTCATATTATTGTCCTTTCTGGTTTATTAGGGTTTTCCTTCCCTTGTTGACTAAATTATATATCAGTGGGATGGTTTACCTGTCATATTAATGGTACTGGATGCTTTTAGGTAATGTGCATATTTAGCAGTATTTTGCGTAAGGAAGATGCAGTTCGTCATATGCTATGGCGTAGATATCCGAGCCAACAATGTCATCTCGTGTTGTTGGGTCGTTCATCGCATCCATCAAATCCTCATGCGAGAATCTTACGAATTCAGGGAACCCATCCATAGCAGGGCAGATACCTACTTTGACTTTCTTAAAAAGCTTATCTGCGTTCCACTCAGTAAAGATGCGTTCCTGAACCAGGGTATCCATTGCATACTGTGTAGCACTCTTTAAAATGTTTCTTTTCTGCTCTGCTGATCTCATAACTTTTTCAAAATCTACAGAAATCTGGTTGACCACAACGATGTCTCCATTCTTCAGAAAAAAGTTCACGGCGCTTTTCATTTTCATTTCCTTTCTGGTTTCATGCGGTTTTCCTTCCGCTTCTTTCTTTGGCTTCGGGTCTCTTTCGTTCCCTTCACCTTACATACATAGTATAACCGAAGCCCACGCATAACATGTCGTTATAATGGTACATGTTAAGAAAATCAAAAAAAGAAATTTCCCGCTTCTTTAGCGGGAACTGTGATCCATGAAATCATGTTGTGAAGTTGTAATGAAGATGCTTTATTCTGCTTTCGAATTTCTTCTGAACATGTATCGGACATGTGGCTGAGATGCTATTGTTTTCAAGGCTTTCAGGTTGTAAAATGGCATTGCGAAAGGGTACAACATTTTGGAAGTACAACTTTTGGGAAAATGCTGTTTTTGAAGGAGGGGCGGTACAACCAAAGTACAACTTATTGCACCAAAGATGACCACAAAAAAGGATTCTCCCATTATGAGAGAATCCTCTGAAACCCTTGAAATTCTTACTTCCCGAAGTACCGCTCCAGCAGGCCCTTGAAGGCTTTTCCATGTCGGGCTTCGTCCCTTGCCATTTCATGGACTGTGTCGTGGATGGCGTCCAGGCCAAGCGCCTTGGCCTTTTTGGCCAGATCGGTCTTGCCCTGGGTGGCGCCGTTCTCGGCTTCCACGCGGACGCGCAGATTTTCCTTGGTACTGGCAGAAACAACTTCGCCCAGCAGCTCAGCGAACTTGGCGGCGTGTTCCGCCTCTTCGAAAGCGGCTGTCTTCCAGTATTCAGCGATCTCCGGATAGCCTTCACGGGCGGCGGCGCGGCCCATAGCCAGATACATGCCGACTTCGCAGCACTCTCCTTCAAAGTTGGCGCGCAGACCGGCTTTGATTTCTTCCGGAACATCCTTGGCGACGCCGATCACATGCTCGGCGGCCCAGGTCATTTCGCCGTCCTGTTTGATGAATTTGGAACCGGGGACTTTACATACCGGGCACTTTTCCGGCGGTTCGGGTCCTTCATGTACGTATCCGCATACGGGGCATACCCACTTCATAATGATTTACCTCCAAATTTATGATATTTTCATTTCCGGCACTTGCCTGATGGGATTATACCATTGACTGCGGAGGAAAGTAAAGCAAGAAAAAAACAAAAGCCGGAAAAGCGAATTATATCAACGAAAAAAGCTTGCTTTTGGCATAAAGGTATGATAAAATCCACCCGATTACGCACCTTTTCCCTGCGACTGCTTGTGCCGTGTACCGCGGTGGCCGGCCGCACAAGGGAAAGGGGTGGAAAATAACAAGGAGGGAACCCCTATGGCAGTCATTTCCATGAAACAGCTCCTGGAAGCCGGCGTGCATTTCGGTCATCAGACCCGCCGGTGGAACCCGAAGATGGCGCAGTACATCTTCACCGAAC
>CAZUXV010000020.1:0-25151 GCA_964624445.1 uncultured Oscillospiraceae bacterium | reverse complement strand
TCTGTTCAAGGGCCTGGCGGAATTCCGCTGCATTCTGGTACCGCTTTTTCGGATCTGCTTCGCAGGCTTTCAGGATCACTTTGGCCAGCTCTTCCGACGCCTCCGCGGGAGGCGGCAGTTTCTCCCCGCTCACGCGGCGCGTCAGCGCTTCCTCCCGATCCCTTGCGCTGGCGATCGGTTTGTTGAGATCGATGAACGGATCCCTGTTTTTATTCAGCTGCTTGTACAGCATCAGGCCCAGCGAATAGATATCCGCCCGCTGGTCGTAAGGCTGTCCGTTGAATACTTCCGGAGCCATATAAGGGCTGGTGCCCTTCATGGAATAAAGGCCGTTTGTCCGGTCCAGTTTCCGGGCGACGCCGAAGTCGCCCAGTTTGTAGTTTCCAAGTTCTGAGACAAACACATTGCTGGGCTTGATATCCCGGTGGATGATCCTGACTTTTTCGCAGTAGGACAGCGCGTTGCAAAGGTCCGTCCCCAGCTGGATGATATCCTTTTCCGTCATGACGTGGTTCAGTCTGTATTCCTGGAAAGGCGTCAGCAGTTCCATGCGGATATAGATGGTCCAGCTGCTTCCGTCCTCATTTTCCTCGATGCGGCTGTCTTCCACGCTGACGATATTGGTAATGCCTTTGAGTGTATTCATGGCGGCGATTTCCTGAATACATTCCTTGGCCATGTCGCCGTAATAGGCAGATGCGGCTTCTTTTGAGCCTGTTTCCAGGATCATCGCCCTGATCTCGTTTTCGCTGGAGGGGATCCGGATGATCTTGATCGCGCTGTAAAGTTTGCTGCTTCCCAGATTCCGGGACGCTTTGTAGACAGAACCGTAAGAGCCTTCTCCCAGAAGCTCTTCCAACTGCCATGATTCCCATCCTGCCGGTAGCTTGGGCTGCATGATTGCCTGCCTCTTCTTTCCTGTTTTTGTTGCCATTATTATACAGTTCCGGTGCAGTGATTTCAAGCATCCGGTAAACCGGGAGTCTTGCCGCAGGCAGCCGCGCATGGTATAATTTGGATGTTACAGACACAATCAAGCTGCTTTCAGCCGCCTTCCCGGCGGCGGTGTTCCGTGAGTTTTCAGACGGGAGGAATGCAAAATGATCAGGAAAATGCTTTTCTGCATACTGTTCATCCTGCTTCTGTGCCTTGCTGTTTCCGCGCTGGCGGACGTTTCTATTGACGAGGAGCATTTCCCGGATCCTGTTTTCCGTCTTTTTGTCCGCCTGAAGTACGATGCGGACGGGAACAGCGTCCTGTCCGATGCAGAGCGTTCTTCCGTAACCATAATGAACTGTTCCGGTTCTGAACTGAAAACCATGGAGGGTATGCCGGAAGAATGGTCCCGGACCGGGATTTCTTCCCTGCAGGGAATCGAATACTTTCCGGCCCTGACCAGCCTCAACTGCAGCAGCAGGAAAAGAGCCTGGCCGGATACCGGAATCACGGACGGCTGGATTAATCACATCACATGGCTGGATCTGCGAGAAAACCGGGCACTGGAAAGGCTTGACTGCTACGGCAATCAGCTGGAAATACTGGTCATTTCGCCGTATTCATCCCTCACCCATCTGGACTGCCATAACAATGCGCTCACAAGTCTGGATCTCAGCAACGCCCGTAAACTGACGGAACTGTATTGCAGCCGAAATCAGCTGACCCAGCTGATTGCTGTCAACTGTACAGAGCTGAACCATCTGGACTGTTCCGACAACTCCCTGGACCACCTGAACGTCAGCTACAATACCGCGCTGACCACGCTGGTCTGCAGCGGCAATGAACTGCCGGCGCTGGATTTGAGCCGGAATCCTTCTCTGCAGCAATTGTTCTGTGAGAAGAACAACCTGTCCGATCTGGACCTGCAGAACAATCCGTTGTTGACAATCCTTAACTGCTGTGACAACCGGCTGGTTTTCCTGAATGTTTCAAAATGCGCGGGACTGCAGACCCTGCTCTGTTACGGGAACTGCCTGAATACGCTGGACCTGTCCGGAAATGCAAGTCTGAGATATCTTTTCTGTCAGCACAATCATCTGGAAACGCTGGATCTCCGGAAGAACACGGCGCTGAAGGAAGCAGACTGCAGCGAAAACCGGCTGACTGCGCTGGACCCCGGTTCAAGCGCGGCGCTGGACAAGCTTGTCTGCGGTTTGAACCGGCTCCGGACCCTGGATTGTTCCCGGCTTTCCGGCCTGAAGGAACTGTATTGCCAGGATAACCTGCTTGAACAGCTGAACATTACCGGCAATACGGAACTGCAGATTTTCAACTGCTGCCGGAACCAGCTGCTTGTTCTGGATGTTACCAGGAACACCAAACTGACCACGCTGGAAACATACGGGAATTATATAGATGAGATAGACGCCAGAAATATTACGGCTTTCGCGAATTTCCTGAACAATTCCCAGCGTGCTCCGAAATCACTCGAAACAAAGACCGCTCAGAACTACGAATTCTGTTATTACTTTAACAACACCGGCTCAATCGATCTGCGTGTGGATCTGTTCACGCGTGTACTCCCGGAAAAATTCGGCAACGAACCGCAAATGCGGCTTGTATGGGATCAATAATACGGGCAACGGAGGCCGCCGGTCTTACAGCGCATAGATAACAAAAGAGCCGGGGAAACAAATTATGATTCCGTTCCCCGGTATAGATACAACAGGCTTTCAGATCAGTAGGTGGTTTGAACGTCGGAGTGCATACTGCCCCAGGTGCCTTTTTTCACCTTGCCGGCTTTAACTGTAATCTCGTAGAGTTCGACTGTGCCGGGCAGCAGGCTCACGCTGCACTTTTCCTTCACCTTCAGGATCTGGCCAAGTTTATCGTCTTTAATCGTAACCGAGATTGATTTGACGTGCCGGATTGTGTCCTGGCCGTTTGCAAGTTTGACCACAATGACAACATCCCCGTTTTTTTTCTGGTACATATAGGCTGTTTCAGCCAGGTATGCGCCTTCTTCAACGCCGTCCGGCTCAATCCAGAGCATATTGCCGAAGGTTGACATATTCCTGCCTGCGAGCGCAGCATCAATTGCTTCTTCATTATACAGCTTGTAGTACTCTTCGTTCAGCATTTCGCATTCTTCTTCAGAGAATACGGTCGGCTCCCATTTCCCGTTTACTTTCCGCATACGGATCTGATAGCTGCTGTTGGATTCATCCCAGTCCTTTTTTGTTCCGGTTACCAGATAATGAATGGCTTCACCCAGACAGAGACCGTCCATTTCAACAATCGTATGAACAACCCGTTTGCTCAGGGCGTTTGCGTCCGCTTTGTGATTCCGCACATATTCACGGCAGTCCGTCTCATCCCATCCGGAGGCTGTCAGAATCGGGACAGATATACTTTCGTCACCATTTTTGATTGCATTCCAAATCTGGGTATCAATCCGCTTCATGCCGTCCAGGGCGCTTTCATCCGGCTGCGATTTGCTTTCCGCCGCCGCATGGGAGATCGGAGAATTTGTCCGGTCGGCGGGAAAGCTGATCTGCAGCTGTCCCGTTGCACACATATAACCGCCGGCTGCCAGAATCAGAACCAGGATAAACGCTGCAAACTTTTTCATTTTTATAATCCCCTTTCCTTTTTGTCTCTTCATGTTTCAGGAGGCGGTTGCCTCCGTTCAGCATGTATGTTAGCAGAGCGCTGGCCCGCGGCTGTAAAACCCGTTTTCACCCCATAAAGGTCGGTTTTTGTACTTGCCAATTTCTGTCATTTTCAGTATCATTTCGGATAGAGAACAACAAATACAGCAGACTGTAATATATCGCAGGAGACGATGTAAAATGAATTTTCTGGAAACTGTCAACTGGGAATCCACGGTGCATGACTATGAATTTACCCGGCAGGCACACCGGCAGATCATGGACGTGGTCAGCAACGAAAGCTTCGAGGACATGTCCAGCGAAGAGGTTTTCCGGTTTCTGTTTCAGGAAATATCTCTCGTTTCTTTCAAGGATTACCTGAAACGCTATCTGTATGAACGCGCTGGGATTACGGAGCCTTTCCGGGAAATCGACGACAGCGTATGGCAGGAGATCATTATCAACGCGTTTGAGGAAAACAATGCGCCTCACAGTTTTGAGCCGACCTCCACCAGATGGAATACCACTGTCAAAAGCTGGCTCACCAGTGACCGGGTCCGACGGAACACGGTTTTCCTGCTGGGTTTCGGCCTGAAAATGACGGAGGAAGATGCGTCCGATTTTCTGACAAAGGTCCTGGAAGAAGACAGCTATCATATGGACGATCCCATGGAGGTGATTTACCGCTACTGCTTCCGTCACGGACTTTGCTATGCGCAGGCAGTGCAGCTGAAGGAGAAGGCGAAATCGTATCCTTCCAAAGCCTTTGCTTCGGATAATGAGGACGCGATTCTCCGGAACGAATCATCGCTTCTTGGCTATATTACGGGACTGCCGGAACAGAAGGAGCACGACCGGCAGCGGGAGACCATCGCGCGGCTGTTTGAAATGTACTACGATGAAAGCCGGAAAATAATCGCCCGGATCTATCAGGCTGACGAAGAAGAAAAACCGGAAAAGGAAAGAAAACAGTGGACAGCTGCGGACATCACTGCCGCGGACCTGGAAAAGATGCTTTGTTCCGGCATCCCGACAACCGATTCCGGGAACCTGGTCAAGTCCGGGAAGTCCCTGTTAAGCAGGCATTTCCAGAATTACCGGCTCAGCCGCCAGCGTACGGACGGCCTTCTGAAAAGGCAGCTACAGCCGGACCGGTATGACCTGATCACGATCCTCTTTTTCCTGCACGCGCAGAAAGAAGACCTGACAGGGGAGGAACGGCTTACCGGCTTCCTGCAGCAGGTCAATCCCCTGCTGGAATCCTGCGGTATGTACCGGATCCATGCGGCTAACCCCTATGAAGCGTTCATTATGATCTGTATTCTTTCAGACTGCCCGCTGGCTGTCTACGGGGATATCTGGGAAATGTCCTACGCCGTGGAGGATCCGGCCGGCCTGTAAAGGAGAAACAATCGGCTGTCACTCAAAAAGGAGACCGCAAAACATGCGGTCTCCTTTTCATGAATGATACGATCGTAGTTTTACCGGCCGGTCAGGGGAGCAGGCTCAGGTCACCGCCCAGGTAATAATAATCTTCGAGCATTTTCCGGGCCACGCCCAGATACACGCAGTCCCTGTCCGTAAATCCGCTGGCCTTTTGGTATATTTTCACGGCAATTTCGGTTCCTTCTCCATACATGCCGTCAATGTTCTTTGTGTAAAAGCCCAGATGCTTCAGGATCGTCTGTACCCATTTTGCGCCGACTGTCACATGTGGAACCATGTCCCGGAGATTGCTGAAAATGAGCGGCATTGTGCCGTAAGCGTCATGGAGCATAATGCTGTCCATCGCGGAATAGAATCCGCCGACATATACCGGAACGATTCTTTCTCCGAGATAGTCCACCAGCGCGTCAATCACCTGCTGATCCACTTTCCCGCTGTGTCCGACATAACCGACATGCTGCATAAAAGCGCTGATTTCCTGCATCGTGCGCTGGCCAAGCACACCGGTCACATGCCACAGGTCACCCTGATACCAGATGCCGGTTGCCTTCAGCTGGGTCTGCACCCAGAAAATCACCATGTTCATTTCTTCTTTCCGGAATACGGTGTTTCCGATCTGCGGGACGCCCATATCGTGGATTTCATCATCTGAAGCGTAACGGTTGGCAGCGGTTGCCTGCACAGTCCGGGAGGAACCGTATGTTTTTGCGGGTGTGCCGTCATCCTCAATCTTTGCGATCTCAACACGGCCCTGGGCGATCCAGCCGTAATGGCCGTTGCAGTATACATAATACCAGCCGTTATCCTGGTTATAGACGTCAACAACTTCGTTCTGCTTAACCTTGCTGACGATCTGCTTGCCGTTGGGGTAGTTGCGGAGACTGGCCCCGCCCTGCAGAACCCTGACCTGGGTGACCCGTTCGACTGCAGATGCGGAACCGATTAAACCAAGAACCAATACAGCCGCTAGCAGGATGCTCAGAACAGTCGATCCGAAATGTTTCATAATCTGATCTCTCCTCCTTAATACAATGGGATGCATTTGATGCCTGCAGTATATCAGGATGCCGGGGGCATTCTGTAAAACTGACTTTTTCGGATCGAATCGCCTGTAAACACGATTACACTCATTGCTCCTGCACCCAGGGCCGGGATGGAGGGCATAAAGCTTGAAAATGTTTCAAAAGTGTGACATAATACAGAAGATAAAAAAACACATAATAGACGCGTATCAAGAGAAAGTACCATGATCCACGAAGGAGGAAAAATAATGAAAAAACTGTTGGCAATGCTGACCGCGCTGGTTATGATCCTGTCCTGCGCCGCCTGCCTGGGGGAAGGCACGGCCGAAACCGCGCTGACCCTGGAAGCAGCGGCCGATCTCTATGATGAGTACACGGGCCGGATCATCGATCCGGAAGATGAGATCAAATATCAGGTCGGCACGACGGAATACGGCCTGCTGGATCCCATGGACGTGGATCCGAAAGAGTATATTGACGGCCTGCGGAAGGCGAAGATTGTTGAGGCTGACATCAGGGAAGCCCCGGAAGGCGAATATGTGTTCATTCTGTTCCCGGACCAGGCGCAGTTTGATTTCTTCCAGGGTGAAGCGGAAAAGAACTATGTCCGGATCCGGCTCTTCGGCGACACGGATGCAAGCGTTCTGGTAAAGGCTGAGTTCCCCGATGATTTCAGCATGACGATCAGCGGCCTGGTGCAGATGTGGGCCAATGAGCTGGCCAACGCAAACGGGATTCCGGTGGAAGATGAAGAAGCCGTTTCCGTGATGCCTGTGCCCGAAGCCGGCTGGCTCCGGGACAGCGTGGAAGGCGCTGTCTGGATGGACGATCGGGCTTCCCTGGAAGTGCTTCAGGAAGACGACGGCTTTAAAGTCCTGATTCTTTGGGGCAGCAGTGCGTGGGAGATGACAGAGTGGACCTATGCCTGCGAATATGAACCGGAAGAAGACCGGCTTGTTGCCATCAGCATGATCTGCGACGACGTGGTGTATGACGAAAACGGGAATGAAACCCGTACGACCGTGCTAGACCAGGAATGCGAAACCATCTTCGCACCGAACGACAACGGGGAACTGGTGATCATGAACGCGGCGGACGAGCAGCTGGAAGGGAAAGCCTTCACCATGATCCCTCTGGAGACGGAAGATACCGGCCTTCACGCGGATATCCAGCATGTGACCGAGTCGCCTGAATGGGTCGCGAACCTGCCTGTCGCGCAGGATGCCGAGCAGCTCTTTGTGGTCGCCGGCATCGGCATGGATAAGACGACGGCATACATTTCCATGCATTATAAAGATGGAAACGGAACCTGGAAGCAGATTCTTTCCACCCCCGGTTTCGTCGGTAAGCTGGGCATGTGCGCGGACGAAGATCATAAGGAAGGCTGCACCCAGACGCCTGTCGGCGTATATCATTTCAACAAGGCGTTCGGTATCGCTGCCGATCCCGGCTGCGCCATCCCCTATATCCGGGTGGATGAGAACACCTACTGGTCCGGTGATCCGGACCGCCAGTACAACCAGATGGTAGATATCCGCGACGTGCCGGATCTGGTCATGGACGACAGCGAGCACATTGTGGATTATGAATATCAGTATCAGTACTGCCTGAACATCAGCTTCAACGAGGACGGAACGCCGGGCCGCGGCTCCGCGATCTTCCTCCACTGCCTGGGCCCGGTCAAACCCTGGACCGGCGGCTGTGTGGCTGTACCCGAGAACATCATGAAGCTGATCATGATGAACGTCCGGGAGGACTGTGTCGTCGTGATCGATACGGCGGAGAACCTGGGTATCTCCTTCTGAGCCGTATCAGCAGAACAACAGAACCGGCACCGCAGTCATGCGGTGCCGGATTTTTGATCCCGGGATTATTTTTTTCTTGCCTTGTAATCCGCATCGATGTTCTGTTTCCAGTCGCGGGTGAGAGGCCTGCAGCTGCGGACGGTGCGGACGGCCTTGCTGACCTCGGCGTAGTTCAGCGCCTGGCCCATGGGGTCGTTGACAAAGTTGACGGCGCGATCCTCGGCAATGCCGAAGCGTCCGGCGGTTTCAACGGCGTCGATGTTCGCGCCCAGAAACAGGAATTCCCAGCCGTATTTGTTTTTCTGCTTCTCCACCATGGCCTTGACCTCGTCGCTTGAATAACAGCGGCTGGCATTCTCCATGCCGTCCGTCGTAATCACGAAGACCGTATGCTCCGGCCGGTCTTCCTCCCGGGCGTATTTGTGGACGTTGCTGATGTGGTGGATTGCTCCGCCGATCGCGTCGATCAGGGCGGTGCAGCCGCCTACACAGTACTGTTTGTCCGTCATCGGTTCAATCTTCTGCAGATCCACCCGGTCGTGAATCACCGTACTCCTGTTGGCAAACAGCACCGTAGAGACGAGGGCCTCGCCCTCTTCTTTTTTCTGCCGTTCGATCATGCTGTTGAAGCCGCCGATGGTGTCCGCCTCCAGTCCGGCCATCGAGCCGCTCTTGTCGAGGATGAAGACCAGTTCAGTCAGACCCTTTTTCATGATAAAACCCTCCTGTCCGGATATTGCGGGGGAGCTTTTCCGCTCCCTGCACGCGTATCTTACCGGAAACAGGAGGGGCACAGGTCGCCCGGCAGGCGACAAATTACATTCTCATGCCGGAGCCCAGCAGCGGCTGGTCATACTCAAACAATACTTCGTTGATCTCAAAGATGTTATATTTCCCGCGGCTGATACAATACTCCAGGATGAGGTCGAAATCATTGCTGTGGGTCAGGGAAAAACCGGCTTTTTTCAGGAGTTTTTTGGTTTCCGGCAGCGAGAGCTCCAGCGCCACCGCAAAGGCGAGCACCGTAGGTTTGCTGGGCTGATAAGCCGGGTTGGTACGGATTTTGCTGAACAGCTTCCGGTCCACATTGGCTTTCTTGTAGCATTGGGCGTCGGTCCAGCCTCTTTCGTCAATCAGCCGCAGCAGTGCCTCGGAGAAGCTTTCGTCGGTCTTTTTCAGGATCTTTTCCCAGTCCGGCGCGGCGCCCATCGCCGGGGCTGCCATATTCGCCATCAGGTCGGAAGGCGCTTCGCTTTTGCAGGCGTCTTCATAGATCGACTGACTGATCGCCATGTCCAGGTCCAGCGCGGCCTTTTCATCCGTCTGCCAGAGGCTTTCCCGGGCGTTTTCCATCCGCCTTCTCCTGCGGATGCGGGCGTCGGCATAGACGTCGTCGATGTATTCCCGGATATCGCGGAAGAGTTTCCGGCCGGTGATCAGGGACTCGCGGCCGAACACGACGAGATACACCGTCATGTCGTGATCCAGCAGGAAACGGGTGATCTCATCCACGGCAACGGACAGTGCCTCGTCCTTCGGATAGCCGTAAGCGCCGGTGGAGATCATCGGGAAGGCGACGCTCTCGCAGTTGTTTGTCGCCGCCAGTTCCAGGGAATGCCGGTAGCAGCCGGCGAGCAGTTCTTTCTCCCCGTTGGAGCCTCCGTGCCAGATGGGCCCGACCGTGTGGATCACATAGCGGGCCGGCAGGCGGTACCCTTTGGTGATCTTTGCTTCCCCGGTTTCGCAGCCGCCGAGTGTGCGGCATTTCTCGAGAAGTTCCGGCCCGGCCGCCCGGTGAATGGCGCCGTCCACGCCCCCGCCGCCCAGCAGGGACTGGTTGGCCGCGTTTACGATCGCGTCCACGTTCATTTTGGTGATGTCATTCCGCACCATTTCAAAAGGCATATATTTCACACTCCCTTATTTGATTTTATCAGAGCGGGCAGCGTTTCCGCAACCGGCGTTTTTCATTGATGATCACCGGGAAGAATGGTATAATCGGAAGCAGGGACAATGCTGCGAAAAAGACACGATATACACGAACCGGGAGGGATCGGACATGAAGAGGATCGGATGCATACTGACTGCACTGCTGCTGGCGCTCGCGTCGTTCGGCGGGACCTCCGCCCGCGCGGAGGAGTATTCGCTGCCCCGGGAGGAAGGAACCCGGCAGGTGACCTTCTACTGGCAGGACGAGGGAGTGGACTATGACACCTGCGACATGTGGATCTGGTATCCCAACGCGGACGGGCACGGGTATCTGTTCCATCCCTGCGCCTACGGGGTTAAGGTCGTACTGAACGTACCGGAGAGCGAGAACAGGGTAGGCTTTATTGTCCGGAGGAACTGTTCCGATCCGGGCGGCGCAAGCTGGGGCGAAGCCACAAAGGATTACGACGGAGACCGATACGCCGAAATCACCGGCGACACGACGGAGATATATCTTTTGCCGGGCGATGAAAATCTGTATAAAAGCGATGACGGCGGGAAAACGCTGTATCAGGAAAAACTGCTGTCGATGGCGGGTATTACGGCAATGAACGAAATCCAGTATCATCTGACTCCCGCTGTGCGGCTCGAATCCCTGGACCAGGTGAAAGTTACTGACAGGGAAACCGGAAGGCAGCTGGAGGTCATCGGTCTGTCCAGCCTGAACAACAATGTGATTACCGGAAAGATCACCGTCGGGGAGGAACTGGACCTGTCCCGGATCTATACGGTTGAGATAGAAGGCTACGGGGAGATCACCGCCGTACCGACGAAGGTCTTTGATTCGGCGGAATTCAAGGAAAACTATCTCTATGACGGGGACGACCTGGGCGCGGTCCTGACCGAAAACGGCTCGCGTTTCAAGGTTTGGGCGCCCACCGCCAGCCGGGTGCAGGTGCTGTTGTATGAAGCTGCGGATTCCGGGGATTCGGACGAAAAACCGGTGGAAACCGTTGAAATGACGCGGGGAGAAAAAGGTGTCTGGACGGCGGAAGCCCAAAGCGGCGCTATGACTTATTACACCTATAAAGTGACGACTGCTGTCGGGGAACAGGAAACCGTGGATCCCTACGCGAAAGCGGTGGGGGTGAACGGGAACCGGGGCGTGATCGTGGACCTGCGGGAAACGGATCCTGAAGGTTTTGAACAGGATACATTTATTGACAGCATTAAAGCATATAATGAGGCGGTTATCTGGGAAGTGCACGTCCGCGACTTTTCCAACAAACTGGCCTCGTCAAAATACCCGGGCAAATATCTGGCATTTACCGAACACGGCCTGACGAACGCAGCGGGCGAGCCGGCCGGAATCGACTACTTGACGGATCTGGGAATCACCCATGTGCATCTGCAGCCGGTCTACGATTATGCCACCGTGGACGAGGCGTCGGACGAGCCCCAGTTCAACTGGGGATATGATCCGAAAAACTATAACGTTCCGGAAGGCAGCTATGCCACGGACGTGCTGGACGCGCGGGTCCGGATCAGGGAGTTCAAAGAGATGGTCCGGGCGCTGCACCAGAGCGGCCTGGGCGTGGTGATGGATGTGGTGTACAATCATACATACGAAGGGAATTCCTGCCTGAACAAGGTTGTGCCGTACTATTACTACCGTTTTGACAGTTCGGGAGACTGGTCCAACGGCTCCGGCTGCGGAAATGAAACGGCCTCGGACAGGGCCATGTTCCGGAAATATATTGTTGATTCCGTCACCTACTGGGCAAAGGAATATCATGTGGACGGTTTCCGGTTTGACCTGATGGCGCTCCATGACATTGAAACCATGCAGGCGGTCGAGGAAGCCGTGCACGCCGTTAATCCCAAAGCGATTATCTACGGAGAAGGCTGGACCGGCGGAACGACGCCCCTGAACTCAAACCTGCAGGCAAACCAGGCGAACATCAAAAAGGTCAAAGCGTCGGAAGGCGCGATTGGCGCGGTCGCGGTGTTCAATGACAGCACCCGCGACGGACTGAAAGGCAGTGTATTCAACGCCCGTGAAAAAGGCTATATCAGCGGTATGTTCAACAGGACAAACGCCTGGCAGATTGCCTTCGGCCTGACCGGCGGCGTGAAAAACAGGATGGTTTCCTGGTCCGTACCTGACAATGGCGTGATAAACTACATGGCGTGCCATGATAACCATACGTTGTATGACCGGCTGCAGAACTCCAATCCGGAGAATTCGCCGGAGGAGCGCCTGAAGATGAATCGGTTCGGCATTTCCATCATCATGATCGGAAAGGGGATTCCGTTTTTCCTGGCCGGGGAGGAAATACTGCGTTCCAAGGGAGGAGATTCCAACAGCTATAAGTCTTCGGACGAGGTCAACAATATCCGCTGGGATGATCTGACGCCGGGCAGTGACGCGATGAATATGCGGGATTTCTACCGCAGCCTGATCAGGATACGGAAGGCAAACCGTTTTATCACCGAAGCCGACGTGGCGTGTGAAGTGCTGGACAACTGCGCGATTGAGGTCCGCTGGACACAGGACGAAAAACTGACCGCCTACGCGTTCATCAATCCCGGGGCAGACCTGCAGGTTACCCTGCCGGAGGGAGAATGGGAAGCGCTGCTCCTGAACGAGATGATCGAACCGGACAGCGTACAGCCGATCTCCGGTACGATTACCGTGCAGGGCCGTACGGTGTTGCTGCTTAAAGCACAGTAAAAAGGAAAAACAAAACAATGAGGATCATTTTCATCCGGCACGGAGAACCGGACTACGTCCATGACTGCCTGACGGAGCGGGGCCGGATCCAGGCGAAGGCCGCCGCGGACCGGCTGAAGGAGGAAGGGATCGAAGCAATCTTTTCCTCGCCTCTGGGCCGCGCGGCGGAAACGGCTGCCTTTGCGGCGGAAACGCTGAATCTTCCCGTAAAAACGCTGGATTTCATGCGGGAACTGCACTGGGGCAGTATCGACGGCACGCCGGTTCCGGCGGACGGGCATCCTTGGGACCTGGCGGACATGCTGGCCGCGGAGGGCCGGGACTTGACGGACCCGGATTGGCGGGAGCATCCGTATTTCAGCAACAATCTGGTGACCGCGGAAGCGGATCACGTCGCGCAAAAGACGGACGAATGGCTGCTGTCCCTCGGCTATGAGCGCCGCGGCGCCTATTACCGCTGCGTCCGGTCCGACGATGCCCAGCGGACGGTTGCGCTCTTTTCCCACGGCGGGTCTTCCGCCGCGGCGATGGGACATATCCTGAACCTGCCGTTCCCCTATGCCTGCGGGCTGTTTCACCTGGAGTTTACCGGCATCACGATCATCCGGCTGGACCGGAACCCGGGGATGCAGCGGCTGCCTTGCCTGGAACTGGCCAACGACGGGAGGCATATCCGCGGAAGCCGGTATCACCGGCTCGCAGACATGTGAGGTAGAAAATGAAAAGGTTTGGAGCGGTCCTGCTGGCCGCGATACTGCTGGTTCCGGCTTTTGCGGGGGCATCCGGTTCGTGGATGACCTTGACCGTGAAAGACGGACCGACGGAGCAGGCTTACCTGGTGCAGGAGTATACCGGCACGGTCCGGATCACCTTTCTGGGGGACTGCACCCTCGGCGGGGAGGAAAAGTCCCGGAACCTCTACCGGGGTTTTGTGAAGACCGTCGAGCGGAACGGATACGCCTGGCCCTTCCGGAATCTCATCGCGCTGACCGGGCAGGACGATCTGACCGTAGCCAATCTGGAGGGCGTGCTTTCCGACAGGGAACTGAACAAAGTCAGCAAGGAGTTCAACTTCAGGGGGCCCACGGTCTATACGGAAATCCTGAAAGAGGGCTCCGTGGAATGCGTCACCCTGGCCAACAATCATTCCCACGACTACGACAGGGCCGGATATGAGGATACTGTCCGGGCGCTGGAGAACGCCGGCGTGGCATATTTCGGCACGGACAGCATGGCCGTCTGGCGGAATGACGACGGCCTGATGATTGGTTTCCTGGGCGTTTCGGGTTCCCTGTCCGGCAGCCGCGCCAGGGCGTATGAGGAACAGGCGCAGCTCCTGAAATCCATGGGCTGCGCCGCCGTGATCACGGTGATGCATACCGGAACGGAATATGAATCTGAGCCGGACGGATACCAGCGGCAGGTTGTGGACCGGGCGCTTCCCTGCGGAACGGACCTGATCATCGGCCATCATCCCCATGTGGTGCAGGGTTATGAGGTCCGGGACGGCGTGCCTGTGATTTACAGCCTGGGGAACTGCGTCTTTGGCGGCAATACCAATCCGCGGGATCACGACGCGCTGGCGGTGCAGGCGGACCTGTCTTTTGAGGACGGGGAGCTGATCGGGATTACCCTGCATTTTTATCCGCTCTCAGTCTCCGGAGAAGAACACTACAACGACTATTCGCCGGTCCTGCTCTCCGGGGAGGATGCGGAGCGGGTACTGCGGAAAATGGAAACATCCACCGGTATTTCTCCCGGTGTTTTTACGGAAGGCGAGGGGGCCGCGGTCACCGTTCCGGCGCCGTGAATCCCTTGCTTATTCATCCGACTCCTCTTATAATATGAACAGGAAAGAGGTGTATGGATCGTGCGGCGGGAGAGGAACCAGTATATTTTCGCTTCGGAGCTGACAAAGCGCAACCGGAGCCACCGCTTCCGCAACGCGGTCCTTATTTTACTGCCGATCTTGATCGTTTCCCTGTATGTCCTGAATATCACGGTTTCCCGCCGGGTGAAGCTGGAAGAGCTGAAGCTGACGGTGCTGAACCTGCCGGACGATCTGGAAAGCTATTCGATCCTGCACCTGAGCGACCTGCATGGCGCCCGATTCGGCGAAGGACAGAAAGCGATTGAAACTGCGCTGGGGACGACGCGGTATTCCTGCGTGGTCATGACCGGTGATATGCTCGGCGAGGACGGGGATGTTCAGCCCCTGCTGGAGCTGGTTGCCCTGATGCCGAAGGATACGCCCAAGTTCCTGATTCCGGGGGATACGGACGGTCCGGCTGTCGAGACCGGGGCCCACAGCAGCCTTTCTGTATATACCGGCTGGGCGGAGCAGCTTCAGGCTGCCGGGATCCAGATTCTGGACCGGCCTGTGCTGATCACCCGGGAAAAAGGACGGATCTGGTTCGTGCCGGAGGAGCTTTATGCTCTGGACCTGGAACAGATGAGCAGCGTCTACCGGAAACAGCTGGATGAACTGAACGGGCGGAACAACGCCCTCACGGCGGACGACGCGGCGCATATGCGCGCCATGGAATATGAACTGGAGCGCATTGAAGAACTGCAAGCGCTGAAAAAGGAATTCCTTCCCACCGATATCCAGGTGGTCCTGACCCACACGCCCCTGAGCGAGGAATATGTATCGGACCTGGTCTCCTGGACGGATAAGGAGGATCTGTTCTCCATGCGGTACGCCTCGCTGATTCTGGCGGGACACTATAACGGCGGCCAGTGGCGGCTTCCTTTCGGCGGCGCGATCTATGTGCCGGAGCTGGGCTGGTTCCCGGATGACGAACAGGTTCAGGGACTCAGTTACCTGAACGGCATCCCGCAGTATATCAGCCCGGGCCTGGGATCCGATCCGCACTATGAGCACCAGCCGGGCCGGATCTTCAACACGCCGGTCCTCACGCGGATCGTGCTGACAAGAAAAGCGACAAAATGATTTTGAGGTAGATTATGTTTCGGTTCGGATCGGGAAAGCGCGGACGTCATGAGATCGACATGACGGAAGGCCCGCTGCTCCCGAAGATCCTTGCTTTTTCGGGGCCGCTGATCCTGACGGGGATCCTGCAGCTTCTGTATAACGCGGCGGACGTGATCGTGGTGGGCAACTATGCCGGCCATGAGGCGCTGGCCGCGGTTTCTTCCACCGGCTCGCTGATCAACCTGCTGGTGAACGTGTTCATGGGCCTGAGCGTCGGCGCCAGCGTAGCGGTGGCCCGCCATTACGGCGCCCGGGATATCATAGCCATGCGGAAGGCGGAGCATACCGCCATGACGCTGGCGCTGTTCATGGGCGTGGGCGTGGGAATCGTCGGGTTCCTGCTGGCCCGGCCCTTCCTCCAGCTGATGGATTCCCCGCCGGACGTGATCGACGGTGCGGCCCTGTATGTCCGGATCTACTTCCTGGGCATGCCCGCCAACATGCTGTACAACTTCGGCGCGGCGACCATGCGTGCGGTGGGGGACACCAGGCGTCCCATGGTCTATCTGATGATCTCCGGTCTGGTGAACGTGCTGCTGAACCTGCTGCTGGTGATCGTGTTCCATATGGACGTGGCGGGCGTGGCCATTGCGACGGTGGCCAGCCAGGTGGTCAGCATGGTGCTGGTCCTGCTGTGCCTTTTCCGCACCCGGGGCGCGATCCAGCTGAACCTGAACGAATGCCGCATCGACCGGAAGAGCCTGCGGGACATCATCCGCATCGGCCTGCCCGCCGGGCTGCAGGGCAGCCTGTTTTCCATTTCCAACGTACTGATCCAGTCCTCGGTCAATTCCTTCGGCTCCCTGGTGGTGGCCGGGAACGGCGTGGCCAGCAATATCGAGGGCTTTGTCTATACCGCTATGAACGCCCAGCACCAGGCGGATATGACCTTCGCCAGCCAGAACTACGGCGCCGGCAAGCCGGACCGGGTGAAGCGCACCCTGTGGTGCTGCCTGGGCGTGGTCACAGCCATCGGGCTGAGCATGGGCCTGCTGATCCTGCTTTTCGGCAGACCGCTCCTGGGTCTTTATAACCAGGAGCCTGAAGTCATCGCCAAGGGTATGATCCGTATGGGGATCATCATGCCGACCTATTTTCTCTGCGGCCTGATGGACGTCATGGTCGGCCAGCTCCGCGGCGTCGGTTATTCGATCATGCCGATGATCGTTTCCCTGACCGGAGCGTGCCTGCTGCGGATTGTCTGGATTCTGACGGTCTTTGCGCAGAATCATGACCTGACGGTCCTGTATATGTCTTATCCGGTCTCGTGGTTCGTGACCTTTGTGATTCATTTCCTGTGTTATATGCTGATCGCGCGCAAGCGTATGGATAAACTGAAGCCGGCACTCCGGGATTAAAGGAGGACGGAAAGATGGATGCCGCGGTATCCGCTGCCCGGGAAAAACTGAAAAATGTGACTCCGCTGAAGCGGGACTGCGGCCGCGTCTGCGGCGCCCGCTGCTGCCGCCCCCTGGAGGGAGAGGAGACGGGTATGCTGCTTTTCCCCGGCGAGGTGGAGGCCTACGCCGGGAAAGCCGGTTTTGAGGTCCGGAAAACGGCGCGGGGAGACCTGCTGATTTGCTCCGGCACCTGCGACCGGGAAGACCGGCCTCTTTCCTGCCGGCTGTTTCCGCTGCTGCCCGTGATCGGGGACGACGGAAAGGTCCGCGCGGTCACGGACCTGCGGGCGAAGGCGGTCTGTCCCCTGGCCCGGCAGGGAAAGAGCGCCATGGATCCGGCTTTCGCCGACGCGGTCCGCGAAGCCGGGGAGATCCTGGCGGCGGAGGATGAACAGGCTGTATTCCTGGAAATGTTGGAGGAAGAGCAAATCGAACTGAAAGAGCTTCGGAACAAATTGATATAGAGGGAGGCGAAGGACATGAATGAACAGGTTAGGGTGGACCGGGAAGTGTTCGGAAACGGGGAGAACCTGCTGGTATGCGGCAGCGTAATGAAGCTGCCGGACGAGATCCGTGCGCTGGCCGGTACGGCCCAGTGCGTCTACGTGGATCCGCCGTTCATGACCGGCGAAAAGTTCATGCGCAGGCGTCCTTACGGCGAAAAAGGCTGGAAAACCGGAACGCCCTCGCCCCGCTATCCGGCCTATGAAGACCGGTATACCAGCGAAAAACAGTATCTGCGCCTGCTGCGGCGGGTGATCTCCGTCGGAAAGATGCTGCTGAACGATACCGGTGTATTCTATCTCCACCTGGACTGGCGCATGTCCGCCCAGGCACGGATTATGTGCGACCGGGAGTTCGGCAAGACCCGCTTCCTCAACGAGATCATCTGGGCTTATGAAAGCGGCGGCAGAAGCAAAAAGACCTTCTCCCGAAAACACGATACGATCCTGCTTTATGCGAAGAGCAAGGATTATTTCTTCGACCTGACCCGGGTGCCCCTTCCCCGCGGCGACGGAAAGCGGAACCATATGGCCCGGGGCCGGGACGAGCAGGGCAGGATGTTCTCCCGCATCACCTCCAACGGAAAAGAATACCGGTATTATGACGATGAGCCGGTCTATCCCAGCGACGTTTGGAACGACATCAGCATCCTGCAGCAGCGGGATCCGGAACGCACCGGCTATGCGACCCAGAAACCCCTGAAACTGCTGGAACGCCTGCTGCTTCCGGTAACCAATCCCGGTGACCTGGTGGTGGACCTGTGCTGCGGCAGCGGCACGACCCTGGAGGCCGCGCAGCAGCTGGACTGCCGCTTTGCCGGCCTGGACCTGAGTCCGGAGGCGGTAGCGGTGGCCCTGTCCCGGATCAAGGCGAAGGACCTGACGGTGTCCTGTCCCTGCGGCGGTAAGGCGGAACTGCTGGCGGAGAATGAAGGGGGCCGTTTCCGGATGGACGGACTCAGCGTTGAGCATCCCGCCTTCCCTGCGCGCGCCACACCTTTTGACAGCCTCGAAGCCTGGGAGACCGGCGTCATCGAGGACGGCGTTTTCCGGGCGGAGCAGAGTTTCCGCCGCAGTTTCCGCTATCCGGAACTGCAGCAGACTCTGAAGACGGATCAACCGGTGTCCGCGGTCATGACCACGGACGCGGCCGGGATCCGCCGGGCCTATGAAATCAAAGAAGGATAAGCCTTTTATCTGCACCGGCGACATTTCCTGTGCGATTGACGGGTAAGGAAAAAGTAAGGAAAGAATGACGTGATTGCAACTTGTACGGTTCGCGGCTGGATTTCGGAAGATATTCCGGAACTGCGGGAGATCTTTGCTGCTTCCTTCGGGGATCCGCCGGAGGTTATCGACGCCTTCCATCGGACGTTTCTGTCCGGACCGGAATGCTGCGCCGTGGCTGCGGTGCCGGACGCGGAAAAACCGTCCGGGAAAGCCGTTGCGGCCGGCTATCTTCTGCCGGGCCCGGTGCTGAGCTTCCCGGACCGGGAGGATATCCCCACCGACTATCTGTATGCCCTGGGCTGCCTTCCGGATTACCGCCGCCGGGGATTCGGTTCTGCGGTTTACGGTGCCCTGCTTGCATACGGAGAAAAGACCGCGTCCCCGGTCTGTGTGCTTCCGGCGTCGGAAGCGCTGGTCCGGACCTATGGCCGGGTCTGTCCGATCCATCCCCTGGGCGGCAGCCGCGTAGCGGAACTGGATGGCCCGCGGGCTGCCGGTGCTGCGCCTCTGGCCGCGGTTCAGCTCAGCCGGGAGGAATACGCCCTGCGCCGGGAGGAATGCCTCGCACCGTATCCTCACGCAGCCTATCCGGATGCTTTCTACCGGCTCATGGATGAATATGGCAACCTGTTTCTGTCCTTTCCCGGCGCGCTGGCTGCGGTGGTTCCGCTGGAAAACTGGTGCGTCGTGAGCGAGCTTCTGTGCACCGGCGCGGATCCTGCCCGGGTGATAGCCGGGATTGCCGGTCTCTGCCCGGCGGAACGCTATGAGGTTCGCACACCGGTCTTCTTCCCCGGCCCCGGAGAGGTCCGACCCTTTGTGTACTGCCATGACCCGGCGGGGGCTTTGTCTGTGCCGGTTTCCTTCTGGTATGCCTTCGGCCTGGAATAAACCGGGCCGGTTTTCTGTCTCTATTTCTTTTTGGGCCTTTGATATGATATAATTTGTCAACGTTTGCACCGGAAGGGGAAAAAGCATGATCACAACCCGGACGATTACACCCGACCTCCGAGAAAAGATCGGAGCGATCAGGTTCAGTTGCGGGCATCAGACTGCTTCCCATTCGTTTCATTCTCTGTTTCTCTGGCAGAAAGACCTCGGACTATCCGTCTGTCTCCGCGAAAACGTGTTTGCCGTTCGCTGCGAGCACTGGAAAGACAACGCCTGGTTTTTTCCATGCGGAGAGAAGGAAGCGGTTGTTGAGTTTGTCAGGGAACTGATCTCAGAGGAGCCTTCCGTCCGCTTTCTCTATCTGCGGGAAGAAGATGCCTCGCTGCTGAAAAACCGCTTCCCCGGCCGGTTCCGCATCGTTCCGGCGGACGACGCCTCCGAATATCTGTATGACCGGAATGAATACGCCGGTATGCCCGGAAAAGAATACGAGGATATCCGGTGGAGCATCAACCATCTGAAGAATCGTCACCGGCTCCGTACCGAGCTGCTGTCAGCGGCTAATCTGGAAGCCGCGAATGAACTCCTGACGGGATGGACGCCCCGTTCCCCCAGCAATTATTTCTCCCCGGACCGTGAAACGGCGGCACTGGTGCTGGCCCATTATGAGCGCATCGGGATCAAAGGTGTGATCGTATATATGGATGATAAGCCTGCTGCCTTTGCCGCGGGATTTCCCCTCACGGAGGACACCTACGATATCGCATTTTCAAAAGCACCGGTCTTGGAACGGGGGATGCAGTTTTATGTCCGCCGGGAGCTGATCGCGGTGCTTCCTGAACAGTATACTGTCATCAACGGCGAGGAAGATCTCGGGATCCCCGGGCTGCGCCGGTCGAAGCTCCTGGAAAACCCAATCGGAAGGATCGAAATGTTCAGTGCGTATGAAGAATGATCTGCTGCGGGAGGTGTTCCTGTGAGCGGAGATCCTGTATCCGCTTCCGGAAAATCCTTCCGGAGCATGATCGGTACCATGTACCTGCGGATGTTCCTGCCCTCGGTCGTTTCCGCCCTGGCGCTTTCCCTGGCGAATGTCGCGGACGCACTGGTCGTCGGAAACCGGGTCGGGGAAACGGGTTTGGCGACGATCGGCCTGGCGACGCCGGTTTATCTGGTCTACAGCCTGCTCGGCGTCGGATATGCCACCGGCGGCGGGATCACTCACGCCCGGCTGACCGCTGCGGAAGCCCGTGACAGGGCGCTGTGCCACTGCCGGCGCCTGTCCCTGGAACTGCTGGCGGTTGGCGCGGCGATTGCTGTGCTGGGCAATGTCTTCCTGGACGCGCTGCTGACCTGCCTGGGCGCGGGCGCGGCGGAGCCTGCCCTGCGGCAGATGTGCGCGGAATATGTGCAGCCGCTGGTCACCGCGGCGCCGCTGTTCTTCCTGAGCATGCTCCTGTATTATTTCGTCCGCAGCGACGACAACCCCGTCCTGGCGTCTGTGGGCTTCAGCGTTGGCAGCGTCCTGGATCTGGTACTGAACATCCTGTTTGTGCTTGTGCTGGGCTGGGGTGTCCGGGGCGCGGTTTACGCCACGATCATCGCCCAGGCGGTGTCTGCGGCGGTCCTTTCGTTCCATCTGTTTGCCGCGAAGAAAGGGATCCTTCGCCTGAAGGCCCTGATAACTGCCCGCGCGCAGCAGAGCGACGTGACCGCTTCCTGCGGAGCCAGCCGGCGGACCGGGTTTTCTTCGTCCCTGTCCTACCTGTTCCAGTTCCTGTTCATGCTCCTGGGCAACCATCTGCTGATCGCCGCCGGTGTGCGCGGTCGGATTGACGGCGCCCAGGCGGTAGCTGTGTTTGACCTGGTGATGAACTGTTCTTTCGTTATGGTGGCCGTATACCAGGCTGCCGCGGAAGCGCTGTCGCCTCTGGCAGCTACTTTTTCGGTGGAGCACGACGATCCGAGCCTTCGTTTTGCCCTCAGGATTTCGGCACTTTCCGGGCTGATACCCGGGCTGGTGCTGGTCTGCGTCCTCGGTTTCCTTGCGGAGCCGGTGGCGGTGCTCTTCGGCCTGATCGGGGAAGGAGTCCGCGCCATGGCGGTCTATGCGCTCCGGGTTTTCCTGCTTTCCACACCGCTGTCCGGCCTGATGCTGATTCTGATCAGCTTCGACCAGAGCACGGAGCGGGTGAAGTTTGCGGCGCTTGCCACGTTCCTGCGCACCGGCGCCGTTCTGCTGCCGGTGACCCTGCTCCTGGGGCTTTTCTGCCCGGCCGCCTTCTGGTGGCTGTTCCCCGTGACGGAAGGCCTCAGTCTGGCTGTCATGCTGCTGCTGCGGACTTACCGGTTTAAAACGGGCAGAACCGAAACGATTCCCGTGCTGACCCGGACGATTACCAACGATAACCAGGAGCTGGGATCCCTGCTGGAAGCGGCGCAGAATTTCTGCGCGGAGAACAATGTCCCCGCGGGTACGTCGGCCAAGCTGCAGCTGGCGGTGGAGGAGCTGTGCGCCGTGACCATCCTCCAGGCCTTCTCCGGCAAACCCGGGGAGTACATCCGGGTCATGCTGGCCGTAGAACCCGGTCCCCGCTATATCCTGCATATCCGCAACAGCGCGCCTTACTTTAACCCGATGGACATGAAGATGGCAAAAGTCCGGGAGGATATGAGCGCGGAGCTGATGGATTCCATCGGCGTAATGATGGTCCGCAGGCAGGCAAAAGACTTCAGCTTCCGCAACTACCAGGGATATAACGTGATCACGGTCGAATACTGAGCTGAATCTATAGAGATGGAGGGAAGCCTTCCGTGAAGAAAATACATTCTGTTTCTTTCCGGGTCAATGTGCTGATCCTGCTCCTGGGGATCATCATCGGCGGCGGTCTGGTCACCGCGGCCTATGTGACGAACACCCGCCAGGTGGATGAATTTTACATGACCAAAACGACCCAGACCTCCACGACGATCGCAGCGCATCTGGATACGGATGTGGTCGCAAAACTGCTGGAGATCGTCAAAGCCGACGACTACCAGGCCTTGCGGGAAGAAGCGGAAGCGGCAGAGGACGACGTGCGGATCGAACAGTATCTGGAAGAAAAGGGCGCCCTGGAAGACTACCGGAAGCTGCGGGACACGCTGGCGAGCTACCGGGACCTGCAGGGTGCGAAATATGTATACCTGCTGGATGTCAACGAGGTCAGCGGGATCTACCTGTGCGACCCGAACGAGCCCCTGACGTTTACCGGAACGGTCGTGAAAAGCGCGCCGGAGTTCAAAGGCATCCCGGCCAATTCACATATTGATGCGACGGTTTCCCACACGGAGGAATACGGCTGGCTCTGCTCCGCCTATGACCCGATCGTGACCGAAAGCGGGGACGTGATCGCTTCCGTAGGCGTGGATATCGACATGACGGATATCGTCAATGCGCGCCACGCGTTCCTGTGGACACTGCTGGCCCTGGCCGCGGCCGTTGTACTGGCTGCCATGCTGTTTACCGTCTGGATGATGACGAAAACTGTCACCAAACCGATCCATCTGCTGAGCAAAGGGGCGGATGAATTTGCCGATCCCACCGTGGAATACGCCGACAAAAAGGTGATCGACCTGCCGATCAGATCAAAGGACGAGATCGGCGACCTGTATCAGAAAACCCGGAGCATGCAGCAGAATCTGATCGATTACATGGCGAGCCTGACCAAGGTGACAGCGGAAAAGGAACGTATCGGTACGGAGCTGAGCATCGCCACCCGGATCCAGGCCTCCATGCTGCCGCAGGTTTTCCCGGCCTATCCGGACCGGCATGAGTTCGACCTGTTCGCTTCAATGGAACCGGCCAAGGAAGTCGGCGGAGACTTCTACGATTTCTTCCTCGTGGATGACGACCATTTGTGCATCGTGATGGCGGACGTATCCGGCAAAGGCGTGCCCGCTGCTCTGTTCATGATGGCTTCCAAAATGATCATTGCCAACAACGCCATGGCCGGAAAGTCCCCCGCCCAGGTGCTGTATGATACCAATACAACGCTGCTGGCCAACGGGCAGGACGATATGTTCGTAACGGTATGGATCGGAATCCTGGAAATCTCCACGGGCCGGCTGACTGCGTCCAACGGCGGCCACGAGTATCCCGTGCTGATGAAGGACGGCCGCTTTGAAATGTATAAGGACGTCCACAGCTTCCTGGTGGCCGGCATGCCCGGCGTCAAATATAAGGAATATGAACTGCAGCTGAATCCGGGAGACAAGCTGTTCGTCTATACTGACGGCGTGCCGGAAGCCCAGGACAGCGAACGGAGAATGTTCGGCATGGACCGGACGGTAGAGGTGCTGAACGAAAACCGGGAGGAGAATCCGGAAGAATTGCTGAAGTCGGTGCGCAAAGCGGTAGATGCTTTTGTCGGGGACGCGGAGCCATTTGACGATCTGACGATGCTCTGCCTGGAATATAAGGGGAAACAAGGTTGAAATACGGATAAATCCGTTTGTGATCGTCGTTTCCGCTCTGCCTTCGCTGAATGCTTGCCAATCGCGGACTCCTGTAACAAAGGATTTGTTATACCGCATCCTCAATGGTCGTGACTCTCCACCGGAGAGCTCACTTCCTTTCGGATGATCTCAGCTCTGATAAGACTTCTGCCACGGGCAGTTATCAGAGCTTCGTCCAAATTGAATTTGGACAAATCCGTTTGTTCCCCTTGTCTTTTGCGGGGACGGGTGATACGATACCTGTATCAAAGAAGGATCGCCTTTGGCGATAAGCACGATAGCTGAAGATGAAAGGATGAAACACATGGCACCGAAGAAATCCGCCAAAACCGAAAAGGCCCCTGCTGAAGCGAATAACATACAGGAAGAAAAGCTCAAAGCGCTGGAGCATGCCCTGGCCGATCTGGACAAACAGTTCGGCAAAGGCGCTGTGATGAAGATGGGCGCCGATGCCGTGAACCGGGACATTCCCGTGATCTCCACCGGCTGCCTCACTCTGGACTATGCCCTGGGCGTGGGTGGTATTCCCCGGGGCCGTATCGTTGAGATCTACGGTCCGGAATCCTCCGGCAAGACCACCGTCGCCCTGCATGTAGTGGCGGAAGCGCAGAAGGCCGGCGGCATCGCCGCGTTCGTGGACGCGGAGCACGCGCTTGACCCGCTTTATGCCCGGAAGCTCGGCGTCAATATCGAAGAGCTTTACGTCTCCCAGCCGGATACCGGCGAACAGGCCCTCGAGATCACCGAAGCCCTGGTGCGCAGCGGCGCCCTGGACGTGGTCGTGATCGACTCCGTCGCCGCCCTCGTTCCGAAGGCGGAGATCGACGGCGAGATGGGCGATTCTTTTGTCGGCCTGCAGGCCCGCCTGATGAGCCAGGCCCTGCGGAAGCTGACCGGCGTGATCAACAAGACGGGCTGTGTCGCCGTGTTCATCAACCAGCTGCGCGAGAAGGTCGGCGTCATGTACGGCAACCCGGAGACGACGCCCGGCGGCCGCGCGTTGAAGTTCTACTCCTCCGTACGCCTCGACGTGCGCAAGGGCGAGGCCCTGAAGAACGGGACCGAGATCGTGGGCAACCATACGAAGGTCAAGGTGGTCAAGAACAAGGTGGCCC
>CAZUXV010000019.1:0-26054 GCA_964624445.1 uncultured Oscillospiraceae bacterium | reverse complement strand
CGGTTCTTCATCGTACGAATCGGTTGAAAGGCTACCGAGCGTAGCTAAGTCAGCTCCGGACAAAGAGGATTCAGCATCCCTGCCAATTACGCAAACAAGCAGATAAAGCTCCCGCCTTACGCTGGGAGAGAGTTTGCGGAATGCGCGAATAAAATTAAGATCTTCGGTGGTAAGGTTAATCGTTTCGCCATTAAATAAAAGTTCGTTCAGAGGAATGTTCAGCAGCTCACAGATCTTCAGCATGGAATGGAGCCTTGGTTCTGCTGCCCCGGACTCCCACGCGGATAACTGGGTGTTTGAAATATCAACCCTTGCGCAGAACTCATTTCTTGATAGATTCGACTTGTCACGGTATTCACGAATAAGGCTTCCGTATCTCAAAAGGACATCTTTGCTCTGTTTGGTGGATTTTTTTGTGGACGGCTGCTTTTTCACTTCCATCAGATAAAACCTCCGTGATTGTTTAACAAAAATATAATCATAGTTTCTTTAAAAGTCAAGAAGATAAGGAAAAAATGCAAAAAAATACGGTCGTTATGCGCCGGTTGGATATTTACCGTAAGCGAATATATAAAAAACGAATAATTGAAACAGAGTGATTAGCAGACGGTTTTTTAGGCAAAAATCAGATGCTAACAATTTTTATTTTTAAGGAGGAATAATTTATGAGTAAACCACTGACTGCTGCGCTTTTCGATTCTAAGATCCGGAATACCAGGTCTCCGCGGCTTGGCAGCTTCGAGATCGGATCTGCTAATCGTGCCCCGTGCAATGCTGCACGGAAGGGAGGAGAGCTTGATTCTGGAAGCACAGTGGCTAAAGTGTCAACGCTGGCCTTCTTTCTGACGTCGTTGGATAAGGGACAGCTACGCGCCGGAATTGACCCGGTCGATGGAAAAACCTTGCTGGTAAGCAAGGAAGGTTCCACACCGAACTCTTCATTCCGGGCGTTTGTAGACTGCGCTTCTTCGTCCATCCGTATCGTTACGGATGCGAACCCGGAAATCACCGGCATGATAACCGGTATCGTGGCGGGGATGATCTTTACTACAAAAGTAAGAGATCATTTCGTTTCTTCCGGCAATATGAGTCATTATGACTCCTATTTGAGAGAAAATCTCAAGTGCCACAAACCGTCTATCTGTTTTGACGCATTCTACTACGATCTCAAGTACAGCACCTGTGACGCGTACATTGATATTGAGTACGACAAACCGGTTGTAGACACCGCGTTTGCAAGAGCAGACAGCATGGTGGAACTGGAAGTTCCTGAAAGCCTGTCGCCACTGCTGAAGGGAAAGTTTCCGTTTGTCGGAACTACCCCGGCAGCGGCGAAATCGGATGAGGAAGACGCAAAAGCTCCAGTGTCCGATGATCTGCATAGCTTTATGGAAGAAGTCCGGGGCGGTAAATATCGCTTGTTCGATATTTACTTTCCAAACGATTCCGAAAAGATACCTCCTCTGAGCGACCTGCTGCATTATGCGCCAACCGAGAATCTTAGAAAGCTGATCAATGCATCGTATAAAGTCCTTAAAAAAGCGTTTGGCCTGAAGCCTGGCGAGAGCCGGAAACAACACGCCAAAGACATGAACGATGTGCTCAATGTGATGCTTTCCGGACCCCCAGGCACAGGTAAAACTTCTGATTGTGCGGCCATGTGTGCTGCGCTTGGCATCCCGATGTATCATACGGTGATCTCGCAACACACTGAGGAACCGCAATTTAACAAGATGCCCGCTTTTGATAAAGATGGCGCTATCCGCATGGTAGATCAAGCTATGCGAATTGCCTATGAACACGGCGGGCTGATCCTGTTGGACGAAGCGTTGGTTGGCGCCCCTGGCGTCATGACATACCTGAATAACGCGCTGGAATCTCCGTATGCCATTGGCGACGGAGAAGATCAGATCGTTCGCAGCGCTTTTACAATCGTTGCGGTCGCTGGGAATCCTGGAACAGCAGGTACAAGAATCCAGAGTCCTGCGTTTTTCAACCGGTTTGGGAGTGTTCTCAGGTACGAGCCTCCAACCCGGGACGAAATGAGAGAAAGGATCATTACAAAACGTTTTGATCTGCCATTGAATGATAAGAAAAACGCAAAGGTTCTTGAAAGGATCCTTGACGTGTATTACATGGTCATGGAAGGAATAAAGAGCAAGCTGCCGAATTTCGACGCATGCGACCAGCTCGTTCAGGCCTTGTCATTCAGAAGCATCAGAAGCGCTGTTCAACACGTCTTTGTGTTTGGAGAGACGCTCAGTGATGCTCTGATGGATTCCATAATTAACCAGGTCAAAGAGTATCTGGCAACCTACAACGACCCCGAGGCGTTGAAGGACTTTGATACTCAATTATGGCCAGAAGTTTCTAACTTGCTTAGCAAGGAAGAATTCGGTAAGACTTATGGGACGGAAGCGTAAAACCGCTTCCGTCCTCTTGTAAGGAGGAATTCTCTATGGGGAAAATAACCAAAGCGTTTCTTGATAAATTCATAAACGCTGTAAAGATTCCTATGGAGCTGGGAGAGATTCAGTTTACGATCCGTGATACGAACAGAGGCGTGGCATACACTTACGTACAGCCCGGCAAGCGAGCGGATATCTACCTGAATTTCAATCATCCGTTGTTCAACACTCCAAATATGGACCTGAACAACAGGAATCTGATCGGTGTAACTTTGCACGAAATGCTGCACAAAAAATACACGGATCCGTCTTTTGAAGAGCTTGCCCTTGGAAGACATGCGATCCGCTGCAGAAAACTTTTCCATGACATCAATAACATCCTGGAGGACTTTACTATAGAGAGTCGCTGCATTCTCTCCCTGGTAATCAATCCAAGAATATCTAAACTGCTCCGCACAGGTACCGGAATTGATCTTTGCTTGATCAATCCTGTCCGTTGTCTGGACAGCGCGATATTAACGTCATGGAAGATGTCTCCGGCTATAAATGAAGCCGATGATATTCTGAATCAGATAATCCCGGCTATGATTCAGTTTACTGACATGGGGCCTCTGGTCCCCGGAAGTAAGCTGAAGGACGAAATCAAGGACGAAGTCCGGCAAATCTATTCCGAACTCATCGATGCCATCTTTGAGGATCCTGCCCAGCGTATCGAAAGAGCAATCAGGATTTATGACATCCTGGAAAAATATTGTTCCAAAGATGAATCTCGGACAGGCATTGGCACTAAGGGAGTCAATAAAAGTGCCAGGGGCAAACTGTCGAAGGATGACCTCGACAAGCTGGAAAAGGATCCCCGTGTGGCAGCGAAAAAGAAAATCCTGAAAAGGATTTCTGAATCTATGGACAAGGACTCAAAGAAGAGTTCTTCTCCTGACGATTCTGAGGAAGGCAAAGAAGACACGGAAAAGAAAGCCGGAAAGCCTGATTCGTCCAGCGAGAAAGATTCAGAAGACACGCCTGATAAAACTGACGCTGAAAAGAGCTCTGAGAGTTCTTCTGATAAGGAAGACAGGAGCCCGGATGAGCGCAAGGAATCAGATGACAAATCATCTTCCAAAAAAGATGAAGCATCGTCTGAAAAAGGCGACTCGGATGACTCTGAGCCGGATGATAGTGAAGAAGATTCAGGCGATTCTGATGATCGCACGGATGATAAAGATGCCGAAGATGATGAAGATGACTTCGGTGACGATTGTGATCCTGACGAATCAGAAGCCCCGGATGAAGACGCTGAGGATGGATATGACGGTGAAGAACCTGATGATGAAACAGAATCGGACCCAGAAGATGATGATTCTGACGGAGAAAGCCGTGGCAAAACGCCTGTCTCAGATTCTGAAGAAGAAGGGGATTCGGATGAAGAAAAGCCCTCTGACGATGCAGATGAAGAAAAAGACGAGTCTGACACGGATGCAGCCTCCGCGGATAAGTCTACTCCAGATGGAACGCCTATGGAAAGAAAACCTGATCTTGGAGAAGATGAAGATCCTTTCGTATGCGACGATCTCGATCTGGAAACGATAAAGTCCGAGGAAGAAATCATCAGCAAGGAAAAAATCGAGGTTTCGGAATCTGTAAACGTCGAACATGCGGATTTCTCAAAAAAAGAGGATACAGAGAGACTGGCTGTTGAGCGTGATGTGATACCCGCGTATACAGCTTCCATTCAATGCAAGAATTTCACTGTAACAGGTGTTTCAGAAGCAACAATGGAAGCTTATAACGCAGCGCTTAATAATAACCGAGCCGCTGTATCCCGCTTCACCAAAACTCTGACTAACTTAGCGCACGAACCGGAACATTCTGAAAGATCTTTGACCGGACGGCTGAACCGGGAGAGTTACGCATTCAAAAGGCATACCTCTTTGAGGATATTTGATAAGGTGACGCAGAAAGATCGCACGAACGCTCGTATCGTTATAGCGCTGGATGTTTCCGGCAGTATGAGCGGGAATAAGATCTACAAAGCCAAGGAAGCCCTGGCTTGCATTGTGGAAGGTCTGACGAACGCAGGAATTCCTGTCAAAGTCATGACGTTCTGCGATGACGGGCACTCTGTCATTCACCACCATTATGTGAATTATCACACAGGCAAAGCTGAGAGAAGTTCCATAATGCAGATTGAGGCCGGCGGTGATAACTTCGACGGCTACTCGATCAGATATGCCCTCAAAGAAGTTGTTAAGCTGAAGACGAGAAATCGTCTCCTGATGGTTATTTCAGATGGCGCTCCGCTGACCAGGATGGTTTCAAACCCGACTCAGGACGCGATCAACGCCATCAAGGAAGCTAAGCGAAGAACAAAAGTGATCGGTATTGGAATTGACGCAAACAAAGACATTCTGCGGCGTATGTACACAGACACCTTTGTGGAACTCGACAACATCGAATCGCTCATGTCTACGCTGTGCAAGATTGTGCTTAAGGAGGTTCAAAAATGGCAGTAAAATGTGAGCATACGCTCGATAAAGCAACCGGCAAATACGAAATGAAGCTTAGCGACCTGAATAATACTCAGTTAATGGCTGTGTACAGAACCGTTGAAAAATTTGACTGGGATGAAAACCTGACTGAGCGATTCGGCACAATCATTCATTTGCCGGTCGGAGAAATGGCAGGCAGGAACCTGGAAGACGCTGCCGCCGAATTTGGTCTGACGAAAGTCGTGGGGATTCTCAAATCACTCTATATGCTCGGTTCACAAAAAGCAGCCGGCATGAATCCGTACTTTGCGACAGGTTTGTATAATGAATTGCTGATGTGGATGAGTCTGATCATAGAAGGGATTCCTACGTGTCAGCTGCTCGATGCGTTTTATGATTTTATTCCGGACGCTGACGCAATCAAAAAGCGTATAGTGTCCGTCGAAGGCCGTGATGATGGCTGGAGCCTTGAACTGGAAAGAGGACGGATACGCAGTGCGATTGACAAAATCTACATTCGCGTTATCCCTGCTCTTGCTGAAGACAGGGCTATTCTGACCGGCCACTATGTAATCCCTAACGGTAAAAACGAAGGGATGACGTTCCGCCAGGTATATGAGGAAAAATCACTGTATGAACTGGTGCAGCAGATGCTCACTGCAGAGAAGGGCTCCTTGCTCTTTGATAAATGTAAAGAACATATTGCCTGCCTCCTGAAATACGCTGAGAACCTCATACCGTATGAGGATTTTGTCAGTGCGTTTGAAAAGTTCTTCCGCCTTAATGAAGAACAGGTTGTTGATTTGATTCAGCAGTCTGAAACAGATAAGGCGCTGGACTATAAAGCCAAACTGGCAGAGTTGACTCGCCGGATCAGCGGATGATTGAATACTCCCCTGTCTTTATGACAGGGGATTTTTTTAAGAAAAAAAATATAATTGATATAGATCACTTTTTGCAAGGAGGCTTTCATATGGCAGTCATTGATGTTGAGCTTTACTCGGAAAACACAGATTATTTCGTTGTGTTCCATAACATCGAAACAGAGAGCCAGAAAAACAGGATCAAGGATTGGGTAAATACTCTCCGCGGCGTAAGCAATTCGTTTTCAGAATATATGTTCGTTAAGGATATTGATGAAGGCGATGAATATGAAAGCCGGGAAAGCATGGCCGGAAAGCTTTCCATTATTCCGGACGGAAGATACGCGGGTCTTACCATCGAGGACGCATATAATATGAACGGTCATTACAGCCTTGCAGAGATCCTCCTTAATGTAAAGAAGATGAAAAACGCCACTCCTGAAGAACTTGATAGTATCTACAGGGAAACAGTCGAATATACCATCCCGCTTCTCAAAGAAAAGGAAATCGAGTTCGAGGACTTCCTGGCAGCATATAAACCGTTTTTAAAGAATTATGTACCCGGGGAAGGGAAGACGCTTGACGACTGGCTTGAACTTCCTCCCGCAGAGCAGGACGTTGCCTATGATGAAATGGTCAATAAGATTGTGGAAAGAATGTATGGAAGCATTCAGCAGGCTGCCTGATTGAATAACCTGTCAAGATAAAAGCTCCTCGTGATGAGGAGCTTTTTGATTACCGTATTATCGAAGGCTCACATCGTAATGACAGAAGCAAGGAAAAATACTGATAAGACAATCAATATAAACGGGATAAAGCGGGATTTAATGCCTTCGACGGATGTTTCTCTTCCTGAACAAACCGATGCCGCTATAAAGGCTGTAAAAGGCGCAAATAACCCTGTCATCTCCACGGTAGTCAAAACCCCTGTAATGGCCGCTGAAAGAGCGTATAGCCCTGTCAGGGACAACGAGATCATAGTCAATGATATGGTATGCGCAAATGCGTTGTTGTCCGCAGGCAAAGGACCATGTACGCGCTGTAAGAGTAAAATCCCTGCCAGCATACCGGCTAATATAAGACCCGGTGCGGTAAACCGGTCAACGTTGCTTAAAATCGCTGTTTCGGCCGTTTTAACGACAGATCTGACCGCCTGTATGATTCCATGCACAGGAGTGGCAAAGAAAGCGTTTATGTGGTCGTTAATGGCTGAAATGCCCTGGTCATAGAATCCTTTGTTCAGGATAATGTATCCGACGTTTGCTGCCAATGCTGCACAAAAGATCAAAGCGCCGCACAGGATTAACTTTGTGTTCCTGCCGTTACGTACAGCGTAATTAAGCAGAACAAATGCCAACAATCCCAGCACGAGATTATTCATACAGATAATGAACATTACGATCATCATGCATACAGCCTTGCTGTGCGATATGCCGACCGCGCTACCATCGGATTGTTTTCCAAAAGCGGAATACACAAGCGCCAGGAACAAATTTAGCAGTGATAAAAGCATTCCATACGAAGAAACAGAAGATATGGTCAACAGACTCATGGGAAGTAATGCAATCGTGAATATAACAGGACGGATTCTGCCGGACCGATGTACCGCAATCGAGTTCAGTATTATACACAGGATGAACCCATACGCTCTCATGAAATACAACAGCGCAGTGCTGGAAATGTTCATTAAACGCGCCAGAATCAGCGGGGGATAGTACATCCAGTTGATAAATTGTATGCCAATGGATGCCTGCAGGGCATAATTATGATAATCACCCGTAAGCAAAGCAAAAGGACTTGTGTTATACGAGATGTCAGAAAGCAGTCTTGACGGTAACCAAACCGACTTTTCACTCTCAATAAGACACGGACTGAATGCGTTTCGGAATATGTTGACGATTTGCCCGGCTTCAAATACAGACGGAGCATGAATGATGAAAAGATAAAGAATGCCAAATACGGACGATATAGTAATGAAAGATCTCGTTGTAAGGCCGTTAACCGTCAAACAAAGAATAAGCCCGGATGCAATCAAAACTCCCCAGAGAATAAAATACCATACAGAACTTGTATGAGTTGCTGCTCGTGCAACCAGCGTATTGTTCAGTTTGTTATTGTTCAGCGAATACTTTGCTATAACCTCCATACTTTCAGAAGACACAAGTAAAGAAGAAGGCGATAAGGCAGTAATTGAAACTGTAACAATGAATGGTTCATCGTGTGTCGCGTTCGTAATAGCTTCCGGCAATCTGGCTCGTAACCATTGTTTATCATATGTCCTGATCCAGGAAAGATCGTCCGCAGAGTATTCATTCCCATCGTCGGTAATAAGTTTGATCAAGAAAGCAGCGCGCGGATCCTCACAGTCCGCAGTATATACTGTCTCTATATAAAGATATTCCATCTGTTTATTTGCAGGAAATTCGACGCGCTGTTCTACAATATCATCTGATTCAAGCGAAAGTATGCCATGCTTCAGATCGTTATTTGACAACGTATAAAAGACATATGAGTTACGTTCGATATTTGCGTATGTGAACGGAGCAAAGTAAACAATGATAAACGCTACAGCAAGTAAATATATAAGAACAAGTTTTAACCGTGAACATATATTGTTATTCAATGATATCACTCCTGTTACGAACATCTGATCAGCATGACAGCATAATCATCGTTATACTTAAGACTCTCCGCTGCGTCGCATAATGTCTGGCTTGCGTTATCAAGATTGTCGTTACTAAGAACAAGCTGTGCGAGCGCGTCCGGACGGATCGCGTAATGGATACCGTCAGTGCTTAACATGAAAATGCAGTCTTTTTTAATCTTGCCGGAAAAAGTGTCAATCTGAGGTGAAGCAAACATACCGAGAGGACAAAGCAGCTGATTGCGTTCAGGAATATAGTAATACTGTTCCTCGCTGATTTTGTTGTCTTCAAGCAGTTTCTGCGCGACAGTCTGGTCTTTTGTCAGCTGACGAATAGCAGCATTACCGTCAGAACTTCCGCGAATCAAATACATCCTCGTGTTGCCAACATGTGCGTAAGTCATGCGATCAACGCCGTTTGAATCAGTTCCGAACAGCGCACAGGTTAACGAACAGGAAAAACCACTGTAAATCTCTTCGTTCGCCGTTTTGAATGCACCGATTGCAGCATTGACAGACATCACTGCTTCTTTCAAAAAAATAACGGAATTGTCAATTAAAAGCTTTTCGTTATTACCATTGTCAAAAACATCTTCGATAAAAGAACCGATCTGTCTTGACGCAATCTGTGCGGGCTGTAAAGTGCTTGGAGCAGAACCGCTGCCGTCTGCGACAATCGCAAGCAGCGTGTTGTTACCAAGTTCTTTAACAAACACAAAATCTTCATTAACATCTCTGTTGTGCCCAAGTTTAGAATAGCCGCCATAGCTGAAATTCACAGATCATCATCCTCCTCTGTAATAAGTGGTTCGTCATCGTCGGTCATTACGACATCGCGCGGAGTAATCGACTTGACGGAGTTGTATTGCAGCATGAACTCAAAATATGAGAACATGATGTAATCCTTTTGACTCTCATGCAATGCAGTAAAAAAGAATTCCAATGGATTGATATTGTTCGTTACACATATCTTTATCAGTTTGGACTTGCCGAGCAACGGAACGCAACCAGGTGACACAAAGTATTCGTAAATGTAAAACGGATCGTCAGAAGAAAACGGATGGTAATAGTTCAGTCTGTCAAGCAGACAGTTGCACGCACGGCGCATCATTTCGTCATCGGTAAAGTAGTGCTGCGGAAGTTTCTTGATTGCACCGCTGAGATATCTCCTGTACGTAATCAGTTCCATTTCGGTAAGCGAATGGTTCTTGGTTTTCGGATATATCATCCATGCAAGATAAAACAGACTGTTTTCGGGTATAAGTCCGTTCGGGAAACGAATATATCGAAAAACAGGCTGCAGTTTTAAATCGATAATAACTTCCATAGTGAGATAATCACGAATCTCAGAAGGGGACCAATGCAACCGCGTATTGAACGCATAACGAAACAGTTCCAGTGCAGTCGCATGACAGACCATGGGAGAGATGCCGGAAAAAAAAGAAATCGGCAAACGGTCTGACAAACCGATAAACATTTCGTCATACGCTATGATCAATTCCCTGGAAAGGTTATACGTCAAAAAGATCACCCCCAGATAATAATATCTTAAATCGACAACAGTTCGCGTTGCGAAGGAAAAAATCAGTGAAAAATATCCAAAAGTGCCATTTCTCACACGCTAAAATTCAGAAAACAGAACAAAGAAAAAAGTGAGATAAATGTATAAAATGGTATTGTACCGTACCAAAAAGAATGTTTCACAAGGGGTTGGAGGGTGAGAAATAAATCCCCCTTAGGGATTTAATATAGAAAATGGGCAAAATTAGGGGCTTTTTTGGGGGATTTATGGGTGAAATCCTGTAGGAAATAAATCTGAACCCTTAAAAACGGCCTTGTGAGAAATAAGTTTCGGAAAATAGTGCCAGCAGCACGAAACAGGAAGAGATAGGACGGTAAAGCCGACTGATAATGAGGGGTTTTGAATCGACAGGCGGATGGAGAACGGGAACAAAAAGAAAAGAACCAGCAGTGTTTCTGTAGGTATTGTACAAGAATGGGAACCTGTTGTTTTAAATGGATTGTATACAAAATACAACGCAAAAACAAAAGTAAGAAAGCAAATGAAAACAACTATTGAGTTAATGCGAATTTACGCATATAATGGAAATACGAAAGAGGAGGAAAAAAGGCGAAGGTGAATAATATTTATGAAGCGCCAGCTGGTAACTGGGAAGGATCGCAGAACCAGGGATAGTGGGGAAGAGATCCGGCTTCAATAAATACAATAATATAAGATTCTGAGGATGGATGAGATAACAGCAGAATCGCGTTTGAAAACAAGAACGCAAAAGAGAGCGATGAAAGTCGCTCTTTTTTTTATTGCCTGTACAAAAATTACAAATTAATTTGTATTATGATACGTTATCATTTATACTATCGCTACGAGCAGTATTATCTATATGTACAAATGCACATGCTTTCATGTGTATTTTGGAAATATATACGAATTAAAAAGGAGACAATTAAATGTATCTGTTGAAAAACTCCATGCTCATGTCAGACCTTTTCACGGTTGTTGTTTATATCGCGGCAAGGGATAAGATCCACTACAAGAGACTGTGGAAGGTCGTCGGATTAAATCTTAAAGACGAGTCAATTATAAAAAAAGAAAAAGGCATCATGAATCTGTCTGAAAACGGACGCAATACGATTATCGGTTTTGTGCAGAGCAGAATGCCTGATATCAGTATGGGAGATATTGCCGCTATGACCCTCCGTGAACATAAAGAATGCACGAAGGAAAAAATAGAGAAACTGATGCGGGAAGCGACTGTATCCAAAGAAGAAATCGGTGCTCTTTTCAGCTTTAATGCAAATAAGTTCGATCAATATGACGCAGAAGAAAAAATCCATATACCGTCCACGTTGATAGCCAATGTACTGATTGCTATCAAAAAAATAAAAAGTAATTTTAAGCCGTCTGTCAGTCTGATGTGCCAGAGGGTTGTCTGTGCAATAGATATCAATGAAGCGGCAGATATGCTTCAAATTCCGGTAAATACATTGTGGAAATACGAATGGTTCAATTATATGCCTGTTCATTTGGTAGAGGCAGCAAGCAGGCTTTACAGGATCGACGAGGAGAAGGTTCCGCTGATGCCGACATACTCTCATGAATTTGGAAGAACCATCGCGCTCCTGCGTACAGGAAACAGAATAACACTCACAGATATGGAAAAGGCGACAGGAATCAGTAAAACCAGATGCTCGTATTATGAGACACATCCGGAGTGTGTTCCTCCGCGGGAATACGTCGTTACGTTAGCCCGCATGATAGGCGAGAACGACGATATGGCAGAAAAAATTCTCGTTTATGGGAAGAAAAGGGATGCGGCACAGGAGATTCATGTACCCGCGGAAACACTCGATTATTATCGCCATCTGTACTACAAACCAGAAGCGCACAACGGCCGCAGTATGCAGGATCTTCTCTCTGAAGCACATGTCAGTCGTAGTAGTTATGAGAATGAAAAAATGCGTGTCAGCCAGTTGCGGAGGATTGCAAGAATGCTCGGAATTGGTGCGGATTATCTTGCATTAACAAAGAAGCTTACAGAAGAACAGAAAAAAATCCTGGATGGAAAAATTGATTATAAGCTGCTGAAAAAAGCGAGGCTTGAAAAAGGTATCAGTATTCATATGACAGCTCTGGAGATCGACAGGTCGGAGGAAATTATTCAGCAGATCGAGAGGGGAACATATAATTGCAAACCTGAAGTTCTGATGAAGCTGGCCAGGGTTTATGAAAAACCGATGAATTATTTTTTGATCTGAATAGGAGTCTGAGCTCAGTCTGTTGGGAGGGGGAACATATCGCTCACCCGAAGGGAACAACTCACTCACTTATAGCCGGAACAAGTTCCTCACCCAGGGGGAACAAGTCCCTCACCCGAGGGGAACAACTCACTCACCGATGCAGGAACAACACGCTCACCTGAAGGGAACAACTCACTCACCAGAACGCATGTAAAGAGTAGAAAAATCAACGCTTTGAAAGGATCTTATAAGATTAACTACAAGATATTATTTACAAAGATATATTCAAGTAAACCAAAAAAGAGATTGATTCCAAGTATGATATTAATAGCAACTCAGAGAGAGGCTGACGGAAAGATATGATTTATAAGGATTGGATTTTCACCTGAAAGAAACAGCAATCTCTATGCCAGCGGAGGCTGATAACTATATTGCAAACTTCCCTAACATATGGTATGATTCAAAGCTGAGTAATACTATATATAGGGAAGGAGGAGGGGCGTTCGATGGAAAAACAGGATAACCAGAGCAATAACAGCCGGATCTATGCCAAGATAGCGAATCGGATTGCCCGGGAAGCTGTCTTTACGCTTACGAGAAGTCAGTTTGACCTCCTTTTTGTGTTACTCAGTAAAACGAAACCGGACGACGACCCGGACAGGTGGTACAGGATCTCTGTCAAGGAACTGTGTAACGCGCTGTATATCGACCTGGATAAGTCCGGGACGTATTACAAGAGAATAAAAGCAGATCTTGATAAACTGAACAATGCCAGATGGTGTAAAACGAAAGACGGGGAGTTCCTGCTGTCCTGGCTGCAGAACGCTGACCACGGAGACGCGGTCCGTGTTGATGACGAAGGCCGCATGACCATCAACGAAAATGTGGACCTTTTCAATGAAATTAAAGATGACGATCCAGCCGAAGGAATGCTGAAGTCTGAGTATGAGGTCAGTGAGGAGACTCAGAACAAGAGCCGGTACTGGAGCGGAAATATTCATTATCGGTTTAACGCATACCTCCAGCATTACCTGATCAATTTAACCGGCAATTACACACTGATCGAACTCAACCAGGTGATTACATTTGTAAAACCGCTCAGCATCCGGCTGTATATGTACCTCAAATCTTTTGTATACAAAGAGAAACTGGAGAGCAATGAACCCGTCTTTGTGAAGGCGAACCTGACAGAGTTGCGGAGGATCATCACCTGCGTCAGCGAAACAAAGAAAGTGGAGCGCAACCCGGAGAACAGCATCAAATACTTTATCCGCGACGCGATTAAGCCGGCTGTAGAGGAGATTAACCGGAAGAGTTCAGAATTCCATGTGGAGTTCACAATGGAACGAGATCCGTACACAAAATCCTATAAAAATATCCGGTTTATGCTGACGAAAGCCGGGTACACGCAGATCGAGAGCGCGAAGAGTAACCTTGAACTCATGCGCAGCAAAGTAAAGAAAGCCTGACGAAAGAAAGGCGGTGGATCTGTCGTGAAAGAGTTGTATACAATATATCATATATCAGACATCTATGACGGAGGTTCATTCGGACCAAGGCAGAAAATGGACAATCTCGGGACAGTGGAAGCGACGCCGGAGGAAATCGCGGCGTTTATTGAATACTGGAATAAGCCGAGAGTATACTACTATCCGTATGATAAGCTTTATGAACACAGAGTTGTCGCAGTCCCTGTAAAGGTGAAGAAGCTGGAAGGCATTAAGCCGTACGACCCGGACACAAGGGAGTGGCCTGATATACCGGCAGGATATGATTTCACAATGGAATGGGACAGCATAAATAAGGTGTGGATTTACCCGAAGCAGAAAATTGCAGATTAAAATATAAATGTCCCCAACCTGGTCCGCGGCTCCTCCGAAGAAGCCTAAGCGTGTTGGGGCTCTTTCATTTATATAATACCATGAAACTGAATAAAGTCAAGGAGTAACAGGCCATGCAGAAAAAGAATAAAGCCGTCAGTGAAACGACGTGGGAGACGCTGGAGAAGGAACTGTTCACACCGGAAGAGATCGAGGAAAGCGACAAAAGGGTAGCCCAAATCCTCTCTGAGATGGAACCTCCGCGGGAAAAATCAAAAAAATAAACATAAATAACGCGAGAAAACGAAAAAACCGTCAATTCTCAAATATAATAATATAGGAACTACCTTAAAGAAAAAGGAGAGAAGATCATGAAAAAGGTTATAGCGGTCCTGCTTTCTGTTATGCTGCTGGCGGTGTGCGCCCTGGCGATGGCGGAGGAAGCAAATGTAGGAAAGAAGATTGTCGGCATCTGGTATCTCAACCAGCAGACTATCAACGGTGAAACGTATGATGTAAGCCAGATGGAAGACCAGAACATCTTCGAGTTCAAAGAGGACAACACCGGCGTTCTCTACAGAAAGAACGATCCGGACAATAAGCAGCAGCTTGCCTGGACCGAGGATGGCGGCAAGGTCTGGATGCAGTCCGAAAATGTGCAGGAGAACCTGGAAATCCGGATTGTCGAAGACGAGACCGAGGACGTTAAGAGCCTTGTGATCGGAGACGACAGCAATAATTACATTTTAAGCCGCACTCCCGCAGAACCAGTGAACTTCGCGAGCACGATCAAGGCAGAAAAGGCGGAAGACTTTGACGGGCATTACGCCCTGACATATCTGGCAGGCGACGGATACACCATGCCGGCAGAAAAGGCTGCGGATGATCTGGCAGTTCTCGGTGTGAAGACGACTGAGATCGCGATTGAATCCGGCCTGGTTGAACTTTTCGGCAACGAGCCCCGCGCATATGAATTTAACGAGACAGAAGGCAGCCTGGATATGGAAGTGGACGACAAGGTAAACTTCCTGAATGTTTATATCTATAAGACCGAGGACGGCGGGCTGGCGATCAACTGGCTCGACCTGACCTTCTATGCAGCGCCTATCGCGTAAGCGTAAGCGAATAAGTTCCATAAAGACCAGCTGAAGCAGGCTGGTCTTTTATTATGCCCCGGCAATAAATAAAAAAGATAATATAACAAATGAAGTATCACTAAGACGACATTCAGGAATTAAAAAGGAGGAAATCACTATGAAAAAGACCATCGTTATCCTGCTGCTCGTTGTTACCCTGATCTGCCTGGTCGGTACTGCCTTCGCGACAAAGCCGCCTGTGAAAAAGATCGAGGTGAAGAGTCCTAACGGAACGGAGACATGCGGTATGCTACAAATTAAAAACAAAGCCCCGTATGCGGACTTTGAAGCATACTACAAAACGGTCAACGGAAAGAAAGGACTGAAAACTGTCACGATCATCAGTGGAGTCAACGTAAACAGGGCAGTGAAGACGACCATTCTGAATGGCCGTATCCGCTGACAGGAAAGCCTGCGCCATGCGATTTATTTCGCATGGCTTTTTGTTTGCGTGAAATAAAATACTATTCTCCGTAGCTAAAAGCATTGACAAAATATATGGTACCAAATAAAATGATATAGGAATTAAGTTATAACGGCTGACCCGGAGGGCACGCATGGAAAAGACCCCTGTAGCGGAAATGCAGATCACGCTGATAAACGGCATCAGTGTGAATGTGTACCTGGATAAGAGCGGAAGGCAGTACCTTGTCTGGTTCGAGATGGCGTATATGAGGGAGGAGTACGAAGAGTTTGGTATGGGCCCGAACTGGGATGAGGCGGCGGAGTTCTGCCAAGACACGGAAAAAAGCCCGTGGATGAGCGGAAGGCTGGATATACTGAACCGCCGTATTCGCGAAGTAAACAAATACCAGGACGGATCTGCTTTCAGCGAGACCGGAGGAGCCATGCACGCAGTTCGCAGCTGGAGAGGATCCTGATATGGCTGTGAGAAAGTATGCTAAATACCAGAAAAAGTATGAAAAAGAAAACCTCCGGCAGATAAATGTAAAGCTGAACCGGAAGACAGACAATAAGCTGATCGAGTGGCTTGATAAGCAGGCGAATGTGCAAGGATACATCAAGCGGATTATAACGGAAGATATGGAGAAGAGTGAAAGATGATAAGAGATATAGAAAAAGAATTGCCGGAAATCAGTTGCTACGACGATATCCGGAAAGCGGAAGGCAGGCATAAGGAAATCATTCAGGCCCTGATTAAGGGCAAAACAGCCCGGGATATAGAAAAAGACCTGGATGAAGTACGCGATATAACCGGGCAGGTACGAAACGAGGCTGTGCTCCAGTTCGCGATTGTCTGCCCGGGAGACGCGACAGGAAGCGAAAGGATTGAGAACGCGGAGCGGAGGCTGGCAAAGTGGCTTGCCTTTTATCTTCGCCTGCAGGAATACTATATCTATCAGTGTGTTGATTACAACCGTGACACAGAAAGCCAGCAGGCAGCTATTTACCGTACGGTAGGCGGTCTGACCAAACTTCCAGGAATAAATATCATATCCGCTGTTAAGAACGGGGATAAATGCACGACAACGCTGTGCGGAAAACCGGCGGAAATGATGTATGGATGCCTTCGGATCATGATTGACCTGCTGAACACGCAGAATCCGAACCGGAAGGTCTGTGTCAATGACGTCCGTAAGCTGCTTGATAAAGTGATATACCAGGCTGTAGTATGTGAGGAGCTTGAAAAACCGGAGAACGGCGCGAGCGGAGTCCTGAATTTCGAGGAATTTCTGCGTAATACGCAATCCATGTACACGATCTGCACACCGGACGGGAAGGGGAAAGCGATTATGCAGGCTGACCTCCACCGTTATATGAGTGATGCAATAAATAACAATAAAACAGATCTGAGCATGGCTTGCTGCAGTCTGGAGATCGAGTGTGCTGCCAGGGAACTGCATCGAATCGGCTGCGAATGCGAAAACGGCTTCGCTATGCTGTACTGGGCGAGCTATGGCGGAAGGTATGCTTCGGTAACCCTGCTTAACGACGAGTTTGAAGAGTTAATGGTGAACGTCCTTCGGGAGCTTCACCGCCAGCATATCGGTTACGAAGACATCCGGCAAAAAGTCCTGTTCCTGGCGGAAGAGTACGAAATAATGCACGGAGAAAAGAATGGGTAAATACAGTATTGGCCTTGACCTCCGCCCGAACGGAGTCGGTTGGGGCGTAACGGACCAGTATGGACGTTTGCTGAAGAAGAACGGAAGGCATCTGTTCGGAACAGCGGTGTTCGACGAGGCGGAGTCCGCAAAGGAACGCCGCAGGTACCGGTCACAGCGCAGGCAGCAGCAGCGGGAAAAGGCAAGGATCGACGCATTACAGGGATTACTGGAGCGCGACGTGCTGCAGAAAGACAGCGCGTTTTATATCCGGTTGGATGACGCCTCCAGCGACGGCGACGACAGGCTGACCGCAAACCTGTACGAAACACTGCCGGAATACCTGTTCGAGGACCAGAGCGAATTGGTGTTTAATCCGAAGAAACGCAGGCGGGCTATCCCGATTTATATGATCCGGGAGGCACTGGCCACGCAGAAGAAAAAGGCGGACATCCGGTATGTGTACCTGGCCATCGCGCATATCATCAAACATCGCGGATATTTTACCGACGACTCGGGTCAAAGCGAGGAAAGCCGGCTGGCGGAGGCCTCCGTAAACCTGGAGCAGTATCTTCGGTATGTCTGTGATAATTATTTTCTGGTAATACCTCTTGATAACGATTCGGAAGGCATTAAGGCATACCTGAACGCGGTAGCGCAGGAAGACAGCCCGGATAAAGCCAGGGAATTGGAAAATATTATACAAGCGTCGTTCACCCCGGGCGAAAAAGAAACGAAAGTCCTGTACGCCGTAACAGAACTTCTGCGCGGCAATACCGTGGATCTGTCAGAAATCCTGCCACAGAAAAGGAAGCGCGGACTGATCTCTTTTGCTTCCCTGCAGAGCAGCCATGTATATGATAAACTGCCTGAAGAAGCATCCGACGCAATTCATTGCCTCGAAAACGTATACGAGTGGGTCTACCAGACAATGCTCAGCCGGCGGGAGCCGGAGACGACTGTCGCGGCGGAAATGAATGAACGATACCGCAGGCATCAGAAAGACCTGCAGGAACTAAAGGCATGGTTCAGAAAATACAAGACATGCGAGGATTATCGCGTTTTCTTCCATTCTGATATGGAAGACAGTAATTATAACGCCTACGCGAAAAGCCGGACCGGGAAAACGAACACAACCGACAAATGGAACCACTGCAGCCAGGAGAAGTTCTATAGGAGCCTTCGGAACATCCTGCTGTTTAATGACCAGAAACCCGGTGAAGAGGAAACAAAGAACCCGCTGGCGGCGGAGGCCGTGCAGGCCGCGCAGCCGATGCTGAAAAAAATGTTCACCGCTGACGACGGCGAGGTTATCCCGAACGGTTTTCTGCCGCTCCAACGGATCAGCCTGAACAGCCGGATCACAAACCGGCAGCAGTATTGCGAATTAAAACGCATTATTGAAAACCAGGCAGGGTATTACCCGACACTCAGGGAAAACGCGGAAAAGATCCTCGCGCTGTGTACGTTCCGCATTCCGTACTATGTCGGGCCGCTCAGGCAGAACGGAAAAAGCCCGTTCACGCCCTGGATCCGGTATAAGAGCGCGGGCGGAGGACCAATCATGCCCTGGAACCTGTCTGACCGCGTAGACCTTGCTGCGACGGCCGGAGCGTGGGTTGAGCAGGCAACAAACCGGTGTACTTATCTCACGGGTAAAAAAGTGCTGCCCAAGCATTCCCTCGCTTATGAGGAGTATATGCTCCTGGAAGAACTGAATACCATGCGGGTCTACTGCGATGACGAGTACATAGAGCCGACGGAACAGCAGGGTATGCAGGAGGCAGGCGTAGATAATAAAAAATCAAAACAGTCCCGGAATGACCGGCTGAAGATTATAACGCCCGAAATAAAGAGGCTGCTGATTGAAAACGTCTTTACAAAACAGAAAAAGTATTCCGTGAACTCTGTCTGCCGCTGGCTGGAGCAGCATGTATACCGTGGCGTAAAGAATGTTCGCCTGGTAACGCGAAGCGGGAAGCCGGTCGATGCGATTCATGCGTCCCTCAGCGCAAGGATCGATATGGAACGCATCCTTGGGAAGAATGGAATCCAGGGCAGGGAAGACATCCTGGAAGATATCATTAAATGGAGCACGCTGTATACTGACCGGAAGATCTATATTCAGCTGCTGCATGAGAAATTATCTGGAGTCCTGACGTATGATCAGATTAAACAGATGGAAGGCCTGAAGTACAGCGGGTGGGGCAGATACAGTAAAGAACTGCTCTGTGATCCGCTGTGCCGGTACAAGGGCGAAGATGTTTCCGTGCTGGACGTCATGCGCGAAAGGCACCAGACGTTCATGAAGGTCTATCACACAAAGGAGTATGGTTTTAAGGAGAAGATCGCGCAGTATAACCAGGAACACTTGCGGGAAGACCTGACGTACGACGAAATTGCCGGAATGGTAACGTCGCCCGCTATGAAAAGAACGATCTGGACAGCCGTACGGATAATTCGGGAACTCACGCAGGCCATGAAAGAACCCCCGGAGTGCATCTTTATCCGTAACCTCCGTGAAAGCAATTCCATGAAGAAGTCGCTCGCGGACATGAATATTACCCGGTATGAACGTCTGCAGGCGTACTATGACACTTACGAAAAAACAACCGGAGAAAAAATCGATCCGAATATTAAAGCTACCCTCCGTAGCAAACACGGAAAAGAGATCAGCGACGTGGATTATCTGTATCTGCTGCAGCTGGGAAGGTGCATGTATACGGGCGAGAAGATCGACCTCCGCAGTCCGTCCACCTATATTATGGATTATGCCGTACCGCTGTACCTGTCGTCGGATGAAACCCTGATGAATAACCGGGTACTGGTTAAAAAGAATAATCGGGTACCGGGAATGCCCCTGGCCAGGTACACGATAAGCGTCATGAAACCGTACTGGGAAAAGCTCCTGCGGGTAGGCATGATTACCCGCCAGAAGTATAACGGGCTGATTATCGAGCAGTATAACGACGAGACTTACCAGTTCTTTATGAAAAACCAGGTCACGGAAAGCAATCTGATTATAGAAAAGATGACCTGGATCCTGCGGAACTGGTATCCGGACAGCATTATATACGGAATAAACGCGCGACTGACGGATCAGTTCCGAAAGATCAATAACCTGCCCCGGATTACAGACCTGAATGATATGCAGCAGGCGTTCGACGCTTTCCTGACAGCACACGCGGGATCATTTATCGCGAGGTATATGCCGGGGATCATGGAAGACGGCGGCCTGGAACAGATCCGCCTGAAGAAAAAAGAGAAGTCCGGCGCGGGCGACAAGAACGGCGCCTTCTTCAAAGCTTACTGCGAAAACCAGCCCGACGAGGGGGATGGCAGCCAGAGCGTGTGGCGTAATAAGGAAGACAGGGAAAAGTATATACAGAAGGTTTACGCCTGGCATGACGGGTTCGTAACCAGAAAAGTGCGTGAGTATACGGGTAAATATTATTTTGAAACACTGTTCCGCCCGGTAAAGGCGGAGGACCAGTACCTCGTGACAAAGAAGGGCAGCCATAAACAGGCGTACGTCGCGTACATGGATGTTATTCAGTATACAGACCGGCATGGCGAGGAATGGAAAGAGCTTGTGAGCATCCCGGCCTTTATCGCCGCGAGGAAAAATCCGGCGCTCGAACTGAGCTATATCGAGAACGCGCTTGGGTTTAACAGTGATAAGAAAATAAAAGACCTCAGTATTGCCCGCCGGAAAGTGCTGCTGAACCAGGAAACGATCATCGACGGACATCCGTATTACCTGCGGACAGCATCCGAATGGATTAACGCGAAACAGCTGTACATCCGCCCGGAGTACGCAGAGAGTGTCTGGCTGGCGCTGTCTGTGAAAATGCCGCATAAGGAAGAACCCAGGCTTACCTCCCGTCAGGAGGACTCTCTCCGGGAAACAGCGGTTTACCTGACTGAAAAAATGCTCACGCAGTATCCGATCTACCAGAAACTGAATAACAGCCTTGATGAAAACAAAGAGGCTATACCGCGTATGAGCGTTCCGGACCTCATGCTTTTGATCAAGGCGCTGGTGTACAGCATGGGTACGCGCAGCGAAAGAGCGCAGCCGGCGCTTAAAAAAATCGGGAAGGTAAAGATCGAGGGCGATAACCGTCTGATGAACAAGCGTCTCCGCGGGAAAACTGTCGAATTAATCAACCGCTCCGTAACCGGATTGTATGTAAAAAAAGAAATCGTCTGATAAAAAAGGAAGGATACCACAAATGGCAAAAGAAAAAAGACTTACAGGGCGACAGATTGAGAGGCTGCTCGCAAACCCGAAGCCGATCCCGCTTGATGTACAGAAGAAGGCGGAGTCAGCCCCCAGTAAAAGGAATCTCGTGTTCAGGAACGCGGAAAAGGACTATGACGCGCTGGACGCTGTGAATACGATAAGCACTTTCGCGTCGTTCCTGCGGACTGTTGTAAGCCGCTATGAGTCAAACCAGCGCCTTCAGGAAGAAGCGGAGGCTCAGGAAAAGGATCTGAGCCATTGCATCGAGCTTGCGGAGGGCCTGACGGATAAAGAAAAAAGAATGCTTTTCCGCCGCCTGACTGAAGTGCTGCAGACCCGGCGCACATGTAAACAGATGAATGAGATCCTGGCGCCGCTGTATAACGAAATCCAGGATAAAACGCTGATCAGCAAGCTGGCGCAGATCCAGGGCGCAGTCGCAAAAGCGAAAGAAACGGTTAATTCGCGCGCGTATGGCTGCCGGACGGACATCCTGGACGACTTCCTCACTTCTCACAATCTTCTCACAAGACAATTCTTTGTATCACAAAGGCTCCAACATTTATTCGCATGATTTTCTCACGATATTCTCACGACACCATCCATTATCACATACTTCAGTTTGATGTGTTGTGCTTGTCGAATTCCGGCCGGAAGAGGCAAAACAAAAAGTGCGCCAACAGGGACTTGAACCCTGACCACCATGATTAAGAGTCATGTGCTCTGCCATTGAGCTATTGGCGCATGTTGGTGGGAGGAGATGGAGTTGAACCACCCGAGGTTTCCCAGCAGATTTACAGTCTGCCCCGCTGCCACTTACGGTCTATCCTCCCGTATTGGTGTGCCAGGAGGGACTCGAACCCTCAACTCCCGGATTAAAAGTCCGGTGTGCTTGCCATTGCACCACTGGCACATGCCTGGTGCGCTCAGAGGGAATTGAACCCTCACGCCTTTCGGCTCCAGATCCTTAGTCTGGCGTGTCTGCCTGTTCCACCATGAGCGCGTAGTACGCAAGGCGGGGATTGAACCCGCAAGCCGCTTGGGCGTCAGGGTTTAAGCCTGATGTGTCTGCCGATTCCACCACTTGCGTATGTTCGTACACAGGACGGGATTTGAACCCGTATGCCCTTACGGGCGGAGGTTTTTGAGACCACCGTGTCTGCCGGTTTCACCACCTGTGCATATGGTACGCCGGGTGGGACTCGAACCCACAAGATACTGTTCCTGAAACAGCAATGTCTTCCGTTGCATCACCAGCGCGTATTATGCGGAGTGAGAGGGATTCGAACCCCCAAACGCTTTCACGTCACTTCCTTAGCAGGGAAGCGCATTACCTTTATGCTACCACTCCACTGGAGACTCCGGCCCGATTTGAACGGGCGTAAAACAGGGTTGCGGCCTGTTGCCTGACCACTCGGCCACGGAGCCATGTAGTCCCTGTGGGGATCGAACCCACATCCCCGCCTTGAGAGAGCGGAATCCTGACCTGTTAGACGAAGGAACCGTACAGCACCGGATGAAGGAATCGAACCTCCGCCTGTTGGTTCAGAGCCAGCCGTGCTGCCATTGCACCACTCCGGTATAACGGCAATCTGTAACGATTGCCAGAGCAGGAACCCAGGGACTCGAACCCTGATCAGCGGTTTTGGAGACCGTTATGCTGCCATTGCACCAGATCCCTATGCAGCCCATACGGGGATCGAACCCGTATCCTCAGGTTGAAGGCCTGAAATCCTGTCCGCTTAGACGAATGGGCTATAAGCCAGAACCGTTCCCGGTTCGTGGCTGAATTAGGTTAACCGGCCTGAAGGACGATAATCTGATCCATGGACGTATGGAATACGTGGGCAAGAACAACCAGGTTGTCAAGGGTCGGCATGGAAACCCCGCGCTGCCACTTGTAGATCGCCTGGGGAGTAGAAAACCCCATTACAAGCTGGATGTCCCGAACGGATACCCCGGCGGCCTGCCGCAGCCGAATGATGTTCATACCCGTCGCTGCCATATCAATGGAAGGAATTGTGTTCATCCTAATCACTCCTGAAATAAAATGAAGAAAGCCGCTTGCCCATGATCGGACAAGCGGCCTGTTTCATTCTATGGATGATTACAGGAGTCAGCTCGCGACTTCAGGGCAACGCAAAGAAGAGTACAGTTCATAATATTTCAAACTGCACTTTAACTCGCTCCACTGAAGCCGTACAGCGTGGATCATACGAACATCCTCCTTCCCGCGGGCTATGCCCTGAATTTACAGTATCATTATACAGCAGATAAATAACCTTTTCAATATACCTGTAGTATAAAACCCGTTATAACGGACACTTCTCGTTCCGGCCGGTTTTCAGTCGGAAAAGAATAACAGCGATGAGAAAAAAATAAAAAAATATAATAAAGTTGTAGCTTTCATAGACGTGTTTCAGGATTGACATTATGATGAAACGCTTTTGAACACTTATGTGTTCTTTTCTGGTACAACAGGTGCCCTTGCATCTGATTTATATATGGAGGTCTTACTTTGCGCAGAGCATTATCCATATGCTCCTTCTTCTTTTTTTACAGGGCGCACGCTCTGAATAGATAGATTGACAACGGAAAAATAAAAAATTAAAATGGAGGAAATAAGTATGGAAAGGAATTATTCTGTGGACAAGATGTTTTTTGACGAGGAAGCCTACAACGCTCTTTTTGAGGCGATCAGGACGTCCTCTGACCCGGACGCCGGCATGGATCTGGACGCTCTGAACTCTGCCATGGAGTCGTTCTGCGACTACGTGGACGGCGTTGACAATACCGAGTTGGCCATTAAGATGGCCTACGCACGGCTCGAAGGGGAAGATCTCCGCGAGTCTGTGCAGCGGTATGACGGTCTCCGCCGCCAGCGCCACGAGGCTGCAATCGGTAACGTCCGGCTGGTGAACCGTCTCGCGAAAATGTACGGTGTAAAACCCCTGTTCGTCGGTGACGAGCAGGATCGCCTGCAGATCGCGGACTTCACCCTGGAAGTGGTGAACTACCTGTTCAAGAACAGGAAAAAGTAATCACTCCCGGCGTGACAAGCCAACTCCTCCGCTTCGGCGGAGGTTTTTTTTGCAATCAAAAAGACCTGTACGGGACAGGTCTGTGATGTATTTCATTCTGCAGGAATCAGATCTGTTTTGTTTGTGTTGTCTGTCACATTGTCCGTCGGACTTACAGCCTGACGCTCGGCCTCCAGGGCTTCAGGATCAGGCGCGTCATCACGGATAAAGTATAGAATGACGTTTCCGCCAAGATTAAGGGAAAGGGAAAGCATACCGTCCTGCAGCATGGATAAGGTGAAGGTGACAGTAAGCTCCTCAATATTGAAAGAACAGCTGTAAGAACCGTCTTTGTATTCCATAGGCATCGGCTCATCCCCGGAAAGTTCGCCAAAAGATCCGCCTGTCATTAAAAGAGAGTCGTTTTCAAAAACAACGGTCGGCAAAACTTCGTTATTTGCTTCCGCGACAAGCGCGTCCATAATGAGTCCGTTGTAGCCGACATACTTACATTTCCAGTTGCCGGCAAAGTCTTCTGCAGCAGCGTTTGGATTTACGTCCGCCACCCGAATAACTTCAGGCTGCTCGCGGGTAAAGATAATGCCCTGTCCGCTTGAAATCAGCTGGAGCTCGCTGTCTGAGTAAGTCGCAGAAGCTGTTTCATTACCGCTGATTGTGATGGAGAGATGGCCGTCGTTGTCTATCTGCCAGTACCCGGTATACATATGCCCGGATAATTCATACTCTACAGAGCAGTCTTTGTTTAACACCAGAATGCCGTTTATGCTTACTGAAGAAGCAAGCAACATGTCGTCGCCGTCTACAAGCTTATTCAGATACCAGGTCCCGGTAAAAGGGAACACCTGGTCGGCAAAAACAGCGGACATGAAAAGTAAAACCATAAGGGATGCCATAACGGTGGCAAAGACTCTCTTCATAAGTAAAACCCTCCTGCAAAAGATATGGGCAACAAACCCTCACGAAAAAAATAATACTTAAAAATGAGACATACTGAGTCCATGAACCTTTGTGGCAATACTATTTTGGCAAAAATTTAAGGCTGTTATGCAACAAATGACTGATTTTTAACCGTGTATTCGCTGTATGCGCCTATTATCCGTCTTTCCAGAAAACAAAAACTATATATTAAAGATAGCAGTTTATATTCAGACGTTTTCAGGCTTTGAATAGATACTGACTTTTTTGTTTTGCTCACTTTTATAAGAGAGCAGGGAGGCAACAATGGCTACAAAGCGAAAGAAACTGTCGGAAATGACCATTACAGATGACTACATGTTTGGTCAGGTTATGAGCGACCCCGATAAAGCAAAAGGGTTAATCCAAAGGATTCTCGGAAATAAGATCGGTGCGATCAAAGGAGTAACACTTCAGCGATCCGTAAAAACGGAGTATGAGACAAAAGGGGTCCGGTTTGATGTTTTTGTTGAAGCGGATAACGGTAAAACTTATGATGTCGAAATGCAAACAACGAACGATAAAGGATTAGCGAAAAGAACAAGATATTATCACGACATGATAGACTTGGACTTTTTAAGGAATGGACTGATCCGCGAGGAAGATCTCTACGGCAGGACGCTGATGGTCG
>CAZUXV010000018.1:0-26464 GCA_964624445.1 uncultured Oscillospiraceae bacterium | reverse complement strand
ACTTGGTTCTCTCTTTGCTTTCCCTTTCTGTTACCTATGTATTGTACTCATACAACCGGACCGCATTGACCATTTCAGCCTGATATGGTACATTGAGAAAAAACCCCAGAGGTGCGTATGTACAGCAATCGGAAAAAAGGGCTCCGCCTCTCCTTCAACGCGCCGGTGACGCTGATCTTTTCGGCGCTGTGCCTGATCGCCTGCGTGATCATCCAGGCGGTCGGAAACAAGGCGGTGCGGGCGGTATTCAGCGTATACCGGGCGCCGCTGGGCGACCCGCTGACCTGGGTCCGCCTGGTGACCTACGTGCTGGGCCACGCGGGCTGGGACCACCTGATCGGCAACCTGATGTTCATCCTGCTGCTGGGCCCGATGATCGAGGAGAAATACGGCTCGAAGAACACCGTGATCATCATCCTGGCCACCGCCGTGGTCACGGGGGCGGTCAACATGGTCTTCTTCCCCCGGGTGGCGCTGCTGGGGGCCAGCGGCGTGGTCTTCGCCTTTATCCTGATCTCCTCCGTGACGGTGCGGGAGGACAACACGATCCCGGTGACCTTCATCCTGGTGGCGCTGCTTTATCTGGGCCGGGAGATCTACGACGGCATCACCGTGAAGGATGACGTGTCCCAGATGGCCCACATCATCGGCGGGGCCGTGGGCTCGGTGCTGGGCTTCCTGCTGAGCAAAGCCGGAAAGAAAGACCGCTTCTGAAACGGAAAAAACGCGGGGAACTTCTGATCCCCGCGTTTTGTTATGCTCTGTCAGCAATAATATTTTATTGTATACGGACCAATCTTAAGCTCCTGTGGCATCAAGAACGCCTCCGTCCTGGGAAAACTCAATAATCAGATGGGCATTATTCCTGATCAGTTCCCGGAAAGACGCCATTTCTTCTTCCGTATATCCCTGAATATTCTCCCATCTGTACTGCGGAAGCCAGCAGACCGCGCTATGAAACCCTCCGTTATCATCCGGCGTCTCTATATAAACTTTTACACTGCCGTCTTCCTTCATTTCAGAATGCGTAATCTCTGTATCATCATTCAGCGTCAGGTACGGATACATCATCTATCGGTTTGCACCTCCGTTTCCGTTTATCCTATATCATTATCATCATATCATAATCTGACCGGAATTGTAAGTTGATTGTGAACGGAAAACCCAAAGCCTTACCGGTTCAGGCGGATGCGGCGGCGTTCCTCCGCCGCGGCATATTCCTGTTTCTCCTCCAGGGTTTCCGGAATGAAGGACGGGATCCGGACGGGTTTATCCTCGTCATCGATGGCGACAAAGACCACATAGGCCCGGTTGATCAGCTCCCGGCTGCCGTCCAGGCGCTCCACCAGGCTGTCCACCCGGACCTCCAGGGAGGTGTTCCCGGTCCAGGTGACTACCGCCTCCTGCACGACGGTGTCATTCAGGAAGGCCGGTTTGAGGAAGGTCAGGTTGTCGATGCACACGGTGGTGACCGCCTGGCCGGTATAGCGGCGGGCCGCCACCGCGCCGACCACGTCGATCCAGGCCATGATCTGGCCGCCGAAAAGCCGGGGATTCGAATATCCGTTGCAGTGCTGGGGCATTACGATCTGTACGGTGGTGGTTTTCTCCGCCATGGTGTTTCCCTCCGCGCGTCTGTCTTTTTCCGGATTATACCGCATTTGGCGGAAAAATGAAACGAAAAGGAACGTCCCTCCGTTTCAGAAAAATGAAACGAAAAGGAACGTCCCTCCGTTTCAAAGATTCTGACAAATCCGCTTGTTCGCCTTTTCTTTCCCGGGGGCTTCCCGTATAATAAAACCAGCAAACAAAGGATGAGGACTGCGATGAAGGATATTTACGAGGACCGGTATGAGGGCATGACCCGGGAGCAGCAGACCTGCTGCCTGACGGGCCACCGGATCATTCCGCCGGGGGAAGAGCAGAAGATCTACACCCGGACCCGGTATATCCTGCAGAAGCTTATCCGGGAAAAGAACGTCCGGTATTTCGGCGTGGGCGGTGCGGTGGGCTTCGACATGTTGGCCGCGGAATACCTGATCAACCTGAAGGCCCACCGGGAACAGCAGATCCGGATCATCTCGGTGCTCCCCTATCCCGCCTGGCGGGAAACGGAGGACTGGACGGATGAGCTGCGGTGGCGGCAGGAGAAGATCCTCCGGGCCAGCGACAAGATCGTGTATGTGAAACCCGAATATGAAAAAAACGTCTACCTGCTCCGGGACCGGAAGCTGGTAGACGGGTCCGCCTATTGCGTCAGTTACTGCAACCGGCCGCGCACCGGCACGGCCTATACGGTGAAATACGCCCTGGAACGCGGCGTAAAGGTCTTCAACGCCAGCAGTTTCGACATCCGGAGCCTGAAATAGCCTCAGGGCCGGAAGTCATCCTCGGTGACGACGTCGTCGTCCTTCTCCCGGCCGATGCGCAGCAGGCCGATGATGCCCAGCACGCAGGCCCCGGCGATGGCCAGGCACTTGAGCCCCTCCCAGATGAAGGGAAGCATGAACATGGTGAAGACGCAGTAAAACGCGCCGAAGGCGAAACCGATGATGAAGATGAACTTGAAGATCATCCCGATGGTTCCGCCGAGTACTTTGAGAATATCCTTGAACATATCTGTCACGCCTTTAGTAATTCATAATTCATAATTCATAATTCATAATTATTTCTGCTTTATGGTCCAAAAGAACCGTCCCCCTGGTCCACCCTTGCAAGAAGGAACTCGCCGTTGTCCTTCAGCCACTGCTGGTGCTGCCGGTAATCCGGGAGCACTTTTTCAATCTCGGCGTAGAACCGTTTGGAGTGGTTCATGTGCTTCAGGTGGCACAGCTCGTGCACGACGATGGAATCGATGACCTCGTCGGGAGCCAGCATCAGCAGGCAGTTGAAATTCAGGTTGCCTTTGGCGGAGCAGCTGCCCCAGCGGGTCTTCTGGCAGCGGACGGCGATGCGCCCGGGCCGCACCCCGATCAGCGGCGCCCAGTATGCCACCCGCTCCGGCAGGATCCGCTTCGCCTTTTTCTTCAGCTCGGCCGTCTCCGCGGCCGTCAGTTTCCGCACGCCGGCCTTCGCCTGCTGCAGGGCCTGTGCCTTCTGCAGGTGCTTCTCCAGCCAGCGGCGGTGGGTTTCCAGAAAGCGCCGGATCTCCGCGTCCGAGGTCCGCAGGGGCGCCCAGATCTCCACCTGTCCGTCTCCCTTCACCTGCATGGATAGCGTCTTCCGCCGGGAGCGGATCACGATTGTTTCCATCTCAGTAAAACCTCAGCGCCGGGAAGGAGAGCACCATCATCCGATAGGCCTCGTTCACGTCTTCATAGAAGGTGGTTTTGAAATAGGGCTCCACGTTCACGTTTTTCGGCGGGATCCATTCCGTCTCGCCGATCCGCTCCGTCATGGCGGTGACCGGCATCAGGGGCCGGCCGAAAAGATAGATGCCGTTGCGGATCTCCGCGCAGGCGGAGGCCTCCCGGGTCCGGACCTCATACTTGCCGGGCTGCCAGAAGACGATGCGGTAGACTTCCAGACCGGTCTGGTTATCCTTGACCTGGCGGCTGGTGCCGGGCACGATCATATTGTCGATGCCGAACTGGCTGTACCAGCAGATGTCCCCGCCTTCGATCAGCACGGGCGAAGAAGTCGCAATGACGGCGTTGACGGAACCGATCCGGTTCCGCCCGGCGTCATAGAACTCATAGCCCCACCGCCCGGTTTCGCTCAGGCGGTATGTGATGATCTCCGTCATGTTTCCATCTCCATGATCTTCTTCGCCACGGTTTCGTCATCATTGCTGCCGATCACTTCCGTGGCGGCGGCCTTCAGTTCGTCCAGGGCCTTCTCCACGGCATAAGCCTCGTCCGCCACCCGGAACATGCTCAGGTCGTTGACCGAATCCCCGAAGACTACCAGTTTCCGGAAGCCGTAAGTCTCCTTCATCTTCAGGATCGCCTTGGCCTTGGTGCAGTTCCGGGGACAGATCTCCACCCAGTATTCGTCCCAGTAGGTATCCTTCTGGAAAAGGGTCTCCCAGCAGTCATACTGCCGGACCCGTTCGTAAAGGGGCCGGATCCGTTCCTTCTCGTCGATGAGGGTGACGTAACCCGGCTGGCCGATAAACAGGCCTTCAAAGGAGTCCACCGGTTTCATGCGGGGGTCGTCCGCGTAACAGTCTACGTATTTCTGAAACCCCGGGGTGTGCTTCCCCGGCAGGTAGGTCTTGACCATTTCCTCCCCGATGAAGCAGGAGACGAAACCGTACTCCGGCAGCTCCGGCAGGAGGGTTTTGAGGAGGACGATTTCCTCCCCGGTGAAGAGGGCTTTTTCCAGGTGTCTCCCGGTGGCGTTGTCCGCCAGGACGCAGCCGTTGCGGGTGATGGCCGGCAGGGGCAGGTTCAGCCCGCCGGCGATGGTCCGGGCGCTCTCGATGGAGCGGGCCGTAGCGTAGGTGAAGGCGACGCCGCGCTCCGTCAGGGCGTTGATCATCCGGACGGTTTCCGGGGAAAGGGTCCCGTCGCTGCGCATCAGGGTGCCGTCCAGGTCCGACACATACAAAACATCCTTCTTCATGGGAGTATTTTATCATAAAGTAATACAGTAAAAAAGAGAGGATTATTATCCTCTCTTAGCCACTGGGTTTGCTGCGTCTGGCTCATATTCCGGGAGGGGTGCGCCCCTCCCGGTTCCCGCAAACTCAATGGTCGCGACAACTGTGCCACGGGGTTCGTTAAGTTTGGCTCATATTCCGGGAGGGGTGCGCCCCTCCCGGTATCCGCAAGCTCAATCGTCGCGACTGCCCACTGGGCAGCTCGCTCGTTTCGCTTGAATTCAGATTTTTTGAAATTTCTGCCACTGGCAGTCAAAAAATCTTCATCCCTGACCGCCTAAACCTGAATTATGCTCATATTCTTCAATCTCGCCGGTTTCGACGTTGACCTGCACGATGTAGTAGCCGTCGCCCTCCTGGTAGTCCCGGGGCTTGCCGGCCTCGTACTCCGCTTCCGTCATGGGCTGGTAGAGCAGGTATTCCACGGTGAAGCAGGGCCTGCCGTTGATTGTGTCGTACCAGGTGTTGTCCTTCGCCTCCTCCGGCAGGTCGGTATTGGTGAAGAGCTCCAGCCGGGCGACCTGTTCCTCATTCAGGCTGTAGTTGCTGATGATGAACTCCCGGCCGATGCGGACCATCTCTTCCTCGGAGAGCTTACGGGCGTTCAGGGCCGCGGTCTTCTGCTCCTCGATCCGGCTGCGGTAGTCTTCGTCCGCTTCGGAGGGGCTTTCATCCTCCAGGGCACCGTGGGCCGCGGCGATCTCCTCCGTCCGGTCCAGGTAGGCCTGCTTGAGGCTTTCGTCCCGGCAGTCAGTCAGCATCTGATTCAGCTGTTCCAGGCCCCAGGCTTCCGCGTCATAGCCGCCGGAGGTGTCTTCCCCGTCGTGGCTCCAGGTGACTTCCGTTGCCTTGCCGTCCTTCACGGTTACGGTGTAGGTGCCCAGGGCGTACGCCATATTGCCCGCGCCGGTATAGGCCACTTCCACGCCGCCCTCCGGCAGTTCCTTTTCTTCCCGGCCGAAGAAGGTCTGCAGTTCCGCCGTGATCCCGTATTTTTCTTTCACCGCCTCGTCGGCCGCCTTCACGGCGTTCGCCCGGGACGAGAGCAGCAGTGTCGTCGCCAGGGCCGCCGCGGCCAGCAGCACCAGGACCATCGCAAACACAAATCCGAGAGAGATCTTTTTCTTCATCACAGGTTCCTCCTCCTGAGCGATACGGTACTGCACGGCTGCGCGGCAGGACGGCAGTTCATCCAGGAAGGAGAGGCGATTGTCCATCGCGGACCGGATGGTCTTCTTATTCGTCTTCAAAGTACCAGTCCTCCAGTTCCTTTTTCAGTATCGCTTTTGCTTTCTTCAATCGGTAATTGACCGTTGAACGGGGGAGCCTCAATACCTTCTGCATTTCCTTCAGGGTCAGGCCCTGATACCAGTGAAGCAGCGTCACTTCCTTCAGGTCTTCGGGCAGCGCCAGCACCGCACGCGTTACGGTGTCGTCCTGTTCGTCGAAAGGCGCCGCGCCTTCCGGCAGGTTCTCCGGCGTCACAGACCGGTCTGTGTTCCGGGACCAGGCGTTCTTCATCAGGTCCTTGCAGGTGTTGATCGCGATGCGCGTCAGCCAGGTTTTCTCCTCTGCTTCACCGCGGAAGGTTCCGTAGTTTTTCCAGGCCTTGAAAAATGTTTCCTGTACTGCGTCCTCCGCCAAAGCGGTATCGCACAGGTAGGCGTAGCACAGCCGGAGCAGGGGTTTCTCCCAGCGGGTAATCGCTTCATCCAGCCACGCCTGACGCGGAGATCGGTTCAACGCGCTCCCTCCTTTCAACACTGATTGGACGAACCCGGGGCCCAAAGAGGCCAACATTCCGGAAAAATATTTTAACTTTCTTTCCGGGGAAATGCAAAATGGACCAGGGGTGGACCCCCCGGTACACTTGACGAAGAAGCAGGTTTGACCGATAATGGAGGCAAGAGAAAAAAAGCACAGCTGCCCGGGAGGAAGAAGAATGCTGAAGAAAGTTGTCGCCCTGATTCTTGTGCTGGCGCTGCTGGTACCGGCGGCGTCCGCGCTGGCGGTTACCTATTACCGCGTCAACACCACCTGGCTCAAGGCCCATGAAAAGCCCCAGTATGACGCGAAGGTCGTGGACAGCTACCGGCGGGATTTCGCCGTGACGATCGAGCGGAAGGGCAAGGACGGCTGGGCCCGGGTCCGCTTCCGTCCGGGCGGGGCGCAGGTCTATGTGCAGACGAAGTACCTGACGGCCTGCTCCAGCTATACCGCGTACATCAGCAAGGACAACACCGTGCTGCACAAGGGCCCGGCCACGTCCTTCAAGAGCCTGGGCAAACTGGCCAAGGGCACGAAGGTCACCGTGCTGACCCACGGATCGGCCTTCGACTATGTCTCCACCCCGCGGGGCAAGGGCTATGTGCGGAACACGCACCTGTCCTCCGACAAGGTGGCCAAGACGAAGTCAACCGGGAAGACGGCCTATATCCGCAACGACACCGGCAAGAACGTGGTCATGCGCAAAGGCCCCGGATCCAAATACAAGACGACCGGCTCCTACCGGGTGGGCACAAAGGTGACGGTGATCGGCTCCACGGGCCGCTGGTACAAGGTGAAGGTCAAAGGCAAAACCGGATATATCATGAAACAGTACGTCGGGAAATAAAAAACGGATCACACAGCAAAGGCCTCCGGACTGCTCCGGAGGCCAATTTTTTAGGACGGTGCTTACAGGATTACCGCGAGGAACACCTGGTAGTCCAGCTGACGGATCTGATCCGGGGAGAGCATGACCTGCACGCGGCCGGCGGCCGGGCCTGCGCACAGGCACAGCGCCAGCAGCAGGGACAGGAGCAGCAGCATACAGCGTTTCATCTGATTCAATCTCCTTTTACCGGTCGTCGGACCAGATCTCGATGGCGCCGGTCTCGTCGCCACGGACCCACCAGATCAGGTTCTGGTCCACCCGGACGTAGCAGGACTCCGTGCCCTGGGGCAGCCGGGCCCTGATCTCCTCCGGGGTAATGTTGCCGCCCAGGGGGCTCTGGATATAGATCTCAAGGTTCTTCGCGTTTTTCATGATGATCCCTCGCTTTGCTTTTCGTCCGGCCGGCGTCATGCCCGCCATGTATATATACGTTCTGCAACCAAAACGGAGCAGCCGCTTTTTTCATTTCTGTATCAATTTCTTTTTCTGGTACCATCATACCATATTCCGGCGTTCCGTGCTATACTTTCTTCAGCAATCGACTGACGGAGGAAAAAGCGTCATGGCGGAAAGGGCGGCGGTCCGGATCCGCGCCGCGGTGCTGGCGGCGCTGCTTTTGCTGTGCCTTTTTCCCGGGCCCGGCCGGGCGGAAGCGGAAGCCCCGGACCTGACCGCGGCGGCCTTTGAGCTGCTGGAGGAAGGGAACCCCTTCGTCACGCGGTATGAAAAACTGACGGGCAAAGAAATCACCCCGCTGTTTCCCTGCGGCGTGCCCTATTATTTCGGCGGGCTGAGCGGCAGCAAAGGGAACGGCTGGTTCTACATGGCCTATCCGGATTATTTCATTAAAATATGCGAGCACGGCTCCGGCTATTTCAAAGTCGGGGAACGGTATTTCTACGGCCTGGACTGCATCGGGTTCACCCGGCATGTGTACAAGGCCTGCGGGCTGCCGGCCCATCACTCCCTGGCGGACATCATGACCCAGTGGGAGCAGAAGCAGTATCACGTTTACGACAGCCGGAAAGGGCACGAGGCTCCGCCCTACGACCAGCTGAAGGATACCCTGCGGGTCGGGGACCTGCTGGTGGTCAAGCATGAAGACAGCAAGTCCCGGCACGTGATGATGTACATCGGGACCCTGCGGTTCTTCGGCTATACGGCGGAAGAGGAGCCGGCCCTGGCCTCCTGGCTGGACTGGCCCCTGGTGATTCACTGCGGGCTGAGCCCCTTCTACGGGGAGCGGTTCCAGAAGCTGATCGACGAATATCCGGACAAATACGGAAAAGCGACCACCACCGACGGCGGGGTCGCCATTTCCCTGCTGGGCCCGAAGCCGGAGGACGCCCCGGAGCACGGGCATGTGCAGAGCACGGATTACGCCTGGTTCACGATGAACGACGGCGGTTATCAACTGACGGTCATCAACCTGACGGACGTGAAATACTACGCCTGGTACCGGCCGTAAGGCCTGTTACTCCCCCGGGCTTTTGCGCCAGCGGATTCACCGCTGGCGTTTTATGGTTGAACCCTTTATTTCGCCAGCTCCGGGAACAGCTTCCGCGCGGTTTTGTCCAGCGCCATGCAGACCGGGAGGCTGACCGCCAGGACCACCACGTCCGCGATGAAGGCATAGAGGTTTTTGCCGACCCGCACCACAAAGGGCTGGCCGTAAAGGATGCTTTCGGTGACGGACTTGACGCCCAGGATGCCCAGGGCGGTGCCGGCGACGATCGCCGCAACGCACAGGGCGGTGGCGAGGGCGCGGCGGTTCATCCGCTTTGCCGCGCGGAAGGCCAGCCCCAGGCAGAGCCCGATGACCACGTTCCCCAGGGCCCATCCTGGCATGCCCCGCAGGCCGTTGATCACCAGGCAGTAAAGGACGACCCCCAGGGCGCCGGTGACGATGCCGCTGACCGTTCCGAAGGAATAGCAGTAGACCGCCATCACGACATAGCCCAGGCAAAGATAGTAGTTTTCAAATACAGGCACCTGCAGGCACATGGACAGGGCGACAAACAGGGCGGTTCCCACCGCCAGGAGCGTAATCCGCCGGGTGGTTGTATTCATCCTGATGCTCCTCCCGTCATTTGATTCTCGCGAGCTCATGGTTGGAATAGGCCGGATCGCCGGTGACCTCCCGGATCACATCGATGCCTTCGGGGAAAACAATCTCCTGGTTCTCATCATGGAGCTCGATCTCCATGACCGCTTTTTCCTTCCAGTCCGGATAAATATCGATCTCGTAGTACAGCCCGTTCTCGCTCAGGCAGTACCTTTGCTTGTGGATCGGCCGGAAGGCGGGATCCGCCTGGACCATCAGGGCGATGTATTCCTCCTGGCTGAGGCGCTGTTCAATCTCCACGCGCTTCAGCCCGTTTGCCTTCTTGCGGGTCATGAAGTAGATATAGTTCCCGTTGCTGCCGCGCTGGCGGATCCGGACTTCCTCGCCGGGATCGCTGCACTTCAGGTAGGTCTGGACGATATCCACCCGCTCGCAGTTCGGCAGCTGCTCCAGCAGGTGCAGATTCGGGCGGGCGATGAGGTATTTGCGCTCAATCTCCATGGGGGTGGGCTCGCCGAGGAACGCGGTGATTTCCTTGATCAGGCGGAGCATCTTTTCTTCAAAGTCGGTGGTATTGTCGATAATCCTGAAATGGGGATGCCCCGTCCAGGCGGAGATCAGCTTGTCATCCAGCGCGGCCGCTTCCTCCACGCTTTCCGTCCGGGCCTGGTTGTTTGCCGTGGTGTAGAATTTCTCCGCGCCCTTGGCGGCGGTCACCAGGTGGAAGACCGCGTCATACTGGTCCCGGAGGGCAACCTTGTTGGTCTGCATCTCTTTCAGGACCCAGCCGAAATCCTGCTCCGTCATATAGGCGCAGTTGTCCATCGCACCACGGTCGCATACCACGAGCACCTTGTTTTCCTTCAGGACCTTCCCGATCTCCGTGAAGGCCTTTTCCTTGGCCTGCTGGAGCCGGAGCAGCTGGAGCTGGAAATCCCGGTTGGACGTGCACAGCCAGGGCGCGGCGCCGCCGGTAATCAGCTGGGTGGCCGTTTCATCCACAAACAGCACGGCGTATCCCATTTTGGTAAAGGCGTTCTGAATCCAGCTCATGGCGGTCGTTTTGCCGGCGCAGGGTCCGCCGGTAATAACGATTTTGCTGATCTGCTTTTCCTCCGCCGGCATGCTGAGCAGTTCGTCCACGGAGACGCTCAGGGTGTCCGCCAGGCGGTGGACAATCTCCAGCCCGGGCTTTGCCAGCCCGTTTTCCCACTTTGAAACCGCTTTGTTGGAGACGCCGACTTTCTCCCCGAGCTGCGTCTGGGACAGGCCGGCCTTTCTCCTGAGCCGGTAGAGACGGTTGCCGAATTCGATATCCTGCATGTTTTTCTCACCCCCGCATAGAGCGTAAATGAAGATCGATGATTTCGCAAGGAAAGGAAGTCTCCTGCCGGTAGAACTTTTCCGGGCAGGTCCCGGCGGTTATTCCCCCGGGCTTTTGCGCCAGCGGATCCACCGCTGGCGTTTTTCCGCGGAAAGGTCCAGGATTTCAAGCTTATAGCCCTCCAGATTGAAGCAGGGCTTTGTCAGCTCCGGCAGTTCAGGGACCTCCGGCGTAAAGGCGGGCGCGGCCTCCGCCGGGACGTCCAGGATGCTTACGATGACCCCGCCGAAGGGCGGCAGGGTCTCCGCGTTGCCGGTCTCCCCCAGCCAGGCACGGTAGCGTTCGTAATAATCGCTGCTGCCGGTGCAGTGGATGACCAGCGGCCAGGTCAGGTACGGCACCAGCTCCTCCGGCAGGTTCTTCCGCGTGTAGCCGAAATCCACCAGGGTGCCGATGTACATGACAATATGAAAGCCGCCGTCCGCATGCTGGATCGCCCCCAGGTCGCCGGCCTGCAGGTAACGGGCCCGCTCCGGCCCGGTGTTCTTCGCGGCCCGGTAATTGACATATTCCTTGTAGTTTGACGTGTTCAGCAGGCTGGAAATGGAATCGTGCTCCGCATAGCCCGCCTGGGTCCAGGCCCAGCGGGTCAGCCCGACGCAGTCCAGCCCGTAAAGATACTGCCTGTCCGTACGGTAATAATCCGAGTTCTGCTCGGGGCTCGCCTTCTCCAGGATCCGGCTCACCCGGCGGCCGCCCCAGAAATAGGGGCAGCCCAGCGGGAAGCAGGCCTGGATATCCGCGTGGTTCTCCGCGTTGTAGCGGACCAGGAAGGGATTGCCCTCCTCCAGCATGGAAAGGGCGGCGTCCAGGACCCGGTATCGGTCCGCCCGGGCGGCGGGGGGCAGCCAAAAGGCGGCCGCCGTCAGCAGGGCCAGCAGCAGGGCCGCCGTCTTTTTCAGAATTTCCACAGGTTGATGCCCAGGCCTTCGTCTTTCACCCGGGTGACGGAACCTTCCAGGGCCTGCACGAACATTTCGCAGGTGGCGCCCACGCGCATGCTGATCACATGGCCGCCATGAACGGCGTTCCGCTGGTCCGCCAGGGCGGCGTGGAGATGGATATAGGGCTCGCCGTTCATCTCCGTGACGCTGCCGGACAGGTTCGCGATCTCCATGAAGCCTTCCAGGTCTTCCCGGTGATACCGCTTTTCCGCCAGGTCGTAGACGCCCACCGAAGCCCGGTCCGCCGCCCCGATGGCGCTGACCTGGGCCAGGCGGACGCCCTCCCGGGCGCACATCGCCTTCAGACTTTCAATGATCTCCTCCCCCACGTCGATGCGGAGCATATACGTGCTGCCGAACTTTCTGTAATCCATTTCTTTTTTCTCCTATCGTTTGATATGCCTGCTCTTTTTGTCTTCGTAGAGCTTCTCGTCCGCCCGGATGAGGCAGGCGTCCATGGAGTCGTTTTTATCCTTCAGGTCGTCGTATCCGGCGCTGATCTTCAGGTCGTAGGGCAGCCTGTGCTGCTGCTGTTTCTCCTCCAGGACGGCGCGGATCTTCCCGATGATCTCTTCCGGCAGGCCGTCCCCCTCCGCGTGCTGGACAAAGACCGTGAACTCGTCCCCGCCGTAGCGGCCGATGAACACCGGCGCGTCGATCCCTTCGACGGACTCCCTGAGGGCCTGCGCCATCAGGACCAGGGCCCTGTCTCCCTCCCCGTGGCCGTAGGTATCGTTGATCTCCTTGAACCGGTCGATATCGATCATCATGGCCGTGTTCCGGACGCTGTCCCTGTAAACGATCTGGTCCATGTACCGGTTGATCTGTCCCCGGTTGTTCAGCCGGGTCAGGGAATCCACGGAGACCAGGGTCTGCAGGTGCTGGATATAGAAGAATATCATCATGATCGTGCAGCCGAAGCAGAACAGCGGCGCGTCCAGGAAGATGGTCTGGATCAGGCCGGAAACGACGATGGCCAGCGGATAGATCCCGATGAGCAGGTGCAGCTTCTTATCCTCCCGGGACCGGGTTTTCCGGGCGTTGCGCAGGGAGATGACGAAAGCGGCGATCATGTAGAGCACGGGCATGAAGATCTGCATGGGATAATAATAGGTTTCGTTCAGCTCCCCGGCCTTGCTGATCCAGAACTCCGGCGTGATCACATAGGCCACCACCATCGCCAGGACGGAGAGGATCATCGGCGTCCGGCACTGGATCCGCCTTCTCCGGCTCTTGCGGAAGTCCAGGTTCTCCGACGCGGCCATATACAGGAACCATTCGTAGGCCAGCAGGTGCATCATCACCAGGTTGGTGAAGTTGAACAGGGCCACCAGCAGGCGGGTGCGCGGCAGGTTGCCGCTGAGCACCGCCGCCCAGCAGATGTCCGAGATGAAATAGCCGATATGCGCGACCACCGTCCAGTTGAACCGGATCTGCTTCTCCTGCCGGGTGTTGTGCAGCCGGTCGTTGAGCAGCAGGATCAGCAGGATCAGGATACAGACGACGTTCGCCTCGGTGTAGAAAAAGAAATAGTCTCCCTGCATGTTTCATCCCTCCGGGCTTTCGTTCAGCGGGGGTTCATCAGGCTCTGGACGTCCTGGCCCAGCAGGCCGTCCTCCAGGTCGTTCAGGTCAATGACGCGGATGTTCAGTTCCGCCGCCCGGTTGCGGGCGGAAGCGCCGGCCGGCTCCGCGGTGACAATGGCCGCCCGGGCGATCTCCCCGCCGAAGCGGTCCCGGAGCACAGCCAGCTCGTTCAGGGCTTCGGTGCGGATCAGGCAGGTCTTGCAGGAGATGAACACCGGCGTGATGCCCCGGGTGCACATGACGTCCAGCTCGTTGGAGACCGCGTGGTCCGTTTCGTCCCCGTTCCAGTCCACCACGGCGCTGGAGCGGACGTCGTCAAAGAGGCCGGAATCCACGCAGGCCTTATACACATACAGTTCCAGAACGCTGCCCACGTCCCGCAGCCAGGCCCGGACCTGGGGATCCCGGAAGGTGAAGGAAACGCTTTCCTCCGGCCGGATCTCCAGGCAGGAGATCATCCGGATTTTTTCCAGGTCCCGCAGGGCCGCCTCCGGGGCGTTCAGGGTCGCGCCGTGCTCGCCCTTGACGGTGTAGCCGCCCTGGGCATTCAGGGAATAGGTGCCGTCCTCCCGGGCGGCGGAGATCCGCTGGATATAGCTGACGATCTTGTCCCAGCGGGTGCGGTGCTTCAGGAAAACGGCGAAGAAGGGATCGAAATCCGCCATATACCGGGAGAGGATGCTGTTGTCCACCCGGCCCTTGCGCATGGAGCCGCCGGCCATGAGGAAGCAGTCCTCCACGGAGAAGGTGATGTCGCAGGGAACGCCGTGGGCGTCCGGCGCGTGCTGGATGCTGAAGAAGCTGTTCCGGGTGCGGCTGTAGGTGACCACGGGGATCTCCGCCTCGGCGCAGGCCAGGCCCGCGGCGAAAAGCACGTCGTCCGTGCCGCCGGTGATGTCGATCACCGCGTCCGGGGCTTCCAGGAGGATCTCCCGGAAGAGGGTGAGGACCGCCCCGGTGTCAAAGGTGTCGACGTAGCGGAAATCCAGCTCCGCCGGGATCTTCCGGTGGGCGAAATAGGCGGCCAGCTGCTTTTTTGCGCTTTTCGGCGCCGCCTGCGGGCAGACATAAATCACCTGCCGGGGGCGGAACATCTCCACGCCCAGCACATTTTCCAGAGGCCGCTCGTCATAGAGCTCTACCAGCGTTGTGACTTCCATCTGCATGCTCCGTCGTATGGTCTTCTTTTTATCTCCCTTTATCATACCACATCCGCGTTGATAAAAAAAGGCTTCCCGAGGGAAGCCTGTAAAAATACGGCTGCTTTATTCCTCCCGGTGGTCGAAGACCCGGCGGGTCTTCTTTTCGGACCGGGGCAGGGTGTTCAGGGCGATGACGGCGACCTTGGGGGTCACGTTCAGGCGGGACTTGAAGAGCTGTTTGATCTTCTCGCCGGTGGCGCTGAAGTCCACGCGGCCTTCCGCTTCCACGGTGACCATGATGATATCCCGGTTGTTGGCGTCGTCGTGGGCAATATCGATCTTGTATTCGCTGGAAACGCCGTCCACCATGCCCAGGACTTCCTCCACCTGGCTGGGGAACATGTTGACGCCGTGGACCTTGAACATGTCGTCGCTGCGGCCCTTGATGGTGTCCAGCCGCGGATAGTGCCGCCCGCAGGAGCACTCGCCGGGGATGATGTGGGACAGGTCGTGGGTGCGGAAGCGGATCAGGGGCGCGCCTTCCTTCACCAGGGTGGTGATGACGATCTCGCCTTCCTCGCCGTCCGGCAGCACTTCGCCGGTCTTGGGATCGATGATCTCAGTGTAGAGGAAATCGTCAAAGATGTGCATACCCACCTGGTCCGGGCAGTTGATGCCGATGCCGGGGCCGTAGATCTCGGTGAGGCCGTAGATGTCGTAGAGCTCAATGCCCAGGGAGTCCGCGATGATCCTGCGCTTGGTGTCGCTCCAGCGCTCGGAGCCGATGACGCCCTTCTTCAGTTTGATCTGGTCCTTCAGGCCCCGCTTGTTGATCTCTTCCGCCAGGAGCAGGGCATAGGAAGAGGTGGCGCAGATGACGGTGGACTGCAGGTCGATCATCATCTGGAGCTGTTTGTCCGTGTTGCCGGGGCCCATGGGGATGGCCATGGCGCCCAGCTTTTCGCAGCCGGCCTGGAAACCGATGCCCGCGGTCCACAGGCCGTAGCCGGGCGTGATCTGGATCCGGTCCTTGTTCGTGATGCCGGCGATCTCATAGCAGCGGGCGAACATGGTGGCCCAGTCGTCGACGTCCTTCTTGGTGTAGGGGATGATGAACGGCTTGCCGGTGGTGCCGGAGGAGGAGTGGATGCGGACGACTTCCTCGTCCGGAACGGCCTGGATGCCCAGGGGGTACGCGTTGCGCAGGTCCGCCTTGTCCGTGAAGGGGATCTTCAGGAAATCCTCCTCGCTGTTCACGCCGGTGATTCCGGCCTTCTTGTAGACCTCGGCGTAGTAGTTTCCGCTCTTCAGGATCCGTTTGATCTGTTTATCCACCAGCTCCAGCTGGGCGTCGTTGATATGCATGCAGGTTTACTCTCCTTTCAGGTTCGCCTTCGCGGCGATCTCAATGCCCGCGTTGAAGGCCCGGATGTTGGCGTCCAGGAACTTCGCCGGCACATACTGTCCGATCTGTTTCAGCAGGGTATCCTTGCTCAGGCCCAGGCAGCCGGAGCCGGCCGCCACCCCGAGCATGATGATGTTGAAGAACTTCGTGGAGCCGAAGGGCCTGCAGACCTCCTCCGCGTCGACGAAGATGCAGGCGCACTTCCCTTTCAGGTAGGCCGTCATCTCCCGGCCGTCGTAGCCGGTATCCTTCAGGGATTCGGTCACCGGTTTGGTGACGGCGGTGTTCACCACGGCCACGCCGCCCTGACGCAGGTACCGCAGGTTCCGGACCGCTTCCCCCGGCTCGAAGGCCAGGATCATGTCCGCCGCGCCGAAGGGGATCATGGGGGAATAGGCTTCGCCGCCCACCCGCACGTGGCTGGTGACGGAGCCGCCCCGCTGGGCCATGCCGATGGTCTCGGCGGAATGGACGGGACTGCCCTCCTCCATGGCGGCCGCGGCGATGATCCGGGAGGCCAGCACGGTGCCCTGGCCGCCCACGCCGCAGATCAGGATGTCTTTGTTCATTTCACTTCACCTCCGATCGCTTTCGCGGGACAGATGCAGCTGCACAGCCCGCAGCCGGTGCAGAGGTTCCGGTCGATGGTCACTTTGCCCTCTGAAACGATCAGGGCGGGGCAGCCGATCTCCCGGATGCACTTTTTGCAGTTCACGCACCTCGCCGGATCCACGGCGCATTTCGCCGAAGGTTTGGTGATCGCCACGCAGGGGGAGCGGAACACGATGGCCCTCACGCCCTTTTCCGCCGCGCATTCCTTCACCGCAGCCACGGCTTCGTCCAGCTTCAGCGGATCCACGGTGAGGATCTTTTTGACGCCCACGCCTTCCAGCACCTTTTCGATGCTGACCTTGTCCACGAAATTGCCCATCATGTTCCGGCCGGTGCCGGGATGGGGCTGGTGGCCGGTCATGGCGGTGGTTGAGTTGTCCAGGACGCAGAGGATGATGTCCGCCTCGTTGTACACGGCGTTGATCACGCCGGTGACGCCGGAGGCGAAGAAGGTGGAATCCCCCACGAAGGCGAAGCAGGCCAGGCCGTCGTTCGTGTGGCTGAAGCCCTGGGCCATGGTGATGCCGGCGCCCATGCACAGGCAGGTGTCCACCATGTCCAGGGGCATGGCGTTGCCCAGGGTATAGCAGCCGATGTCCCCGCAGAAGACGGCTTTCTGTCCCTTCATGGCCTGTTTCACGGCGTAGAAGGAAGCCCGGTGCGGGCAGCCCGCGCACAGCACCGGCGGGCGGACCGGCAGGGCCGGCGCGTCGGAGATGTCCGTCTGGGCCAGGGCGGTCCGGATGCCCAGGAATTTGTCCAGGATGCCGCCGCACAGCTCGACGCCGTTCTCCCCGTTATGGGGCACGCTGCCGTCCAGCTTGCCGGAAACTTTGATGTCCAGGTGGTGCTTCCCGGCAGTTTTCAGGATCTGCTCCTCAAGGTAGGGGCTCAGCTCCTCGACGCACAGGACTTCCTGCACGCCCTCCAGGGCTTTGAGCATGAAGTCCTCCGGGAAGGGGAAGGCGGTGGCGACCCGGATCAGCCGGACGGCGGCCTGGCCTTTCAGGCATTCCCGCACATAGTTATAGCTGACGCCGGAGGCGACCACGGCCTTGCCGCTGCCGGTCCCCTCCACGGTGTTGAAACGGTAGGACGAGAAGTCCTTCCCGATCTCCACGTTGCGCTTTTCGATCTTGCCGTGGTTCATATAGGACAGCCGGGGGAAGATAACCCAGCGGCCCGTATCCCGCTCGAACCCTTCACAGGTTCCGGGGGTAAAGCTTTCCGGCGTCTCAATGGCCGCGTAGGCGTGGCACACCCGGGTGGTGGGCCGGAAGAGCACCGGGGTATTGTATTTCTCGGAATATGCAAAGGCGTCCTGGATCATCTGGTACGCCTCTTCCGGGGAGGCAGGATCGAACACAGGGATGCGGCAGAAGTCCGCGTACCGGCGGGTGTCCTGTTCCGTCTGGGAAGAGATGGGGCCGGGGTCGTCCGCGCTGACGATGACCAGGCCGCCCTTGACGCCGATATACGCCACGGACATCAGGGGATCGGAAGCCACGTTCAGGCCCATCTGTTTCATGGTGACCATGGCCCGGGCGCCGCTGTAGGCCGCCGCGACGGCCACTTCCAGCGCGGCCTTTTCGTTCACGGACCACTCCAGGTGGACGCCCTCATGGGGATATTTGGAGACCGTTTCAATGATCTCGGAAGACGGCGTGCCCGGATAGCCGGCCACCAGGCGGACCCCCGCCGACAGCGCGCCCAGCGCGATCGCGCCGTTTCCCATAACATATTGCTTCATTTGCTCACCTCGGGATTTACTGTTCCCTATTTTAGCACCCGATTCCCTGCAGAACAAGAAAATGCCGCAGAAAGAACAAAGAGAATCCTGCCAAAGAAAAAACGGACCAGGAGGACGTTCCCCCTGGTCCACTCCCGGTCAATGCTGCTCAGTCCCAGATCCACACGTAGCCGGTCTCCCCGTTCCCGCGGACCCACCAGATCTTGTTCTGGTCCACCCGGACAAAGCAGGCCTCGGTGCCTTCCGGCATCCTGGCGGCCACTTCCTCCGGCGTAATGTTTCCGCCCAGAGGGCTCTGGATATAGATCTCCAGCTTCGGTACGGAGACCTTCTTTACCAGCTTCTTGCCCTCTTCAACCCCGACCTCCACGCCGAAGACCTCCCAGATCCTGTCGTGGATCCGGTCGCTGATGTTCTTCTTTCCGTTTTCCATCTTGCCCAGGTCGCTCCGGTCCACGCCGATCATCTCGGCGAACTTCGCCTGGGTCAGGTTCCTGGATACCCGCAGTTCTTTGATGGTCATGGCTTTATGCTCCTGTTTGTTTTTCGTCTCATCGGATCTGCCGGTTCATCTGAAATGAGTATACCATAATCTCCCAAAAAGATAAAGCCCTCCGCAGATGGGCCGGAGAATGGGGGTGAACCACTTTCCTCCCTTACAGATTCTGCAGCGCCATGATCCCCAGGCACATCAGGAACGTTCCCGCCAGCATCCCGGCCATAGCCGCCGGCCATTTGCCGCCCCGGTTGAAGCCGTAAAAATCGTTCCAGCGCTTTCCTTCGGGCGCCAGCAGAATATGATACAGATACACGGGGCCGTAAAGCGCCACGGGCAGAAGGCCGAACAGGCTCCGGGGGAAGGTCATACCCCGCCGTTCAAACACGCAGAAGGAGACCAGGGCCATCAGCGGCGTCAGCAGGTGCATGAACAGATCCCCAAGGCTTTTGAGCAGCACGTCGTACCAGTCCTTCCCCACGCTGGGCGCCAGGAAAAGGAAGACCGTCAGCATCGTGACCGTCACCGCCGCCGTCCCGATATACTTCAGGATCCAGACCCACTCCGGCACAGCCCCCGCCAGGAGGGCGACCAGCATGATCAGCGCCGTCACCGAACACAGGATATTGCTCAGGACGGTAAAGAACCGGAAGGCGGCCCGGAATTTCTCCCGGTCCTGCCGCCCGGTCCTCCGCCAGAAGCGGATCAGCAGCAGCGGCGTTGCCAGAACAATTGCCAGATTCAGAATCACATCAATCATTTTTGTCATTCCCCGTATCAAACGTTTTGTCCTCACAGCCATCTTACATGAATATGCCGCACAGATCAATCTCTTTCCAGGTCCGGGTTTTTTCATTCTCCGCTGCCATCTCCTTTTTTCGCTGCGTATAAACAGGTGCCGGGAGACAAAACCGTCCCGGGTCAAAGAAACCATGATTGAAGGAGATCAGGAAAATGGAAACGATGATGAAATGGAAGCCCACAGGCATGGAAAACATGACGATCCGCTGCAAGAACAAGCCCAACTGGATCAGGATCATTATCCTGGCCCTGGCCTACGCGATCATCGGCTGGCTGGCCTTCGGCCTGTTCTGCACGCTGGTTGAAGGCAGCATCACCTTCTGGCAGGCGCTGATCACGCCCCTGGGCCTGATCTTCCTGGCCTTCGACCTGGTGACCTGCTTTATCAACAGGCGGAAAGAAATCGATAACTGACATCCACCCTCTCCTCCTTTTCAGCCCGGGGCCATCACGGCCCGGGGCTGTTTTCATGTGGACTGTGTGGACCATTTTTTTGAAAAAAATATCATTTCACCTCCGATCGCTGTTACCAAAGTACCTGCGGTACTTTGACAGCTGTGGGATGGCAGTCGTTACCAGATTTTTTTAAAAATTTGACGACTGCTCATGCCACCTTGCCAATGTGCTGCGTATATACAGGTGTCAGCAAGATGCTGGGCAAACCTCTGATGACCGCCAGTGGCGGAAATCTCATCAGGGTGGGGTTCGGAGCGCCCGGAGATAGAGCCAGTGGCTCTATCTCAGCGGAGAACGGGCGGCAGCCCCGGGCAACCATCCGAAACAAGCGAGCTCCACAGTGTGGAGTCGCGCCGATTGAGGATGCGGAATGGCAAAAAAAGAAGGAACCGCTCCAAGGAGCGATGAAAGGAAGGAAATCCCATGAAGAAACTGATCGCAATCGCCATCGTCCTGGTCACTGTTTTCGCCCTGACGATCCCCGTCCTGGCCGAGAACGAAGGCTTCGGCATTGATATGTGGGTCAACTGCGCCAACGGCAAAACCCTGAACGTCCGTGAAGCGCCCAGCACCAATTCCCGGACCATCACCCGCCTGCCCTGCGGCACCAAGGTTCACGTCGACTACAGCTGCGGCAACGGCTGGGTCGCCATCAGCGACTATCACTTCTCCGGCTATGTGCAGGCCAAGTTCCTGGTCTCCAGCAAGCCCGGCAAGTATGAGATCACCGAACGCGACGACGACTTCGTCAGCGTGGCGAACCCCTACATGGTTACCGCGAAGGCCCTGAACGCCAAGACCGACCGCAGCGTCGGCCTGCGGGTGAAGCCCAACAAGACCTCCAATGCCCTCCGCCGCCTGAACGCCGGTGACCGCCTGCAGGTGATCGCCCGCGGCAAGACCTGGAGCAAGGTGGTCGACATGCTGACCGGCAAGACCGGCTACGTAGCCAACGACTACATCCAGAAGATCTGATTCGGAACAACAAACCGAATTTCCCCGCCCGGCACCGCCGGGCGGTTTTTTTCTTTGGTCCACTCCCATTGACCGCGGGCCGGTTTTCGGCTATGATGGGTACAGAAAAAAGCAAACTGAACATTTCGCCCTGACGCAGAACCTGGACAGGGACATGATCCTGCGAGCCTGCGAAAAATCCGGTTTCAAAGAGCGGGAAAAGAAATGGTTCCTGACCAAGTGCGGGATCGCCGACGGCGAACTGGTCACCTCCTGCGACCTGGGGGACCATGAATACGAATATGTCGAAACCCGCTGGAGCGAAAAAACCGGCACCGCCGATTCCACGGACGTGAGCCGGGAATACAAGGTGTACCGGTGCAAATACTGCGGACACACCTACCAGGAAGCTACCGGCAGGACGGATCCCTGAAGACAAAAGCGGACCGGAGGGACGGTTCTGATTGAACCACATTGCCCCTCCGGTCCTTTTTTCGTATGCTTTTGGGGTCCGCTTCGTTATCAGAAGGAGCCGTATTTGCCGACGGCTTCATCCACGGTGATTTCCCCGGCTCCGACCTGATAGGCCGCGTTCCGGATCTGGGTCGCCATGGCATCCGTGATCCCGATTACTTCGGGAGAGAGCACCCGCTCGGCGGGCACCTGGCCGAAGGGCGCGTAGGACAGGTCCGTGGTCGGCGTGACCAGGCGTTTTACGGAAGCCATTTCGTTCAGTTCCCCGCGGGAGACCAGGAAACGCTGTAATCGTCCTCCGTGTTCGGCCTGGGCCGGGAGGAATACCCCTGCATGGTTTCCGCGTCGATCAGGTGGCCGGAGACGGTGGTCTGGGCATGGGTCGCCCGGACGTATGCCGCGGCTTCCTCCAGGGGAAGGATTCCACTCCCCTGTTCACCCGGGAAAACCGGTTCATGTGCTTCTCTGTTTTATTAGCATACCATATTGAGGCCCCGCGGCAACAAAAAAGCCGGAGATCCCCTCAGTCTTTCTCCTTCTTCCACACCAGGCACTGTTCCAGCGGGATCGGCTTCGCGTAATAGTATCCCTGGAAGCTCTGCACGTGAAACTCCCGCAGGATATCCCGCATACCGGCCGTTTCGATTCCCTCGACGCAGACCTTTGACTTGAATATGGAAGCAAGATCAACCACACTCTTGACAAGGTACCTGTCGGCAATATTCTTTTCGATATTGATCACAAAGCTGCGGTCGATTTTGATCACGTCCAGCGGCAGGTCCTTGATGATGCCGATGGAGGAGAACCCGGTTCCGAAATCGTCCAGGGCGATCCGGATGCCCCTGGATTTCAGGCCGACGATCACATTCCTCAGCATCTTCATATCCAGCAGCCTGCACCGCTCGGTGACTTCCAGGCACAGGCGCTCCGGCGGAAAATCCAGCACGTGCAGAATATGCAGCACCCGGTCCACGAAATCCGGTTTTTCCAGCTGGGAATAGGACAGGTTGACGTTGATGACAAATTCCGGGTTCCGTTTCATCATCTGTTTAGCCGCCAGGATGGCTTCGCGGATGATCCACTCGCCCAGATCCGGGAACAGCGGGTCTGTTTCCAGCACCGGAATAAACGCGTCCGGCGGAACCGTTCCGTAGCGGTCGTTTTTCCAGCGAAGCAGCGCCTCGGCGCCGATCAGTTCCTCCGTCTCCGCGTCCACCACCGGCTGATACAGCAGACAGAATCCTTCATAGCCCCGTGTGATGGAGGCCCGGATCGCGTGCAGCATTTCCAGCCGCTGGTGGTTTTCCTCACTCAGCGCGTTTTTGAACTCGACCATTTCACCCTTCCGGAGGGTCTTTGATTCCTCACAGGCGAAATTCAGGCAGGAATAAACGATCTGGGAATCAATATCAAAGCTGTCCACCCGCAGCGCGCCGCAGTTCAGGTTGAGCAGGACTTTACGGCCGTCTACCGTGAAATGGTCATGGATACGGGTGCGGAAGGCATTATATTTGTCCCTCATTTCCTCCAGCGTCAGCGTGTTGCTGATAACCGCGAACTTCGTTCCGTCAATCCGGTAGGAATGTCCTTCGTTGCCCGTTTCATCGTACACTTCCCTGGCATAGTACTGCAGCACCCGGTTCCCGAATTGATACCCGAACATCTCATTGATTTCGGAGAACCTGCTGATACTGATCAGGATGACGTTGATGCCCGCGTTCCGCTTGATGCAGCTGTCCAGGTCCTCAAAGAAACCGTACTGATTCCGCAGTCCGGTCAGGGTGTCGATATGTCCCTGCAGACCGTGGTTCCGGATTGTTCCGGCAAAATAGTCAGGCTCGCCGGCGGGATCACGGATCACGATGCCGCGGCAGGTGCACACGTCATACTCCCCGGTCACGCGCTGGGCCCGGTACTGCATGTCATGGCCGGCAGCGTTGCCGGTGAAGATGTCGTTGATGCCCTTGTGATAGGCCTCCCGGTCTTCCGGATGAATCCGGTTTTCCCAGATATCTCCCGCGCCGTACATATATTCTGAGGGCAGGCCGTAGGCATCCACCGCGTTCTTGGACCAGCGGGAATAGTCATACTTCATGTCGCAGAGGTAGACATAATTCCCTTCCGCAACGATCTCAAAGGACCTGAACAGCACATCCAGCCTGTTCCGCCGCTCTTCGCTGATGACCCGGATCCCTGTCTTTTCCTTGAAGGAGCGGGTTTCCCGGAGCATTCTCTGTTCTTTCAGATGCGTCTTGTTTTCATACATCCGGCTGTCAGCGCGGGTGAACACATCCCCCACCAGGCGGTCTCCCGGCCGGTATTCCGCCATGCCGCAGGCAATGACGGGGCCTTCACCGATCCGGATGTTTTCTTCCACCTGCCGCTGCAGGGCCGCCAGCAGTTTCTCCCGGCCGGCAAAGTCCGAGCCCCGGAGAATCACGACAAATTCATCCCCGCCGACCCGGAACACGGGGCTATGCTGGTAGGTCCGGCAGATCATCAGGCAGCAGGCTTTGATATATTCGTCTCCCGCCCGGTGTCCTTCCGTATCGTTGATCATTTTCAGGTCGTTGACATCACAGACCACAATGCCGAAAGGATCGCAGCCGGCATCGATCTGCTCCTGCAGCTCCTTTTCCTTCTCGTGATAGGCCGTTTTGTTTTTCACATGGGTCAGTTCGTCCCGCCGGGCCATTTCATTGGCCATGGAAAGCGCCGCCAGGTGTTCCTGCTCTCTGCGGACGTCGTTGTCACGGTTCTCAATACAGATGATAAAGTGGCTGTGATCGGAGGAATACGTCACCTCCATGCGCGTGTACTGCGTTTTGCCGCCGTCCACAAGCATACGGTAGTCTTCGGTCAGCCGCCTGCGGCTGTCCAGAGCGGAGATCAGATGGTCCCTGTCAAGGAAGTTCCGGATCCGTTCCCGGTCTTCAGCGTGGACCAGCCTGTCCAGATTCTTTCTGCTTGTCGCAAAGAAATCCTTTCCCTCTTCCTGGATCTTCAGCTCTCCGGATTTCCGTTTCGCGGAAAGCTCGGCGTAATGGGCGCTTTCACAGTCAATATAATAGATCAGGTCAAAATGGGCGGCCAGGGTCTCGGCTATCCGGGTGTATGTGACGTCTTTCTCCCGGTCCGCACTCCGGGCGATCTGCGCCCGCACTTCCTCGTCGATGTTTTCAATACAGACGATAATATGTTTCCCGTCCCGGGCCATGATCTCCGTATGCCGGATATGCCTGACTTTGCCTTTCACGACCAGGCGGTAGGCCATGGAGTAGGAATTCCTGTTTTTCAGGTTGGCCAGCATGACATCCTTGTAGTGAATGGCCATCACTTTCGCCTTGTCTTCGGGATGCACGTACTTGCCGATGCTTCTCCGGCTCTCGGCAAAAAAGTCGTTTCCGGTCGCCGGTACGTTCAGCTTTTTATACTCATCTGTCGAAGAAATTTCACTGTAGGTATTATCCGCTGTATTGATGTAGTACAGCGTATCATACTGTCCGGCAAGACTCGACGCGATCCGGTCGTATACCTCTTTCTGCCCGGTGTTTTCCGGCTCAGTCTCCTCCTGCCGGTGCTGCGCTTCAACATCAGTCAGGCTGACAATCAGCCGGGCGCCTTCCTTCTCTTCCACCGCAGCGGCATCCATCCGGACATGAAGGGGGCTGCCGTCCGTCATGACGCGGTAAACCAGGGTAAAGATCCCGTTTTTCTGAATCTCCGCCATGACATTCTCTTTGGTGAAAACCGCAAGAAAACGGTCCAGATCGTCCGGATGACTGCATTTCACGGCATCTTCCCGGACCGTTTTGAAAAAATCCTTCCCGCGCCTTGCCTCGGTCAGTACGCCGCGCCTGTCGCCGGCATGAAAATCGACAAACTCACCCGTATCCATATTGACGTAATACAAGTCAATACAGCCTCGGGCCAGTGCTTGGGCACTGTGGGTATACATTCAAGCCCTCCTCATCAGCGGGTGCAGCAGCGTGTGTTGTTTTTTTGTTCATCTTCATCTAATAAAATAACACATTGTGTCATATTTTTCAATATCCCGGTCAGACAGGCCCTTCCCGCCCCTGATCCGGCCGCGTCCAGCGCTAAACAGAAAGGGCTGCCGCCCGCAAGCGGCAGCCCAAATATCAACATTTGTTTTGTGAACCGGTCCTTATTTTCGGAATACTTTCTGATCCGGGTATCATATCCCCCAAAAAGAAAAAAGACCTCCGGATCGCTCCGGAGGCTGTAATAAACAGTATTCAATTATCAGCCTTGTTATCGTCCCAGGGTTCCCTATACCCCATCGCCCTGTCGCTGTCCCCGATCCCCGCCGTGGTCGGATCCACCAGCACACCCACCAGGCCCAGAAAGGACAGCACCTGATTGACGATGTTCACGATCTGGTTCTCCGTGATCGCCGGATAAATATCAAAACATTTCAGCATGTTGAACACGAACCCGATAATCAGGCTCAGGAACATAAACAGCCAGGTTTTATTACGGAAGCGCACTTTCCAGTTCAGTTTCATGGTTTGACCTCCTCATGTTTCATATCCAATTTTGTTTCAATGGCGACCAGCCTTCGGTCGAAATTGTTGTGCTTGTCCACCTTGTCGGACAGGGCTTTCACCTGTTTTTCCACCAGTTCCATCCGGTAGTCGATGAAATGCGACTGCTGCCGGATGGTCAGGATGGTGCCGATCAGCGGCCCCAGTGCCGCGATCAATGCAACGACGATTGTTTCCCAATTCATACTTTGTCGTACCTCCATTTCCGCAAATTCATAATTCACAATTCATATTTCAGTCTTCTTTCAGTACACTCCCCGGGTAATTTCTGATCAGCGCCTGCGCCTGCGTGAGATCCAAGCCTCCGATGGTGACGCAGTAGGTCACTTCCTTCGGTTTCACTGAAATCACATTCACCGACTTCTCCAGCTCCGCCCATGTCTTTGCCCCGCAAATCCCATCCGCCGCCAGCCGGTGATCCGACTGGAAGCTCCGGACCGCCGCCTCCGTCGCCTTCCCGAAATCCCCGTCGATCCCACAGGGCCCGAGATCATACCCCAGCTTCAGGAGCATGGTCTGCAGTTCCCTGACCGCATCCCCTTTGCTTCCTTTCCGCAGTGTCTGTTTC
>CAZUXV010000017.1:0-27284 GCA_964624445.1 uncultured Oscillospiraceae bacterium | reverse complement strand
GCGGACAGCGGTCCGGATCCTACAAGGGCGGCGCCTCAAATCCCTACGGACGATATTCCGCTTCTGACGGAGAGGAGGACGCCACCTACACGGCCAGCTTCAAGCCTGATGCAGGGAGACGCAAGACGACCCAGGAGAAGAAGGAATCCGACGGAAGCAAACCCGAAGCATGACGGGGTCAGCGGACGCTGACATGACCGTCAAACCACTTCGGAGGAGACCGCCCCCAGGGCGGTCTCCTCTTTGCTTTTTCACTTCTCCATGATATAATGTCTTCCAATGCAGAAAAGATGAAGGAGTGCTGAAAATGACAGAAAAGAAAAAGACGATGGCCAGGATCCTGGCGCTTGTGATTGCCGGAATCATGATCCTTTCAGTTGCGCTGGCGATCCTGCTGAAATAACAGACGGACGACAGTCCATACCCGGAGAAAGGAGAGCTGAACTTGAGAAACGGAAACGGAACGGCCAGAAAAAAACTGTCCGCGGGCACCAAATGCATGCTTGCCCTGACAGTTGTTGTCATTGTCGGATCCGTACTGGTCCTGGGCAAACTCTCCTCGGGCGCGAAGGTTGACCTGAGCAAGCTGAACATGAACGTGCTTGATCTGCAGGAAGACCCGTCCCGGAACACTGAAGAAACAACGGAAGCAAAACAGGGAACAGAAGCCCGGCCGGCAAAGAAAAACGAACAGGCGGCTGCCGCACCGGCGACGGCAAAACCCCGGAACGACGCTTCCTTTACGCTGACGGCGGGCGGAAGCATTTCCCTTTCCGGGGAAGTCCGCAAGAACAGCAAGAGCACCGACGCGAAGGTAGCCGATTATGCAGATGTGATGATGCTGCTTGCTCCGCAGATCCGCAGCGACATCAACGCAGTATTCTTTGAAAATATTCTCAGCGACAGACATAAGGCTTCGGACAGCGTGGCTCCCGGCCAGGCGGCCATTCTGCTGACGGAAGCGGGTTTCAATATGGCTGCCTGCGGTTTTTCCCAGGCGTATTCCAGCGGTAAAGACGGAGTGGAGGCGACGCTGATTTCCCTGGACAGCAACGGGATTACAGCCCTGGGCATCCGATACGCGGATTATATGGGTACGCCGGAAGTCCGGACGGTTAACGGTGTGAAAGCCGCTTTCCTGCAGTATACCGCCACCGTGCCCGCAAAAACCCGGAAGACGATGGAAAAAGACGGAACAGGCAGCATGGTGGCGGATGCGGACCCGGATCTGATCACGCAGGAGATCGATATCGCACGCCGGCAGGGCGCCGAGGCCGTAATCGTATTCATCAGCTGGGGGAAAACCGGCGCGACCTCACCGGACAAAAACCAGCGGGAACTGGCCGGAAAGATTGCGGAAGCCGGTGCAGACCTGATCGTTGGCTGCGGAAGCCATATCCCCCAGACAGCGGAATACCTGCCGGGTGCAGACGGAAAGAACGTGCTCTGCGTATGGAGCCTGGGCACGCTGCTGAGCGGCGACCGGTCGAACATCAAACGCATTTCCGGCTACCTGCTCCACGTTACGGTCCGCAGCGACGGACAGGGGGGCGTTACTGTACTCAACCCGGAATACACACCGGTATACACCTGGAAATACAAACAGGACAGCCGGTTTTACTACCGCTGCATCGCTTCCGGCAATGAAGCGCCGGACGGTATGGACAGCGAACAGCGCAAGATGATGACAAAAGCCGCTGAGACGGTGACAACAGCGCTGAACGAAGCGCCCCTGAACGAACGAGGATCTGATAATGGTCCGTAACGCACTGAGAAAAGAACTGACGGCGTTGATGACAGCGCCGCCGGGGAACAGGCAGCCGGTTATTCGCCGGAGCCTCAAGGAAGCATGGATGTACGCGACTGACCTCCCGGTTCTGTACGGCGGGCAGGTTCCGGACAGCCTTCTTTCCGATCTGGAGGCCGCCGGTTGGTCCTTTTTTCCGGAAGGGGACTGGCTTCTGCTGACGAAATCTGCGAAGGAGCCGCCGGAAAACTGGTATGACGGCCCTTTCGGACCGGAAGCAGCATGCTGCCGAAGTCTGCTCGGGCGACATCCGGCATCGGACAGTGAAACTTCAGGGATGGCCGAACGCCTGCTGATCAAAGCGGGCGAGGAAGGCGAAAAAGCTTATGAGGAGGCCTGTGCCATTCTGCACCGAGAGTGGGCTGAACGCCTCAGGACGGGGAAAGCACTGCCGGATCTGGACAGGCGCTATTTCGGAGGGTGAAAGGATTTATGCTGATTAAACATATCGGACACGCTGAATTCCTGATTGAAACAGAGAGCGGCGTACGGATCGTAACGGATCCCTATGACGCCGGATGCGGCTATCCGCTCCGGAAGGTTACTGCGGACGTGGCGCTCATCTCCCATCATCATCATGATCACGACGCCGTGGAAAACCTGAAGGGAAATCCGCGAATGATTGATACCGCCGGGCAATTCACGCCGGAACCCGACGTGAAGATTACCGCAGTCCACGGCTTTCATGACGACGCGGAAGGAGCTAAACGCGGCCAAACACTGCTGTTCCTGATCGAGACGGAGGGGCTGCGGATCGTTCATCTGGGCGATCTTGGCTGCAGGCTGGATGAAGCGCAGCTTGAAAGCCTGAAGGACCCGGACGTGCTGATGATCCCTGTCGGCGGATTCTACACCATTGACGCTCAGCAGGCCCGCGATACGGCTGCGCAGCTCGGCGCCCGGATTATCCTGCCCATGCATTATCGGACCGGGTACAACAGCGACTGGCCGATTGCGGATCAGGAGGACTTCCTGTCTCTGTATGACACCGCGGAAATTTGCACGGAGGCGGAGGCGCTTCGGGTTACCGGAGGCGATCTTGAATGCCATCCGAAAATTGTGGTTTTTAAACAGTGAAAGACGAAATCAAAAGCGGACGCCGGACAACGCGGCGTCCGCTTTGTATTACAGGCTGTCCCGTTTTTTCAGCGGAATGAAGAAACGGCGGAAAAGGTACCGGAGCCTGGCCGGCTTACTGAGCTCATCCTTCAGCAGAATCGAGGTGTCGCGGACCAGGCCGATATCCGTTTCGTTGACCTCGGCACGGGAGTAACGGATCAGTGAAACGCATTCGCCCACAGGTCCCATGGATACGCTGAAGAGCGCATTCCGGTCAACCCTGCGGCCGAAAGCCATGGGAGATTCACTGCCGGCCCGGTTCAGATTTTCCGCGTGCAGCAGTTCGGTGATTTCCTGAGTCCAGACATTGAAAACAGCTTCGGGATCCTTTGCACGACGGGCACGGGAAGCGGGGGAAGTGAACAGGATCCGGAGTGCGGCTGTCAGCAGGAGCAGCAGCAGAAGCAGCCACAGCCAGGGGAAAGATCCCGGCGGGTCCTGGCTTTCGGGCGGCGAAGACGCCCGGTCCGGCGGCGGCGAGGGAAGGGTATCGTCCGGATCTTCCGACGGGACCGGGGATTCCTCCGGCGTCGTTTCAGGCGTGGGTTTTTCCTCCGGTTCGGGAGATGGCGACGGCGTCTCGTCCGACGTGCTGTCTTCCGGCGTAGGTTCCTCTTCCGACGGTTCCGGATCACGGGAAGGCGTCGGTTCGGGTTCCGGTTCGGGAGACGGGGTAGGCGTGGGGGTGGGCGAGGGCTCCGGTTCCTGCCCGGCGCCGCTCTGAGATCCGCCGCCGTGCTTCGGAGTAGCGTCAAAGGTCAGCCAGCCGAAACCCTTAAAATAGACTTCGGTCCAGGCGTGGGCAGACAGGCCGGTGACGATGGCTTCGCCGTTTTCATTCGGCTCGGCGATATAGCCTTCCACATACCGGGCAGGCAGGCCGATCATGCGGCAGAGCACAGTCATAGCGGAGGCAAAATAAGTACAGTAGCCTTCTTTCGTATCCATGAGAAAATGGGTCACGAAATCCAGATTGGACGGCTGGGGATCTACGTCCAGCGTATAGCGGTAAGTCCGGCTGAGCCAGGACTGGAGGGCCAGGGCCTTGTCATAGGGAGAAGAAGCAACAGATGACGCTTCCCGGGCCATGGCGTATACCGGTTCCTCAAGGTGATCCGGAAGGGACGTATAGGTTTCGACGATCTGTTCATAGCGGCTGTCATCCAGCGTAGAGCAAACCTCGATCAGCGTGCCGAGACCGGAATCGCCCGCCAGGAAGAGCGGCGCTGAAACCGTATAGGTATCGCCGGCCCGGAGGTTTCTGGTGACAAAGAGTTCGGAAGAGTCGGAAAAATAGGGAACCAGTTCCCCGCCCGGCGTCAGTTCCCGGATCCGCTGGGGTACAAACAGGGTGGAAGCGCTGTCACTGAGCATGCGGACAGAAACTGTGACCGGGTCGCAGAGCGCATTCCGGACGGTCCGGGCCGGGAGTTCCTCGTCGAAAAGGAGACTGCGCTTTCCGGAGAGCCGGGGAGACTGGCGGAGATAGCGCCGGCCGCCGGTGGTGTTGCGCCAGACCCGGCCGGTGTACTCGTTCAGGATGACGCCGCGGAGGTAAACGGTTCTCGGAGCGGAGACCTGCATGACGGGCGTTTCGTCCGGGTCGGGTTTGCCGCCCAGCTGATCCTGGCCTTCGGGATAGAAACCTTCGGAAGAAAGGGAGAATACATCCCGCGGTTCGGTGAAGAAGAGCCGGTCCAGCACAGCCTGGCGCAGTTCATCTGCTTTATCCCTGAGGGGATTGGCGCCGATGCTGCCGGAGGTCAGCAGAAATGCGCCTGCGACCAGCAGCGCGCCGAAGGGCAGCAGCGGCAGCACAGGCGTTTCCGGGAAACGGTCGGTCATCAGGATGATCAGCAGCGCAAGCAGCGCGGGGAGAAACCAGGGGACCATCTCCCCGGAGCCGGACAGATAAATCAGCAGGATCATGCTGAAACACAGCAGGAAGGCAGGCAGGAAGGAGGCGTTGCGGAGACAGGCGAAACAGGCGGCCAGCGTAACCAGGACGACGGTCAGGATTACCGCGGAGGAAGCGACAAGCGGCAGGGCCGTAGTTACCCCCGTAAAACGAAGACCGACAGCCAGTACTACGTCGGATATAACCAGCAGACCGTCCAGGGCGAAAAGCCAGAAGGCAAGCGCGATCAGCGCCGCACAGGCGACGGCGATGGAAGCGATCCGCTTTATGGAGGCCAGTTCAAAGAGCAGGACGATGCCCGCGCACCAGAGCAGGACCGTCGGGGACAGGAAAGAAGGATCCATGATACCCAGGAGCGGCAGCAGAATGCCGGCCGCCAGCAGCATGGACAGCAGCGCATGGGTCAGGCGGATCCTGACGGCTTCACTCATCCGGGCATCTCCTTCCTCAAAAAGATTTGATCAATGACAGAACCGGTCAGTTTGAAAGCTCCGGGGCTACGTAGGAAACCTCGACGCCGGACTGTTTCAGACGGGCGATGAGGGGCAGGACGTTTTCATCTTCCGGGGCAAAGGTGATCAGGTACAGGCGGATATTCGGCCCGGCGCGGTGCATCCGGATCATGATGTCCACCATGGGGATATTCAGCCGGGCAGCGATGACCACCACACAGCCGACCTTGCGGAGCCGGCGGCTTTCCATGGCCAGGACCCGTTCAAAACGGTCGGTTTCGGAAAAATCTACCCGGGTAAGGTAATCCAGCGCAATGGAAAGGCCCATACGTTTATCCACATCCACCGGATGGGTGCCCAGCAGCGGAAGGCGGAGCTGGTGATCCGTGGAAGCCTGGGCGGTAAACACGGAAGCGGCCGTTTCCAGCAGGGCGTCCCGGAGATCTGCTTCCGCCTGGGGATGCCCCCAGGAAGGCGGCCGGGAACAGTCCATCAGGACCAGCACGTCCTGGAGAATGGGCTCGTCAAATTTACGCACCATCAGCTCACCCTTGCGCAGAGAAAGCTTCCAGTGGATCTTTTTCATCGCGTCTCCTGGCTGGTAGGAGCGGATATCGGAGGGGGCATTCAGGTCTTCCGTCGCCCGGGACATCAGTTCACTGCCGGGATCGCCGGGGGCAAGCTTCAGCGGATCCACCTCGAAGGTCCGGGGAAGAACCAGCAGTTCAAAAAAAGTATGTTCCAGCGGAACGCGCTTCCGGACCAGGCCCAGCAGGTCTTCCACCGTACAGGCGTGGAGACCGACGGAAAAAACGCCTACATGGGCCGTATGAACGGGAAGCCGGAAGCTTTGCAGGCGGCCGGGCATGTTTTTCAGGCGGATTTCCCGGTCCCGGTTTCCGGCGGGATCGGACAGTTCGAGAAGAAGCGGCGCGATGGGGATCCATCCGCGGTGGCGCATCCGGAGATACAGAGTCACGTCATCCCCGCGGTGCACGGTTTCCGCCGTCAGTTCTCCGTCCGCTTCCAGCGTCGCGGCAGCCCAGAGCACCGCGATGACGGCGCCGGCCATCACCAGCAGCACCAGCGCTGAAAGCAGTAAAAAAAGCTGACTGCCGGTGCACAGGGCAACCGTCAGCAGCAACAGGAAAACAGCCAGGGGAAGCGTCAGTTTCAGTTTCATAATCTCACAGGAACGGTGGTGTTCTGCAGAATGGTCAGGAGGAACTGTTCAGCAGGGACGCCTTTCATTTTGGCTTCCGGGGAAAGGATCATCCGGTGGGCCATGACAGGCAGGAACATATGCTGAACATCCTCGGGCAGAACGAAATCGCGGTCATCAAGCATGGCACAGGCCTGTGCACCGCGGATCAGCGCGATGGCGGCCCGGGTGGAAGCGCCCAGCGAGAACGCAGGATCATTCCGGGTCGCGGCCGCAAGGGAGGCCACATAGTTGCGGACCTCCGGCGAGCAGTAGACCGTAGTCACCTGTTCCTGCATGGCCAGGACGTCCTGGGCGGAGCAGATCGGTTCAATGGTTTCCATGGGCACGACGGAACCGCTGTAACGGTCCAGCACGTCCATTTCCTGTTCGATGGTGGGATAGCCGATGGAGATCCGCAGGAAGAACCGGTCTACCTGGGCTTCAGGCAGGGGATAGGTGCCGACAAACTCACCGGGGTTCTGTGTCGCAAGGACGATAAACGGCTGGGGCACCGGATGGGTGACGCCGTCAACGGTCACCTGGTGCTCTTCCATAACCTCCAGCAGGGCTGACTGGGTTTTAGGGCTGGTCCGGTTGATTTCGTCCGCCAGGACAATCTGGGCCATAACGGAGCCCTCTTTGTATTCCATTTCACCGGTCTTGAAATTGACCAGGGTAAAACCTGTCACGTCGGAAGGCATCAGGTCCGGGGTGAACTGGATCCGGCGGAAGGAACAGTCCAGCGAGCGGGCCAGGGCACTGGCCAGCGTCGTCTTTCCGACGCCGGGAACATCTTCGATCAGCACATGTCCCTTGCAGAGAAGGGCGATCAGCGCATATTCGATCGCTTCCTCCTTGCCGACGACGGCCTTGCTGATATTCTGCTGCAGGGACAGGATCATTTTGCCGGGATTGATCATGGGGGACCTCCCTAATAAATTCATCATTCAAAGAGTCTGTGAAGGCTGACAGGGGATTCAGCATTTCGTTCAGATGAACAGGATGATTATACCTTTAATTGAAGAAAACCGCAAGGTGTGGTATGATGCGGTCATGACAACCACGGGATGCGGTATACGAAGGGAGAACAGGCAAAATGGTGAAGGGACTCGGGCTGGACCTGTGCGAAATCTCCAGGATGGAGAAACTGCTGGAGAACAATCGTTTCCTGACACGCTATTTCAACGAAGGGGAAATCGACTATATCCGCTCAAAAGGAAAAAACGCAGCCCAGACTATGGCCGGCATCTATGCCGCCAAGGAAGCCCTTGCCAAAGCGCTTGGAACCGGCATCACCTTCGAACTGAAGGAAATCAGCATTATTCATGACGAGGCGGGAATGCCGGGCTATTCCCTGTCCGGAAAAGCCGCGGAAACAGGGGATGGGGACCGGTTCCGTCTGTCCATTTCCCATGACGGCGGAATCGCCGCCGCGGTCTGTGTCCGCGAGGACAGAGATTAAACGGAACAGTCTTCATTTTCATTCCCGAACTTTGCCTTCCGTCTTGTCAAAGAAGACGAAAAAAACTATAATTATCTTGCGGTTTTGCGCACTGAACAATGTCCACATACAGACCGGATCAAATAACAGAAAGGCGGTAGCAATATGACGATTCGCGAGAACTATGAACAGTGGCTGAAGGACTTTGCCGGCGACGCGGATACGATCCGCGAGCTGGAAGCCATCCGGAACGACGAAAAGGAAATGGAAGACCGCTTCTATACCGAGCTGAGCTTCGGCACTGCGGGAATGCGGGGTGTGCTTGGCGCCGGAACGAACCGGATGAATAAATACAATGTCCGCCGGGCTACCAAGGGCCTGGCAGGATACCTGCTTGAAAAACCGGAAGAAGCAAAACGCGGCGTGGTCATTGCCTACGACAGCCGGCGATGCAGTCCGGAATTCGCGAAGGACACCGCGCTGGTGCTCTGCGCGGAAGGCGTTCCCGCTTTCCTGTTTGACGCACTCCGCCCCGTGCCGGTTCTGAGCTACGCCGTACGCCACCTCCACGCCATTGCCGGCGTTGTGATCACGGCCAGCCACAACCCGCCCCAGTACAATGGCTATAAGGTATACGGCGAGGACGGCGCTCAGGTTGGACCGGAAGCCGCCGAAGGCATTACCCGCGTGATCCGCGCCACAAAGTATACTGACTGCGTACTGATGGACGAGCAGGAAGCGCTGAGCAAGGGACTGCTGAAAATCATCGGCAACAGGGAAGTTGACGACGATTATATCGCTCAGATCAAGACACTGAGCATCAATCCGGACCTGCTCCGCACGGAGGGATCCAAGCTCCATATCGTCTATACACCCCTGCACGGCAGCGGCAACGTGCCGGTCCGGCGCCTGCTGAAGGAGATCGGCCTGACGAACGTTGCAGTCGTGAAAGAACAGGAGATGCCCGATCCCAATTTCAGCACGATCAAGGTTCCGAATCCGGAAGATCCGGGCGCCTATGAGATGGCTTTCAAACTGGCGGCTGAAGTGGACGCCAACGTCATCTTTGCAACGGACCCGGACTGTGACCGGCTGGGCGTGGCCGTCAAGGACGGGCAGGGCGAATGGCACCTGCTTACCGGCAACGATATCGGCTGCGTCCTGCTCCATTATATCCTGTCCAGCAAAAAGAAAGCCGGCAATCTCCCGAAGGACGGGGCGGCGGTGAAGAGTATCGTTTCCACCAGCCTGGCCAACCGGATCTGCGAAAGCTTTGGCGTTTCCATTTTTGAAACCCTGACCGGTTTCAAATTTATCGGCGAGAAGATCCAGCAGTTTATGGACAGCGGCGAACATACCTTCCTTTTCGGCTTTGAGGAAAGCTACGGCTTCCTGTCCAGCACCTTCGTCCGGGACAAGGACGGCGTGAACGCGAGCCTGCTGGTCAGCGAGGTTGCCTGCGCCTGCATGGCGGAAGGGATCACCTTCTATGACCGGATGCAGCAGATCTTCCGCGAATACGGCTATTACATCGAGAACGTGGTATCCACTACGCTGCCCGGCAAGGACGGCCTGACCCGTATGAAAGAGATCATGGCCGGCCTCCGCACCGAGCCGCCAAAAGAAATTGCCGGCCTGAAAGTCACCGCGGTCCGCGATTACCTCAAGGGTATCCGTACGGAGAACGGAAAGGAAGAACCCACCGGCCTGCCGAAATCCGACGTGCTGTATTTCGAACTTGAAGGCGGCTGCTGGGTTTGCGTACGGCCTTCCGGCACCGAGCCCAAGATCAAGCTGTACGTGAACACCAACGCCCGGGAAAAGGATGAAGCAGAGGCGCTGAACACCGCCCTGTGCGAAGCCAGCAAGGCCATGATGGCATAAAGAGCAATTCATAATTCAGTATTCATAACCCGGAATACACTATTCCGGATTATGAAGAGGGAGAGAAGACCATGTTCGGGAGAATGATGAACAACTACTATTACGGAAAGAGCGGAAAAGGCGATTTCCGTAAGGAGGATTTGCCGCATAACAGGCGCGACCTTTTTCGGGATACGTTCAAGACGAGGCTGAGCAGCCTGTTCCGGATCAATATGCTGTATATGATCATCTTTCTGCCGGCGATGATCCTGCTTCTCTACTTCGGGGCCACCGGTCTTGAGACGATGAACAACCGGATGCTGATCGAGGAAAACGATTATGCATCCTACATGGAAATGTACAAAGAGGCAGGCCAGGAGCTTTCCATCACGGAAGAACAGTACAACGAACTCAAAAACAGCACATTCGATTACGGAGATTACGCCCGGTCGCTGCTTTACCAGGCCCTGATCTGGCTGATTCCCTGCATTGCCATCACCGGTCCGTTCACCGCAGGACTCAGTTATGTGACCCGGAACTGGGCCCGGGACGAACACGCGTTCATCTGGACGGATTTCAAGGACGCAATGAAGGCAAACTGGAAACAGTCCCTGGTCCTGTCCGTGATTACGTCGATCCTGCCGCTGGCTGCCTATCTGGGCTGGGAGTTTTACGGACAGATGGCGCAGAACAGCATGATCATGCTTGTTCCCCAGATTCTGGTCGTGCTGGTGGGAATCGTCTGGGCGATCAGCATCACCTATATGCATCCGCTGGTCGTTACCTATGATCTGAAGACCAAGGATGTGATCCGGAACGGACTGCTGCTGGGCATTGCCCGGCTGCCGATGAGCGTTGGCATCCGCCTGCTCCACTGCGTGCCTGCCGTTATCGGCGGACTGCTGATCTATTTCTGGAGCCCCTGGTACGGGATGCTGATTTTGTTTGCGTATTACTTCCTGATCGGTTTTGCCCTCAGCCGTTTCATTACCGCCAGTTATACCAACGCGGTATTCGACCGCTATATCAACCCGCGGATCGAAGGTGCGAAAGTCAATCAGGGCATTCATCAGCCTGAGGAAGACGACGAAGACGATATCGCGGAAGGAGAAACGGACGACTGAACATGTACCAGGGATTTGCAGAGATCTATGACGAACTGATGAACGATGTCAATTATGAAAGCTGGGCGGATTATTATTCCCGCCTGCTTTCGATTTACGGGATCCGGGGCGGAAAGGTCTGTGAATGCGCCTGCGGTACCGGCGGGCTGACCCTGCCGCTTCAGAAACGGGGTTTTCAGATGACCGGCGTCGACCTGAGCAGGGAGATGCTGTGGCAGGCGGCACAGAAAGCGCGAAAAAACGGACTGTCCATTCCTTTTGTACAGCAGGATATGAAGGCCCTGAACCTGCACAGGCCTGTGGATGCTGTGCTTGCAACCTGCGACGGCGTCAACTACCTGCTGACGGAGGAAGACCTGCTGAGCTTTTTCAGGGCGGCCAAACGGTCGCTGCTTCCGGGCGGCGCCCTGGTCTTTGACGTTTCCACTCCCTATAAACTGAAAAACATTCTCTGCGCGGGTCTGATGTGCGAGGACAGGGAAGACGTGACCTATCTGTGGCAGAACACCTGGCACGAACGATCCCAGACCGTCAGTCTGGATCTGTGTTTTTTTATCAAAGAGGAGGACGGAAGATACCGCCGGATGGAAGAGCACCAGCGCCAGCGGGCCTGGAGCCAGGAAGCGCTGAAGGAAATCCTCTGGAAAACCGGGTTCCGGGCTGTGTGCATGTATTCGGAAGCCACGCTGAACGCGGCCCAGGAGAAAGATCAGCGCTGGCATATCGCGGCCACGAACCCGGTGAAATAAAACAGATGATGTGAAGGAATGAAACAATGGCGAATCAGGATGAAATGCTGCAGATCGACCTGTGTAACGGACAGGTTCGTGTGATGCTGTGTGAAACGACGCAGACGGTGCAGCGCTGCGCGGATATTCACGGATCGACGCCGGTCTGTACTGCGGCCCTGGGCAGGCTGATGACCGGCACCGCCATGCTCGGCATCATGATGAAGGGAGAGGATGAGAATGTCACCGTGACCATCAAGGGGGACGGCCCCATGGGTTCGCTAGTGGCGGTGGCGGATCACGGAAAGATCCGGGCCTGTGCGGACGATCCGAAGGTTGAACTTCCGCTGCGGGAAGACGGAAAACTTGACGTGGGCGGTGCAGTAGGACATCACGGACGTATGAGCGTCATCAAGGACCTGGCCCTGCGGAAGAATTATATCGGTCAGAGCGAACTGGTCAGCGGCGAGATTGCCATGGACTTTGCCCAGTATTTCACCGTTTCGGAACAGCAGCCGTCCCTGGTTGCACTGGGCGTGCTTGTCAGCGGCAATACGGTCCTGAAGGCCGGCGGGCTGTTGATTCAGCCGCTGCCGGGCTGCCCGGATGAAATCATTGACCAGCTTGAACTGCGGAGCCCCATGTTCGCGGATATCAGCCGGGAGATGACTTTTGCGCCGATCGAACAGCTCTGCAGCGACTGGTTCCGCGGAATGGACCCGAAGATCCTGGAACGGACGCCTGTTTCCTATACCTGCACCTGCAGCCGCGATAGGATGGAGAAAGCACTGATCTCAATGGGCAGTAAAGACCTCCAGTCCCTGATTGACGACGACGAAGGGGCGGAACTGGTCTGCCATTTCTGCCACGGGAAGTACTTTTTCACTACGGAGCAGCTGAAGGGCCTGCTGAAGGAGGCGCAAAAGAAATGAAGATGCCGATCATTAACTTTGACGACCGTTTCGCGGATTTTATGTCCGATTGGGTCAAAAACAACCAGGACAAGTATGCGAATTTTGACGAAATGGAAGAGGATATGCCCCGGATCTATATGGCATTCCTCAACAAGCGCGCCAACTGGCTGGGCAACGTGACGCCGGGCGCCTATTTCACCCAGTTTGAAGACCCGAAGGTACTGGTGGACTGGCTGGCGCAGTACTGTGAAGACGGGGTTCCGGTGCCTGACCTGCTGTGCGAGCAGATTACAACCGTGGGCCGGCCCTGCGAAAAGCGGCTGCTGGAACTGCTGAAAGACGAAGAGGCGCCGGAAGAAGCCCGGATGATTGCCGTCAATCTGCTGCGGGAGATGGAAAGCACGCTGCCGAAAATGCTGTATATTACCTGGCAGCTGAACCGGGACGGCCGGGATGACCTGAAGGATAACGCCCTGGAAGCCCTGACGGAGATGGGAGAGTGCGTCGTACAGCCCATTTTGCAGGAATTGCCCAAAGCCAATGAAGCCGGGGAGGAAGCGCTGCTGGAAGTACTTTCCCATTTCCCGGGCAACGAACAGATCTTTAAGCTGGCGGTCCGGCTTTTCAAAGAACGGAAAGAACGCAGGGCACTGTTTGCCGGTTATCTCGCAAAACTCGGGGACGACCGCGCCCTGCCGGAACTGACAGCTGCGGCAGAAGAAACAAAACTCCCGTACCTGACGTTTATTGAGATAAGAAACGCTATCGAAACGCTGGGCGGGACCTGCCCGGAAAGAAGTTATGAGGACGATCCCGAATATGAAGCGCTGCGGGATCTGGATCTGACCTGAACATGTCCTGAAAACCATCGGAAAGGAGGCTGCCGGTTATGCTGTGTCCCAAATGCGGATACTATACGGAGGGAGAAGATGCTGTCTGTCCGGAATGCGGAGCGATTCTGAATGCATATTCCGGCATGCCGGCCGGAGGGGCGGAGGCGATCCGACAGGGCAAAAGAGCCAGACAGGCGATCCGCGATGCCGCGGCGAAACAGGACACGGAAGCCCGGAGAAAACGTCGCAGCGGTGCCAGCCACGCCACGGTTGAGATCCCTTTAATCCGGGATAACCAGCCTGAAGATGACACTCCCTCGTTTACGGTTTCCGAGAGAGAGATTCTCGGAGACGGGGAAAGCGAAGAACCGGTATTCGAACGGCGCCGCAGGCCGGTATACGACGAGACGGATGCGATTGAAGAACAGGCAAGGGCCTATACCGAATGGATTGAAAAGGGCGGGCATCAGCGCCTGAAGATGGTCAACTGGATGAAGATCACGATGGCTGTTACAATGGCTGCCATTCTTGCGATTGTCGGCGCATGGCTGTTTCTGAAAAAAACGGATGAAGGGCAGAAACTGATGGCACGGCTGGGCCGGGAGGCGAATTCTTCCGCGCTCTGGTCCGTCGGAGAAGAACTGATGAACACCGGCGATATGGAAGGTGCCATCGTTAATTTCGAAAAAGCCAAAGCCCAGGATGAAGCTGAGGAGCATGAAGATGTCGACGGCCTGCTGATGCTGGCCAGCGCATATGAAGCGGTTGGAAAAACAGACGAGGCGGCGGCGCTCTATGAGCGGATCTATACCAATACGCCTTCCCGTACGGAAGCTTATGTCAACCATATCCGGATCCTTCGCAGCAGCGGCAGGCCGGGAGACAAAGCCAAGGCGGGCGAGCTGATGAAGACCGCTTACAAGATGACCGGCGACTCCAGTTTTGAGACGCAGCGCAGAGACTTTGTTCCGGCGCCTCCAGAGGTGGACCTGACCGCAGGATACTATGAAGCAAAGAAATATATCGCAATCACATCCTATCAGGGCTACGACGTTTACTATACCTTTGATGAGAACGCCGAGCTGCCGGCCGGCGGAAAGCTCTGGACGGAGCGTGTGTTTCTGGATGAGGGTATCTGGAACCTTCGGGCGGTTGCGGTAAACGGCGAACTGGTTTCAGATGAACTGAAGGGTACCTATAAGATCATTATGCCTTCACCCCAGACGCCGGGATGCAATCTGGCCCCCGGACCCTACAAAACCCGCCAGAAGGTTAAACTCCGGCCGGGGAAAGACAACGAGAACGATGACGATATCGTCATTTATTACACTGTCGACGGGTCGATCCCCGACGCGGACAGCCCCATCTATACAGGGGAACCGGTTCAGCTTCCCAGCGGGCATACCGTGACCATCAAGGCGGTGGCGGTGAACAAATACAAAAAGGTCTCCAACATGCTGGAAGTCAGCTATAAGATCGAGGCGAAACCGTATCCGCTGACAGCCTGGGAGAAAACAGAAACCATCTCCGGCCTGGAACTGAACAAGACAACGATGACTGAATTCCAGTCTGCCTATGGTACGGGTACCCAGGTTGAAATGGAACAGAATCCTGACTTTGAAAGCGAACTGAGAAAGTACGAATATCCCTGGGGTTACGCTGTGATGACCATGGGTAAGCGGAACTGGGTGCTGGTGGAGCTGTGCTTCAACGATTCGTCCACGTTTAAGGCGCCGAGGGGAACCGGCGTCGGCGATCCGATGGAGTTCGTCGTCGGCAAGTTCAAGGATCTCGGACAGGTTGCCAGCGCCAGCGGAAACCGGGGCCTGTATGCCCTGGACAACGGCAGCGACGGCAAGATCTGGAAGCAGGAGGAAAAAACCGGGAAAAAGATCGTCCGCTACCGGATCAAAACAGAAGGTCACTATTATGTGCTGGATTACTATATCAATCAGAACGGAACGGTCACATCCGTGGACTGGTGGTACAAGCCGTAAAAATACATAAAGATCAACAAACAGGGCGCGGGAACTCCGCGTCCTGTTCGTTATGACGGGATTATTGAAACAAGGTACATCCCATGGCTTTGAACTCCCTGATCTTTTCCCGGAGGATGTCCTCCGTCAGTTCAAAATGGTCTGCGAGGCAGGAAAGGCAGTAAAAAGATTCGGCTCCTCGGTTGATCATTTTCCGGGTCATGGCGATATCATCCTTTACAAGCGGAGCGCCGCAGCGGACGCAGCGGACCGGCTCAGCCACGGGCGGGCACCATCCTGCACAGGTACAGCTTCATATCGTGGCCGGGTACGGTGGGGTTAAAATAGTCGGCTTTTTTTCCGATCTCCTCGCCGGTAAAAGCGTCGCGCAGTTCAAGGGCACAGCCGGAGGTGACGGGAACCCCCAGGTCGACCAGTTCGCAGTGCATGAGGGTTTGTGCTTCGGACATGTTGACAAAAGCCAGCGCAAACTCGCCGCCGGAAAGATGACGGAACAGGGTGAAGGATGTGTCGGGCAGTTCCCTCCAGGGCATCTCGCCCTCCTTCGGATCGGGGTTGGAGGTAAAGACGGATCCGCGCCGGATCAGGAAGGGCGGACGGCATTCTTCGTCCTGGTCGATCCGGAGCAGGTTCCGGTTCTGCATCAGGGCGGTATATTCCGGTTTCAGGGAACGCAGGTCGGCGCCCAGCATCAGCGGAACGCCGCAAAGGCACCAGAGAGCGAACTGCATGCGGTATTCCTCATAGGTGCAGACTTTCCCGAAGCCTACGTTTCCCTTCCCGCACATACCGACGGTCAGCATGTCCATATCGTTGAAACAGGCGGTGCCGCTCATGCAGAGGTTTTCAAGCTGGGATTTGAAAATGTCGGTGAAGGAGACATAGTTGTCCATGATATCGCCGGTGGAACGGTACATATGGGCACCGACGCCCCTCATCCATTTCCAGGGATCATACCGGCCCCAGTTGCAGGCAGAGAACAGGATATCCCGCCCGGAAGCTTTCAGAGCCATGGACATGGTCTGGTAGCGGTTGCGGCAGTCGCCGGATTCCGGAAAGTTGCAGAAGTCATACTTCAGAAAGTCTACGCCCCAGGAGGCGAAGGTCTTCGCGTCGACATACTCATGATCATAGCTGGAAGGGTAGGAGGCGCAGGTCATGACGCCGGCACAGGAATACATGCCGAACTTCAGCCCTTTGGAATGGACGTAGTCCGCCAGGTTTTTCATCCCGTGAGGGAATTTTTCCGGATCAGGAACCAGCAGGCCGTTTTCATCACGGTCACGGAGCGACCAGCAGTCGTCTATGACCAGATACTCATATCCGGCATCACGCCATCCTTTGTCTGTCATGTAATCCGCCATTTCGCGGATCAGTGCGTCACTGATATGTTCACCGAAGGTGTTCCAGGAGTTCCAGCCGAGCGGGGGACGGGATGCAAGCATAATACAGCCTCCTATCAATTCATAATTCTGAGTTCGCCGTTACCAAAGTACCTTTGGCACTTTGACGGCTGGGCATGGCAGTTGTTACACAAATCAAGATTTGGACAACTGCTCTGCAATTAAAACGGCGGTTCGACCGTGAATTCACGTCCGTCAAGGGCAGGAAGACGACCGGCGGTATCCAGTTTCAGGGAAACGGCGCAGAGCTTCAGCGAACGGGCTTTTTCCCGCCGGTTGAAATCCCGGTCTCCGTAAAGATCATCACCGAGCACCGGGTGACCGAGGGCGGCGAGATGGGCGCGGATCTGATGCGTGCGTCCGGTAATCAAATGGATGCGCAAACGGGAAACCGGGCCGCTTTGGAGCGTTTCATAACCGGTTTCAATGGGTTTTGCGTCCCTTTCCGGACGATCGGTAATCCGGACGATGGCCTTCCGGGCATCCTTGACCAGCCAGGCGCTGCAGACTGCAGAGGGGGGCTTCATGATCCCGCGCACCAGACAGACATAACACTTTTCAAGGCTCCTCGTACGGAATACATCCTGCAGGATCTCAAGCGCCCGCTCGTTTTTCGCGAACAGACAGAGTCCGCAGGTACGGTTGTCCAGACGATGGCATGCCGCGGGGGAAGCGGCTTCAGAATCCCGGCTTTTTACCCATGCGGCGCACAGGTCGGTCAGGGTTGTGCTGCCGCGGGCGTCCGGTTCTACACTGATACCGGCCCGTTTGTTGACAAGCAGTATGTCGTCGTCCTCATAGACAACATCGAGCGGCGGTACAGACGCTGAATCTGACATACAGGCGTCCGGTACATAAATCTTCAGGGACTGTCCTGCCTGTACGGTTTCGTCACGTGAAACACGTTTTCCGTCCAGTTTCACGTCCCGGTCCGCAAAGATTCTGCGAATCACGCTTTCGGGAAGATCCGGCAGCATGGCGCGCACACAGTCGGAAACGCGTTTTCCGGCAAACTGGTGAGAAATGACTGATTCTTTCAGCGGCATATCACTGTACCCGTGAGGTGCTCAGGCTCAGCCAGCGGGGGACGCGGTCGCTCAGATCCTTCAGGGCAGAACGCATCTCCGGCGTGGGCTGACAGATCAGCAGGGAAGAAAGAACTTCCAGCATGTCTTTCCATGGCACTTCCTGTTTAGCCAGGATGATCAGGTCTTCGACCGCGTCTTCGGGCGTGATCTCAGGCCGGGTCACATCAATCAGCAGTCCGAGCATCCGTTCATAGAGAGGTGATTCCAGATCGTTGATACTGTCGGAAGCTTTACTGAGCGCTTCCGGATTCATTTCCGTGTTTGTGATCCCCATCATCTTTTCCGGATCCGCCAGTCCGGGATGGATCAGCAGCAGATTTCCGCCGCGGTCATAAACATAGTCGTAGCCGGCGAGCAGAAAGCGGGTGATCAGTTCCGGATGACCGGCGGCGCAGGTGTCTTTCAGCAGGGACGCCATATGGCGCGCAGGCCCGGCGGCCTGGGCGGCACCGAGCAGATAAAGCGTATTCTCGATACTGTCATGGACCTGTTCCACGATATTCCGGACAGCTTTATGGCTGTCACCGGCAAGAAGCAGCAAAGCGGACGCGCACAGCTGGTGCGGCATGACCAGGACCGCGTTTTCGCCGATGCCTTCCACACGGCACCAGAGACGGCGCACCAGCGCCCGGGCGGGGATCAGTTGATTCCAGTCGTTCAGGGAGATCCGGCCGCCGAACAGCACCGCCCGGACCAGCAGATCATGCTCTTCCACAGAAAGGAGCGCGCATTCCTGGACGAACGTATGAAGCACACGGTTGCGCAGCTGTTCAACTGTATGCAGCGCCGGGCGGAGGGCACGGCCGGAGGCGTTGCGGTCCTCGTCAGCAAAGAATGAGAGTTCATATAGTTTTTCAGCATCAATATTGCTGCATTCCGGCTCAAAAAGGCAACGTGAAGGAAGACCGGTGAGATCCTTCTCACAGGCTTCCAGCTGATCCGCCCGCATGACGCTCATGGTCTTGTCAGCCCACTGGAGGGTGCGGGTATCGTAATGCCTTAACATGCCGAATCCTCTTATCTGATTGAAAAACAATATTCGGGCCGGAGAAACATTCTGCGGCCCGAATATTATAGCACAAATATTACAGTTTGACGATCCAGCCGAACTTGTCTTCGATCCGGCCGTACTGGATACCGGTAAGGGTGTCGTAAAGGGACTGGGCTACCTTGCCGATGCCGCCGTCGCCGATCGTGATCTTTTCATCTTCCATGGCAAGGGTTCCGACGGGGCTGATGACCGCGGCGGTACCGGTGCCGAAGGCTTCTGTCAGCGCGCCGGATTTGGCGTCGGCGAAGATTTTGCCGATGTCGAGACGGCCTTCTTCGGTTTCATACCCCATGGAGCGGGCAAGCTTCAGCACGCTGTCCCGGGTGATACCGGGCAGGATGGAACCGTTCAGCATCGGCGTAACGATTTTTTTGCCGTAAGCGAACATCATGTTCATGGAACCGACTTCTTCAACATATTTTTGTTCCACGCCGTCCAGCCAGAGCACCTGGGAGAATCCTTTTTCCTCGGCAACGGAACCGGCCAGGATGGACGCAGCATAATTGCCGGCGCACTTGGTGAAGCCGACGCCGCCGCGGACCGCACGGACGTATTTATCCTCAACATAGATGCTGACGGGTTTCAGGCCTTCTTTATAATAGGCGCCGACGGGGCTCAGGATGATGAAGAACAGGTACTTTTTGGAGGCGTGCACGCCCAGGCCCACGTCCATGGAGATCATGGTCGGACGGATATACAGGGAGGTGCCGTCACGATGCGGAACCCAGGCTTCCTCGATTTTGATCAGCTGTTTGAGGCCTTCCAGGGCGGATTCTTCGTCCAGGGCAGGCATGCCCATGCGTTTCGCGCTGCGGCTCATGCGGGCCAGGTTGTCCTGGGGGCGGAAGAGCTGCAGGCCGCCGTCGGCGCGGCGGTAGCATTTGGAACCTTCGAAGATGGCCTGGCCGTAATGCAGGACCATCGAAGCGGGATCCATGGCGAAATCGCCGTAGGGGACGATGCGCGCATTGTTCCAGCCGATGCCCTGTTCATAATCCATCAGGAACATATGGTCGGTAAAGATCCGGCCAAAGCCGAGGGCAGACTCATCCGCGGGTTTCTGTTTCAGGTTCTGTGAAAGGGTGACTTTGATATCCAGCATGACGGTTCCTTCTTTCCCGATAAAATGATTGTGGTCATTATACGCTTGTTCAGACGGAAATGCACGGACTTTTTCTGTATTCCTGCGGTATCTTACAATTCATCGTCGATTTCTTCCAGCGTGATCGGGAAAATAAGCAAACCGAATTCCACGGGCGCGGCAATGCCGGGATTCAGATAGAAAACAGGCTCTCCGTCTTCGTCCAGATAATAATCCTCTTCAGGGTTCAGATCCTCAAGAAGGTACTCTTCCAGATAGTCCGGATAATACTCAATCCCGGCTTCATTTTCCTCCATCATGTCCCAGACCAGCCCGCGAACGGCCTCGTTGGCTTTTTCATTCTGGTGCTCCCGGATCCATTCCTCATTTTCATCCGCATCCAGGATATTCAGGAGTTTCGGAAGCGTATAGGAACTGCCGGGATCCGGGTTTTTCCTGGAGAAAACACAGGCTTCCCATTTCACTGCAGTGCCGTCCTCTGTGGTTTTTTCCCGTTTCAGAAGCACGGAAAAGTAATCGTCATTGTTGCAGGTGACGGTATAGGTCCATTCGGTGGAGGCGTTTTCACCGCGGTACATCGGGATGGTGAAGTCTTCCAGGTATTCCGCTTTTGTCCGGAAGAAGGCGTTGATTGCGGCGCCGTCTTCCCCCTCTTCGTTCACACAGGGATAGCGGTAGCTGAAAGCAAAGGTTCCCGCAGACGGGTCGTTTTCGTCACAGGGTTCTGAAATGCTGCCGCAAAGATCTTCCTGAAGGTTCAGCGGATCCGCAAGCGCGGAAACGGCGCACAGCATCAGAACCAGCAGGAGAGGGAACATTCTTTTCATGATACGAATCTCCTTTATGTCAACAGGACTGCTGTTTTATTTCGTATAAGTATATCTGGCGTTCAGCCAGGGCATACTGCTGTAGGAAGAGGCGGCGTCGGCATAAATCCGGTAATACTTTCCGACCTCCCAGCGGATCTTTGTGAAATTCTCCACGAGCACTGGCTGGGATTTTCCGTCCTCACTGGTGTTGATCACCACGCGCTGGGGCTTGTCGGAAACAGAATACTGGACGTAGCCCTTGACCACGTAAACCTGGTTGTTGGCGATACGGACTGGGAGGTTGTTCAGCAGTTCACTGTATCCTTCCGCGGTCAGCGGCCAGGCCTTCTTTGTATATTCATCCGCCGGCGGCAGATAATAGACTTCATGGTTGACGATGGACGGCTTCTTGTTTCCGTAGGAGGCTTTGATGCTGATCGTGTTGTAACCGATATGGTCAAACACCGCGTTGAAGGAAAACTTGCCTGTGGAGTCCAGGTCCGTGATGTTCAGGTCCGCATGGGGGGTCAGCACCTCCACATAGGCGCCGGGCAGCGTGGTGGCGGTTACCTTCATGTTTTTCTGGTCGGTTGTGCCGTAGGTGCCGACGGAAAGATCCAGCGGAACCTCCTGTTTCTCGCGGTAGAGGACGATGGTCAGCGAGTTTTCCCGGCAGTACTGGGAGCGTACGGTAATCTTATAGGGGTTGTCGCCGATGGGCTGCACCATCGCGTTGTAGCTCATTTCACCCGTTTCTGAGTTGACGGTATCGCTGCAGTCCTTGTCATTGACCATAACCCTCGATCCGGGCCGGACAACGATTTTGATTGCCGACATGGTTGTGGAAACAGTGGTGCGGAGCGCGTCAGGAGATTCCAGCGTGATGGGGCTGAGGGGAATGGTAATCTGGTAGGTGACCAGATCTAGCGGCGTCTGCTTGCCGGAGGCGGATTTCAGAAAGGGTGTCAGGGTGACGTCCATGGTTTCGTCCAGCGCGCCTTCCAGATTGTCATACCAGGTATGATCAGCCACTTCAATGGTGGCAAAACCGTCGAGGACATTGTAGCTGGCATGCAGCTCACGGATATAGATGGTGGTTCCTTCCTCGCCGGGAATCAGAATGGTATGGGCGGGAAGATCGTCCATCAGGGAAGCTGTCACAATGGCGTCCTTATTGACGGAAGGTCCTTTTTCTCCTGCAAGGGCCTTGTAACCGAAATATCCGCCCGCACCGACAGCGGCCAGCAGGATCACCGCCAGCAGGACTTTCAGGAAAAGATGCTTATGTTCCGGCGGGGGAGCAATCTGCTTTCCGAGGGGACCGGCCAGATGCCACGAACCGGTTCCCTGGGTATAGGTTCCCGAAGGAGCCGGATCATAGGTCCGGCTTTCGGCAAAGGCACCGTTTTCATCCATAAAACGGACCTTGTGCCAGATCTCTGATTCCTCCCGGCGGGTACGGTCGTTCCGGGAAGAAGTCTGGATACGGACTGCGGTCTGGGGAACGTCGTCATGCCGGGATCTCCGGGAACGGACGGCAGAAGCAGGTTCTTCCGTAACAACGACTTCCGAGGATGAGCGCTCCCGCGTTTTTGCGGTCAGGCGGCTCTGCCGCTCGGCACCTTCGCGCTTACGCTTTTTCAGTTCCTGCATTTCTCCGGCGAGCGAGTCCCGGGCATCAGGGGTGGCGTCCACCTGCCCGAATTCGTCCGCCCGCAGATAAGCAGTGGAAGGTCCGCCGTCCTTCAGCTTATCCTTCCATTGCAGCCGTGAAGCTTCGTCAATATTCAGCGGCGCACCGCATTGTATACAGTGAGGCATGGAGGCGCGGTTCCACTGACCGCATTCCGGACACTTCATCGCATACTCCTATTCCGTAATCTTAAAAGTCGTCGTCCTCGTCTTCGTCATCCGCCACCAGGAAAGAGGACTGGAGATAATCGGCAAATTCTTCCCGGACCCTGCCCCAGTTGACTTCCCAGGTGGCCATGTTGGCAAAATGGTGGGAACGCTTGAGTCCTTCGCCCGGGACACGGTATTCCTCGATCGTGCAGGTCCGGAGGCCGTAGGCGTATTCTGCCGCCTCCAGCGCTTCGTTCATGGTGATGTTTGTCTGGTTGGAATTGCCGTCCAGGATGTTGTTGACCAGCGCCTTGGCGTCATCCAGGGTCATGTCGCGGCATTTGTCCGCCAGGAGGCTCAGCACGTTCCGGACCCGCTGGGTACGCATGAAATCTCCGTCTCCGCCGGTTTTCCGGATCCGCATATACAGCACGGCTGAAACGCCGCCTGTAGCCTTGCCGTCATCTCTTGCCTTCGCCCTGGACGTGGTCTTAAACGTATACAGTCCGGGGGTATTGCGAGACAGGTCCGTGATGTCAACGCCGTTGGGGCTGGTGATTGTTCCCGGATAAACGTCGTCCTTCAGGGCTTTGACCTCATCCGCAGAAAGCTCGATCTGAACCCCGCCCATATAATCCACGATATTGGCGATCTGGCGGAAAGTGAAGACGATGTATTTTTCTATTTTGATGCCCAGGTGTCGGCTGATGATCTCCGCCAGCACTTCCGGTCCGTAATCGTTGAACACGCGGTTGATGCGGCCGTATTTCTTTGTGTCGCCGCTGAGGTTCACTTTCTCGATCAGCGTGTCGCGGGTGATGGAGGTGATCATGACCCGGTGGGCGCGGGTGTCCAGCGTCAGGATGACGATGCCGTCCGTGTTGCCGTATTCATCCTTCCGGCCGCCGCCGGCGCCGCTGCTGTAGGCCGGTACATCAATGCCTTCGGGCCGGACGCCCCGGTCCCACTGGTCGATGCAGAGGAGCAGGTAGTGATGCTGGCCTTCAATGGTCGGCGGGATCTCATCCCAGGTCAGAGAGGTAAAATCCATCGGATCGTTCTCGCCTACGGATTTACTGGCCCAGGCAGCCGGATCCATCGTGGGCACGGGCTCTTCCGCCGCCGCGGGAAGCAGGGGGAACAGCATGATCAGGACAAGCAGCAAAGCAAAGCGTTTCCGCATGGATAACAACACTCCTTCAGGGGTTAATGAAAGTTCACCTCTCATTATATAATAAAAACGAAAAAGAAGAAAGAGTTATTTCGCATTTGCGACAAAAAGATGAAACAATTTTGAAAAGAAAAGCAAAAAACATTTCTTTTTTTCAATCCGGATGGTATAATTCCACCGCCGGATTTCATCCGGACAAACGACAGAAAGACTGAATCAAACATGGATTATGACGTGCTGATTATCGGGGCGGGTCCCGGCGGGATCTTCACTGCCTACGAACTGACGGAAAAAGCGGAAAAACCGCTGCGGACGGCAGTCTTTGAACTGGGCCGGACGCTGGACAAACGCAAATGTCCCATCGACGGGGTTAAAGTAAAGGCGTGCGTGCGCTGCAAGTGCTGCTCCATCATGAGCGGCTTCGGCGGAGCAGGCGCTTTTTCCGACGGAAAATACAATATCACCAACGATTTCGGCGGCAGCCTCCATGAGCACGTCGGTAAGGCACGGGCACTGGAACTGATGCGCTATGTGGACGAGATCAACCTGAAATACGGCGGCGAAGGCACAAAACTCTATTCCACTGCCAGTACGTCCATTCGGAAAACCTGCCTGCAGAACGGACTGCACCTGCTGGACGCCCAGGTCCGGCACCTGGGAACGGATATCAATTATGTGGTGCTGACCAACCTGTATAACGAACTGAAAGATAAAGTCGATTTCTTCTTTGAGGCCCCTGTGACTTCCGTGACCCGGGAATGTGAAGGCTACCGGGTGACCCTGGAGGACGGCCGGAGCTACTCTGCGGCCCAGTGCGTGATTTCCGTCGGCCGTAGCGGGAGCAAATGGATGGAAGGCGTCTGCCGGGAAATGGGCATTTCCACCAAAAGCAACCGGGTCGACATCGGCGTGCGGGTGGAACTGCCGGCCCAGGTGTTCAGCCATCTGACGGACGAGTTGTATGAGAGCAAGATTGTCTACCGGACGGAAAAGTTCGAGGATCTGGTACGGACGTTCTGCATGAACCCCAACGGCGCCGTGGTCAGCGAAAACACCAACGGCATCGTGACCGTCAATGGCCACAGCTATGAGGATCCGGCGAAACATACGGAAAACACCAATTTTGCCCTGCTGGTGAGCAAGCATTTTTCGGAGCCCTTCAAGGATTCCAACGGCTACGGCGAATCTATCGCCCGGCTGAGCAATATGCTGGGCGGCGGTGTGATTGTCCAGCGCTTCGGGGATCTGGTACGGGGACGGCGGAGCACACCCGGACGGATAGCTGATTCCTTTGTTACGCCGACCCTGTCCGCAACGCCGGGAGACCTGAGCCTGGTGATCCCGAAACGGATCCTGGACGGCATTATCGAAATGATTTACGCTTTGGACAAAATCGCGCCCGGTACGGCCAACGACGATACGCTGCTCTACGGCGTAGAGGTCAAGTTCTACAATATGGAAGTAGAACTGGACGGGAATCTGGAAACGGCCTACCCGGGCCTGTATGTCATCGGCGACGGCAGCGGCGTCACCCACAGCCTGTCCCACGCCAGCGCCAGCGGCGTCCACGTCGCCCGGAGAATTCTGGGACAGTAAAAAAGCGGAGATGAACTCCGCCTGATTACAGGATCACGATCTGTTCACTGAAAGGCAGCGTATCCGGCATCCGGCAGCACTGGGCCCACAGGCGCCAGGCGGCCAGGTCGGCATGATGTGCGGCCTTTTTCCATTCCGTAAAAGTGGGAATCACCGGGATCGGCAGTTTTTTCCAGCCGGCAGTCATCTCCCGGTTTTTCCGCAGGCCCAGGAGCAGTGCGTTCTCCGGCAGGGGAGCGGCGCTGATCTGTTCCGCGGTCAAACCGAGGAGTGCGCAGGCGCACAGGCGGCTGAGCCGGGCGGCAGGGTAGCGCTTGCCCGTCAGCACAGCGATCAGCCCGTTCCGGCTGTCCGTTGAGCGGGCGGCGGCCTGCAACGCGTTCTCCATTCCTTCGGACAGGTCCGGCATGCACCGGTATTCATGGTCTGTCATGGCGCGAAGCCGGGAGAGCAGCAGGGAATCGAGGATCTTTTCGTCCGGAATTCGGCCCTCCAGGAAGCGGCGGCGGAGGATTTCAGCAGTACAAGACGGCACGCCGGCAAAAGCTTCCGTATAACTGCCGCGGAGCAGCGCCTCCCGCAGTGCCGAGGCGGAAGGAGACTCCGGATTGACAGCGGCGGCGTGATAGCTTCCGGCCCGATGAATTACCACCGGCTGCAGGGTCAGCGCAAGACGGCGAATGGCACGGAGATAACAGACGGCAAGGATGTTGTTCGGTTTGTCCGGCAGACCCCGGGCTTCCGGCAACACGTCCGCCAGCGCGGCGGATACGGCAGCGGGCCAGCCGGAGCCGCCGGCAAGGGTTTCCTTCAGGACTTCGTTGAACCGGGACGGAGGGTTTTCCAGCAGATCTGCCGTACGGCCCAGCAGGGCAGTTTCCGCGGTTTCCGCCCCGAAGGCGAGATGGGTTGCCCCCAGACCGGCTAGCAGAGAAACTGCACCCAGGGCATAGTGCTCCGCGTCCCGCAGCGTCCAGCAGACAGGCAGGGAGAAAACGGCGTCCGCCCCGGCCTCCAGGGCACAGCGGGCCCGATCACCCGGGGACAGGAGCGCCAGGCCGCCCCGCTGCTTGATACAGGGGGAGAGCACGATATAGGTCAGGTCCGGGGAAACCTGTTTTTTTGCTTCCGTGAGATGATACAGATGTCCGTTATGAAACGGATCATATTCCGCGACGATCCCCAGGATCTTCATGACGGGCACCTCCTGCTGTATGAATCATTTACAATGAATAGTAGCATTTAAGGGGTTTATTTTCAAGCAAATCGGGAGTATAATATAACTTGGTTGTCAAATAAAAGAAGGAGTACGATAGATTATGAAAATTCTGGTTGTAAACGCGGGTTCTTCCTCTCTGAAATATCAGCTGATCGACATGGACGGCGAGAAAGAGCTAGCCAAGGGCCTGGTCGAGCGGATCGGTATCGAAGGCAGCAGACTGAAGCACAGCGCCGGAGACAAAAAGACCGAGATTTCCCAGAAAATTCCGGACCATGAAGCCGCCGCCCAGCTGATGCTCAAGATCCTGCAGGATCCGGAGTTCGGCGTAATCAAGAGCACCGATGAGATCGGCGCCGTGGGCCACCGGGTGCTGCACGGCGGCAACGCGTTTACGGCTTCCGTAATCGTGAACGACGCGGCCAAGCAGGCTATCCGTGACTGCTTCCCACTTGGACCGCTGCACAATCCCGCCAACCTGATGGGCATCGAAGCCTGTGAAAAGGTCATGAAGGGAACGCCCCAGGTGGCGGTTTTCGACACGGCCTTCCATCAGACCATGCCTCCGAAGGCCTATATGTACGGCGTTCCGAAGATGTATGA